>CAZJDN010000001.1:0-53536 GCA_964544775.1 uncultured Thiothrix sp.
AAGCAGGGGCAAGCTAGGCTTGCCCTGCCTAAGTAAGCAAATAAGCAAGGCTTATGAGGCTTTGCCTATTTACTTACTTGCAGGAGGCGCAAGCCGTGGCTATTGATTTAGACCTGTTCGACAGTGACAGCCTAGATTTAGGTTTTGCTGATGATTACGGCAGCCTACAGGATAAGGCTACGCCTTATCTTTCTAGGGCTGACAAGTTGAGCGCAATTACCCGATTAGATGCAATCTATAAAGAGCTAGGCTGTAGCTTACACCATAGCGTAGCTACTCAAAGAATAGAAATTCATCAGGCTTATACTAGAGAAAGAATGCGCCAGCAATATACAGCTTCAGGGCGTATCTATAATGAAGCAAAAGCGGAAGCCTATGCAATTGCTTATTTAGAGCCTGCAACCTTACAGGCTACTTTTGCCCGTGTACTTCGCACTAAGGCATTAAATGCTGCAAGGATAACAAGGGAAGGGAAACACGCGTATATGCTACGTCAACAAATGCGGGCACAAGCTAAGTTTTTGAGGAAAAAACTCGCAACCTACACGGAAGCCAGTGACTTCTTAGGCGCAGCCCTATGTGAATGGGAAATTGACGAATTGTTGCAATGCAGCAAAGTAATTAGTGACAGCACACTAAGCAATTACTTTTTACCTCTTCGCAATGTCTTTTCTGCATATAAAGCAAGGAAAAGTGACTATCAGCGTGTAATACAAAATATACAAGGAAGTAAATTGTTAAAACCTATTCCTGACCACAGTTTACATAGTGGGAGTGTAAAGTCGAGCAAAGAATTTTATCCAGCAATATAAAAAAAGGCTTCGCCTTTTTTTTCTGGGCTTCGCCTCTGGGCTCTGGGCTTCGCCCTCTTTTTCTCTCTTTTTCTCGGCTCTTATCTCTTTAGCCTCTCTTTTTCTCTCTTTTCTTTTTTTCAGTTGTTCCAGCGAGCTGCGGACTAAAGAAAAGATTCTTTTTATCTCTTTTCTTATCTTTTTAGGCTTCGCCTCTTCTTTACTATATTACTATACTATATTACTATACTATATTACTATACTGTAGTACTATTATTATTATTATTATTATACTTAGATATTACTAAAGTATATTATTAGATTTAATATTCTATTACCCTTATAGCTTACATATATTAAATGGAGAAAGTTTAAAAAAAAAAGGCTTCGCAGGCTTCGCCTTTTAGCTTTTTAAAAAACTCGACTTGACAAATCCAAGAAAGTGTGGTATAATAGAGGCAGGCTTGTTAATAAGCCTGTCTCTCTTATACTTTTTATCAACACGATTTAGGATTCACTATGAATACCTCAATAAGTAACACTCTTAACGTGCAAACCATGAGTAGTTTAGAGATTGCTAAGCTAACTGGTAAGCAACATAACAATATTTTACGTGATATTAAGGTCATGCTAGATGAGCTAAAAGTCAACCAACTCAAATTTGAGTTGGTTGATTTTTTGGGCACATACAAAGATACAAAAGGGGAAGAAAGACCCTGCTATAATCTACCTAAACGAGAATGCTTAATTCTTGTCAGTGGCTACAGCATACAAATGCGTGCTGCTATTATTGACAGATGGCAACTCTTAGAACAGCAAGCTAAAGGGTTTGCTGTTCTGGATGGTATCACTATTGAAGATATTGTTGGTAACGATACAGCAACTACTTTGAAACTAGCACACATGAAATGGCAACAAGCTATCATGTATGACCCAGGTACAATGAACAGACACACAATCGCACTGACAGCTCCAGAAATAACAGCACTATCCAATCTTATTGCAGGCTTTGAAGTAGCTGCACAAGAAAGAAGTGAAATGCTGTCAGCAGCTATTGAATATCTGCCGGAAGATTACTATCTTTGGGAACAGCTTAATATGGCGCACAAAAGCACTAAGCTATTAAGTCAAATCTGTATAGCGAATAACAGCAAGCCGATATTCACTACACAGTATAAAGGACAGCAACTTAAATTCTACCACCGCTCAATATTGCAAGTATATGCTTGCAACGTTGAGTTAATGATGGCTGGCGGTGTTGGTAGCTTACCCGCTGATCACATCTACGCAAGAGCTGAATTTATCTCTTTAGAAGAAGCACTTAATATTGCTACTACAGAAGTAGAGTTATTGCTCCCCCTCGGCGCATAATTAGCATAACATAAAAAAACTTTAAACCTGTCAAGTCCGCAGCCGCTTCGCGGGAGAAATAAAAATATGCCTTCGGCATATTTTTTTTCTCGACTTGACAGGTTTATTTTTTTATGTTGCAATTTTTTAACGCCGGGAGGGTGCATACACACACAGGCTACGCACAGGCACAGGGCTGCGCACAGGCTACGCACAGGGCTGCGCACAGGGCTGCGCCTTTTAAATGAGGAGTAATGAAATGACCACTAAATTACGCAGCAGGCTACGCCCAGCACAGGCAGGGGCTGGGGCTGCGCACAGGCTGCGCCTTTTAAATGAGGAGGCTTCCATAGGGGATGCCGAGGAGGCTTCCATAGGGGATGCCGAGGAGGCTTCCCTAGAGGCTGTTTTCAACAGCAGCACAAATGCATTTTCAGGCTACAAATTTAAAGAGCGCTATATGCTGTGCCCAAGCCCACGAAAGCCCCAGCCCAAAATCCTTTGTGCATTCCCCACTTTGCCTGCTTCTGACCCAAAAACTCCCCGCATTGTTATGGCTGGCACACAAAAGAACTGTGTGCTTGCAGAGTTAAGCGGTGCGCAAGGGCTTGCTCTTGAGGAGGGATGGGCAGAAGAAAAGGATTACATAGATGCAATAGATGAGCTGCGCTATTGGCAACAATCTCTTGCAGCCCTACAACAGCAAAGGGCATCAGAAGGCGGCTACGCTGCCGCTCTGCCTGTTTATCCAGATGAGTGGGGGAATGCGCCGCACTTGCAAGTAGTGCTTAACAGCAAGATACTGTTTGTATATCCGCCTCCTGACAATGGTGGCAGACCTACTGTATTACAAGTGGAGCAAGGGCACACATTCACCGCAGCAAGACTGCAACAGGACGGCACAGTAATTATTGATGAAAGTGCTGTTGATGAAGGTGCAGAAGAGATGCACCTATTTTACTTGTCTGCTGTTGGGAGCACTAGAGCAGACGCTCCATATATCTGGGGGATAGTGCCCACACATGGTATGGGCACTCTGCAAGAGCGGCGTAATACGCAGATCAGTACAGTGGGCACACTAATCCCTGACGACGAGTTGAGCATTGAAATGCTTCCTGTTATGGAGGCAATGGCACGTTATGCACTAAAAACAGGGCTTGGCGCAAACGCAGCATACTTCAGATATAAAAGCATACTTCTGGGTAACAGATTTGCTAACAAGAGTGGCAGTATTGCGCCCAGAAATGTAGACGAAGGTTGGGCAGCTAAGCACGCAAGGCTTGCGGCAGCTACATTGGAGCGTGAGGACGCTCATAAGACAGCAAGCAGGCTCTCCAGTAACTACAGGGCGGCGGCAGCCGCACTAGAAGAGCCGCAGGCTTCTTCACGGGGGGCGGCGGCAGCCGCACTAGAGGAGCCGCAGGCTTCTTCACGGGGGGCTGCCCCATCGCCTACTGCGGCTGCCCCACAATATTTGGCTATTGCTCAGCGTCTCATACTTGCCACAATAGTAGGGCTTCCACTAACTCAAGAATCAGCTTCTGCAAAGGAAGCTGCCTCTCTTGAGGCATTATATGGCGATGATGCATCCGAGTGGGAAGGATGGCTGGCAGCCTGCGGGGTAGAGCAGCATGCTGCTGCTCTCCCTCTGGGCAGTTCTCGACCTCTTTGGTGGCTTGCTGGGCTACTAGAGCACGAAGAGGCTGCGCCCCTTTTTGCGCCTGCTACACGGCTAGATGGTAGCCATGATGTGGCTGTTATCAGGGCGGGTAGAGCAAGGCAGTGGCTTCCAGCCCCTCTTGCCACTCCCTCTGGTAGCGTATGGCGCACAGAAGAGGAGCTGTTAGCCCTATGTGAGCTATTGCCAACTTATGGCACAGGTGCATGGATTCCTGCATGGTTGCTGCCACCAGCGGCTAGAGAGGCTGCCCTAGAGACGTTGCAAGCGTCTCGCTGGGATACAGACGCAAGTTACAGGCATCCACGTTTTTGGTCTGCCTCTCTACATGGCGCAGATTATGCTGCTTTCTATGAAGCAATAGGGGAGACGAGACTAGCGTCTCGCCTCTATTGGGATGAGACTACAGAGAAAGGCTACGCACTTGCAGAACAGCAAGTTAATGACATGCTACGCGCCCGGGCTGCTCCACGGCTGCGCCTCTCTGAGGGGGCTTCTTCTCTTTTAAGTAAGGAAGCCCCCTTATTAAGTAGAGAAGCCCCCTTATTAAGTAAGGAAGCCCCCTTATTAAGTAAGGAAGCTCAAACTTTCCTTGGCGATAGACTGGTAAGCTATGAGCTGTCCCACAAGTATCTGTACAGGCTGCCCCGCAAGAGGCTAGATATGGTGTACGGAGCGACAGCAATGCTACGCGTAGATGAATTGCAAAGGCTGTCGCTGTTTAGACAGCAAATGATTCCGCTACTGATGCAAAAGAAGCAGGACATAGCTGCGCTTTCGCATAGCATAGAGGAATGGCACAAAAGGCGGTCAGATGCCGCTTTATGGCTGCCAACAGGGGCTACGCCATCGGCTGAGCCTAGTATAAGTGATGTTTTAGTAGACGATGAAGAAGGAGACATAGAATGAGCAGTAACGACATGAGCAGCAATCAATAAGGGAATTGGCAGAGTTAGTGTCCATGCTGAATTTCCTAGCATGGAATGACACGCAATGAGCATGACAGGCAAACAGCCTAACAGCACTAGAAGGTAGCGCCCTCCCCGGCGCAGAATCCCCATAAGGCTTCCGCACGCTGCTGTCAAGGATGGTCGCAGACCACCAAGGAAATAAATTGCGCAGCAATTTATTTCCCTCCTTTACAGCAGCTTGAGGTAGCCTTACCATTTTTACAGCCGGAAGGGGCAGGCACTAGCCCCGTCAAAAACTAGAGTTGGCACATTCGCAGGGGAAATATTCCTCATTGCCATGCTTGTATAGGGATCAAATTATCAATTGCAGGATGCCTTTAAAAAAATCGAGCATTTTCCCTGTTTTTAAGAAAAAAATAAATTGGACTTGACAAATCAGGGAAAGTGTGGTATAATAGAAGGGAGCCTCTAAAAAAAGAAAAAATTTTTTCTTAACTCAACACCTATGGAGATGACACGCAATGAGCATGACAGGCAAACAGCCTAACAGCAATGAAGGGCATAGCAGCAATGAAGGGCATAGCAGCAATGAAGGGCATAGCAGCAATGGAGGGCATAGCAGCGAGTGGCAAGCACATGGGATGTTTGATACTCCTGATAATCAAGATGATTGGCTTCAACGAGTAGACCGGCTTACAAGCAGTGAACGTTACATCGCAATGATGTACGGTATGATGATGTGGAACCTTTGCTGCAAGATGCACACCCAGAGTAACACACCGAAAGCCCCTACCAATATTCCTTTCATGTTGCAAGCGCAGTTGAGCCATAAGGCTGTGGAGCTTAATCCAGCAACTGCTAGCTTGGAAGATTTGATGGCAGCGGCAACAGTACAAGAGGTCGAGTTTAAGGGCAACATCAGCCCGATGGTAGACGGTATCGCCGCACTCTTCTTCGACAAGATGATGGCTAGTGATTTCGATCACGACAGCTTCTTTATCTATGGCGATAGCGACAGCTGCACACTTACCCCGACATTTGCAGAAGTATTGCGTGGCGAGGGTTACACAGTTACGCAAGAAAATAAACTGGTAGTGCAGCTCGACGGTGGCGGCGATGAGCTGGCGGAAATTGTATGGGAATACAACTATGTTGATGGCTATATTGAACTTATCGTTGACCTCCAACCAGAAGGAGATTTTAATGGCTGGGAAGGCGACGATGAGCCTGTCCCGCACGACTACCCGCCTAATATCGGTGATGAGCTGCTGGTTCGTCGCTGGAATATTAACTTCGCTCACTATAGTGCTGTTTTTAGCTAGCCTATAGCGCTATTCTGGCGATGCTCGTGGTGTAGCGCAGAAATTCAAAGATGAATCAGCAAGAGCAATGATGCGGGAGCTACAGCCCAAGATGGATGCTTATGTGCAAACTTGCAGACAGCAATGGCAGCACGATATTACTGCTACTCGTACAAGCATCGAGATTGAGCAGTAAGCCAACGAAGAGAAGAGAGCTAGTAAACTGCAATCAGAAATGCGGCAAGCAGAAATGCAGTTGGCACGTGCCAACCAACTGAGCTTGCAGCCAAAAGAGCACACATTGTTATCTTGGGGTGCAGCTCCCCTCGGGCGCACGATCAGGATAGCACCCCCAAAGAGAAGAAGTCAAGCCCGTAGCCGCTGCGCGGAATAAAATAAATCGCTTTGCGATTTATTTTATTGGCTTGACTTCTTTGATGAGGGTGCTACAATATTTTCGCCCCGAAGGGGGCAACAACAGTAGCCACAGTGCTACATTTAACAGGAGACTTTCAAATGTCAAGTGATAATGCTACGCTAGTAGACCCTAAAGCAGTACAAGCAGCATCAGAAGTGTTGCAGACTGCGGAGAACTTCGAGCCTAACGCCTGCCCTAAAAATGGCAATGAATTGGCGTGGGAGCTGTCGGCAGCGGACGTAGTCGATATGGCAGCAGATGACCCTATGCGGGTGCGTAACTTTGTTATGCAGCAACATGCTCGTGGCATCGGTCAATACACGCATTACATGTTAGGCTTCATACCGCTGCGGGTTATCAGCCAAGGTCAACCGGACGAGAGAGGGGTATCGCAGCACGAATATGATGTACCGAACATCATCACACAGAACGAGATGGATTTCCTATCGGCTGTCAGCAATAAGCTGCGTCGTGCAGGCTACCCGCAGCCTCCCCAAACTACACCTATAGCGGTGGTAGACACTCAGGGTGCGCTGGAGTTCGCAAGTCGCTCTATGGCTGACGCGCCGTTGCACGACATGATGCACGAAGCTATGCGTATCATGCACCTTCAAGCCCTTTACCGTGAAGAGGAGGCAGAAAATGAACAGCTCGAGTTATTCTCTGAACAGACAGCGCCGGAGCGCATTCATTAAGCAATATGCGCATACTTTACTTGGCATGGCGCTATTATGCGCTGTGCCTGCACTTGCAGATGCCTTATCTAAGGCACTGCTACCATATTAGCTCTGAGGAGGGCATGTTATGGCTATTCAAGTTATGCGGATTCAGAATCCGTTACCAGTAGATAGCGATGGGTTCGCTACCGCAACTTTCCTGCAACAGCTCAAGGAAAAGCCACCGGAAGTGCAGGTGTTTGAGTTACCAGCATTTGTAGCGCGGATGCCAGCGCAGATGTCACAGTGGCTGTTCTACGATGAGGTGTATACAAAGCTGTTGCCAGCAATTGCTGCGCAATATGATAAAGACCTCTCTTCCCGTCGTCGCCGTGAATTCATCGTTACTGGCACATTCTGGGCTGTCGAGTGTATGTACAAGAAATGGTTGCCGCGCATCCTGCCTATGATTCCGGCGAATGTAGCCCCTTGGCAGGGCATCTGCACTTTCTTAGCCAATGCTGCGGTTGACAACGCAGAGTGGGGCAATGAATGGGCACAAGATGCGCATAACTATGTGGAATGGTACGCACTGAATAAATTCGATAAGCATGAGGGCGCTGGCATCATGGATGCTGATCGCCTGCTGGTTCGCACCCTGTATGAAATGTACTGGATGCAAGAACACAGCAATCAAGGAAACTGTGATGTTGGAGGTGGAACATGCCCGGACATTTTGGAGCCGAACTGGTCGCTTACAGCCCTCTGCCTCGAGTAGAGGGGCTACAGCTCAGCGATGCGTTTGAAGAAGCGCAAGAGTACGAAATAAATTATTTGTCTGTGGGAGGTTACGAGCAACAACATTACATTACTCTTACTTACAGCCAACTGATACAGTATGTAGCATTCAACGAAGATCGTGGGGCGCACAGCTTTACAGTCTATGACAGCAATGGTAATGAAGTGGCGCTATGAGCGCCCTAGGAGATACGACAATGACAATTCCAAATACTGGACGCATGGGAATGCCCGGACTCTCTTCCGGCACAGGAAAAGGTGGTCTATTTGCAGGCTCACCTATCGTCCAACAGATGGCGGCTAAGCAGCAAGCCGCTGAGAAAGAAGCTGCAAAAGAAGAGGCAGGCGGCGATGCCCCTGCACCTGCGCAACAATTTGTTAATCCAATCAAGGAAATGAAAGATATGCAAACTCAACCTACTACCTCTGCTGGCACTGGCTCCAACACCCCACTGACTGATGAAGCTGCTAAGCCTCTGGCAGGTGGTCTCCCTGCTGATGTGCCTGCGGCTACTGCTGACGCTGACCCGGAAGACGTAGCCGGTGATGAAGGCGATGAAGGTGAGCCTCTGCCACGCGGCGCAGGCAAAATCGACTATCGTGACGATGCCAATCCTATTCCTGTTGCCATGACCGATGATCAACGTGCTGCATACGCCGATCAAGGCGTAATATTCATCGACACCAAGCAGCCGGTTGTCTTCAAAGAACGTGTCATGGAAGAAGTGAAAAATGAAGCTGGTGAAGTGGTAGAAACCCGGTCTGCTGTCACTCCGAAGGGTAATCCTAAGTTCAAGACCACCAAGGCTATGGTGTCTTACGGTGTATCCCTGACTGAACCGGAAGCTGAACAGGTTGCGGAAGAAGCCGCGCAGTTGATCTTCGATCACATGATTCACTTGGTTGTCGGTCATCTGGATAAGCAGGATATTCGCCTGCCATTAGGTACAGTGTTCACCTCCGAATGGCTGAGCACTCACTTCGGCGCAGAAAGCCTGATGGATGCCATCATCGCGGAATTCCGCCCATGGGAATCTGTATCCATGTCCTCCAGCGCAGCAGAAGCTCTGGTGTGCAACCTGGATGTCGGTGGTCGTACTCCTCACGAGCTGGTCGATATGGCAGCAAGCGACATGGAACTGTACTTCACCAAGATTCACAAGTCTCAATTCGGCAAAGAGCCTACAGCTTCCGACATGAAAGCGTATGCTAGTCCGATTGTGAAGCTGGTGGCTAAGTACGAAGCGTTCCAGAAGCGCACCGAGAAGGCTGCGGAAGAAGGCAAGAAGGCTCCGGTCTGGAAACTTCCTGCACTGCCAGCTACTACGCTGAAAGCAATTCAGGTGTTCATCACTCACGTTGGCAACAACATGAAGGAACGCCGTGCACAGCTCAAGTGGCTGGAAGCTGGCAATCGTCCGCGTGGGGTTGATGACAGCGTAATCACCACGTTCATGTCCGAGTGCCCCGATACTCTGGAAGCATTGAATGCTACCAAGTGCATCCTGACTGCAATTCACGACAAAATGAAAGCAGACCAGGACAAGAAGGCTAAGGCATCTGCGGCTGTTGCGCCTGATGCTAACTCCATGTTCTCTGCGGACTCTTTCCGTATCGGTTAACAGCAACAAGGACAGCAGCCCTAACGGGCTATCTCCTATGGGCGTGGGCGGACTCTTGAGCATGAGCTTGAGTGGCTGCCCCGCGTCTTAACTTTAACAACTAAATATAGTTAGTCAATGCTTGCGCAGCAACCGCCGTAGGCGGCTGTGGCATTTACTTGCTATATTTAGTTGTTACAATATTGCAGTGGGGCGCACATGAAACTTAAAGATGCAGTTATATCATATTCCGTATGTGCAGTTACAGGAATAGAATTTGCCGCATCACGTATAACTAATGCATTGCGAGTAGTTCATCCAGAGTTACATGGGTTGACTCCTGCGGATGCACTGTCTATGCTGCACTCTTTAGAAAAGAGCTGGCAAGATATGAATAAATACGTGGTATATGCACAACTACGGATGGCAACATTTACAGTGCTTAGACATTATGATGTACTGGATGTGGATTTTTGCGAGGCAGATACTATACATGTGGAACTGAGTCACCAGCACTTTGACCTTCTCAGTGTGGAGGCTGTGGAGGTACAGATGGAAATAGCGGCGGCACGTCTTATAACTCAGAATGCTAAGCTGATAGGCATGAGGCATGGCGAGATTCCACGAGTGAGGCTGTTACATAATGGTTGCTGTCAAGGGCTTTACTCATGCTTGATCAACGATGAGGACAAAGCCATGGAAAGGCTTAGTCGTGAGACATGGCTCGGAGATAGCCACCTGCGCTGCGTTGTAGAAGAAGCAACTACAACTTTGGCAGTGGCATATAAGGATTTCACAAGGTTCGCATTACTGGATGAAGAATGGGATGCTTTACGCACGTTGTATATTCACACCAAATATAGACGGGCATCGCTGCAACGAAGTTCATTTGACTTTGTAGAGTTAGCATTAAGGAAAGCATCACTGGCTTATATTGATCAGTGCGGCGGCAGCATAGCTGGCTACCCAACCACACTAGATTTCTTATCATTTACATTACGAAGTAATCGACAACTTGCATTTGAGACCAAGACATTTATTCGTATGGTTGAAATTGCATTGAGATTTATTGGAGGCATACAATGGCAGCAATCAAAGCCAAAATCGGTAGTAAGTCTGGCGGCATCACAAGTTCAAGTAAAATTAAAGCAAAAATTGGCGGCAAAAGTCCTGACCAGTATGAAAGCCAAGACTTCACCTCAGTAAGCAGCAAGCCCAACATGTATGCGGCAAAGCTTCCCAGCATGTTACCAATGTCTACTACAGTGATACCTAGACTCGGGACGGTGAGAAGTTTGTATAAGCCAATTCCATTGGATGCTACGCAGATGGCAGCGGTGAGGGACATCAGAGCGTTGCGCAGTTGCATGGTAATAGGGTCTGCTGGTGCGGGTAAGACAGCAGTTGCTGTTCAAGGTGTATTAGAAGCCGTGCGCTTCTGCCCACCGATGCTTGAGAAGAGCAATGCTCACTACCAAGACATTGAGCACTGCGACCCAGATCATAAATATCTGCGGCGTGGAAACCCAGGGTTCATCGTAGTATCTCTCACTCGTAACGCTGTTGAGAACCTGATGGTTCGTCTACCGGACGCATGGGACTACACTTATGAGGACGAGGACGGCGATACTGTAGACCTTGGTAGCGTTAATCTCCGGGATAACTGCATGACAATCCATAAGCTGTTGGAGTATCGCCCCCAACGCAGCACAATGGATAATGCTGGAGAAGGCGACGGTCAAATGTTCGTGCCGTATCGCACCCGCGAAAACAAGTTGCCCGGAGAAATTCGTGCAGTGCTGATAGACGAAGGTACTTTGGTACGCCTTGATTTACTCAGGGAGCTGATTGATGCCCTGCCAGAAGGGTGTGCAATCTTCGTATGCGGTGATATTTATCAGATCAACGCTGTCGGCGGGTTATCTGTGCTTGCAGCATTTTCTACCTTCTACAATGTGCATGTATTAAGCAAGGTTTATCGTCACGAAGGTCACATTGTACGGATGGCTAATGAAATCCGTATGCAGCGCACTCAATACTATGGGGCGAAAGTAAACTTACGTTACGGTGAGCCAATGCATGGTAGCGTACACATCATTACCTATGCACATGAGAGGGCTGCCCCTGAACCAGCGTACATAGCTAATGGCAATTATCTGTATCAGGAGATTGTAAACGGTAAATTTGTACCGGGACTCGACATGGCGATCAGCTTCCATGACCCTGACATCAGCACGATACCTAATAAGTTCGGCATCACTAACATCTTCCGTACTGCAACTCAACAGTTGGATGAGTATCTGGGTCGCAAGACTTACTATGTGCGCACGGCTAATCGTACATTTGGCGAGGAGAATGCGCACATTTTAGCAGCAGGAGATATTGTGTACGCAGACATTAACCAAGTCCGCAGTACCTACATGATCATGCGTATTACACGCAATCCTCAGCACAGTGGCGAGGTATTCCCTCCCATGACTTACCGCACTCGTGACCCTGTTCAGTGGTTAGAGTGGGCTAAGAGCGATAGTAATGTGTTGCATGGGCGTATGATGGATGCGGCGTTTAATGATGCGGCTGCGCTGGATACAGGAAGCGGGTTCGATGATATTGAAGGCAGTTTTGCTATGGACAAGGCTATTGCCGATAATGCGGAAGCAACTCGGGATAAGAGGGTCGAGCAGGATAAATTGGGGCGTAAAGCAACCCACAACCTGATTGTTCTCGACATCGGCGCGTTGTATCAGCATATCCTTACTCGCACAGAGACATCATATGACGCTGAGGTAGTTACTGAATACGCCATTAAGCGACTGCTACACGCTGCTATCGTGCTGGACTTCCGAGTTACTGAGGAAAGCAAGACCATCAGCGATGCGGAGTTTAAGAATTCCATCGAGAAGGTAGCTGACATGTGCGATGTAGGGGGTTTTGTAAAAACTGAGTTGCAAAATCTCAATACTGGTGCGGCTATTAAGGGTATCAAGCCGTGGGTGCTGACAGCCCACGTATCCCAAGGCTCATCAGGGCGTCGTGTAGTGGTAATGACCCATCAAGATACACCAGGGTTTACTGAGTACGTCTATACCAGCTTTACTCGTGCGAGATTTGAGCTTACTATGATCAGTCACGCGGCGCTTTGGGCACCAAACCCAGAGAACAACAAGCATCGAAGTGATATTCATAGCCCTCAAATCGCAGGTGTAACTGTTCCTGAGAAGATTCGTACTATTGAAGACATGATCGCTAAGGGAAAAGGCGGGGTTACGTACAAGGATTTGGAATTCTTCAAGAAATACATCTACGGTGACAAGAACTATCAGGCTTCACGAGATTGGGAGTCCAGTTACTTAGAGGAGGGCTAGGTAATGACAGCGACTACAGGTGAAGCCATTAACAGCAACCCCTGCGAAACTGTTGACAGCAGACTACAATCAGTGATGGATGGAATAAAGGATGGGGCTAAACCCCATCCTTCCGAACTTCCTGTGAGGGCAATCGTGGAAGGGCAGTTTTGTTTAAATTGTTTCTCACATGCTGACAGCCTTGCCGCGTGGGTGCAATTATTTCACTACTGTAAGCACTGCGCCCCCAAGGAAGAACGTAATAGACTTATTCAACCCATCAATCGCTTATTTAGACCGCAACGACACCCAGAACAGGACGTGTATTATTTCTATGGGTATCTGCTGGGGTTCAGGACAGTGTGCAGTTGGCATCCCTCCGGGGCTGCCGCAGGATAACACACCAGCCTAAGCATTTGTCAAGGCTTGCGCAGCAACCGCCGAAGGCGGCTGCGGTCTTGACTAATGCGTCTGGTGTGTTTTAATTAATTCAGCCCGGAGGGATAGCAATGGGCACATACGAGATAAGACTTATGATGTGGCTAAGCTACTGGCTTACTGCTACTGATGAAGAATATACTCAGATGTTCTTCTCTGATTTGCATGGTCGCAACCTTCACATGGACATGTGCAACCAAGTTGGTAATAAACGATTGCCTTGGATACCCGCTCCAACAGCTGCTGTCGAATGCGGGGCTATATGTGCGTGTGGTATGCAGTACCGAGAGTGGGCACACCATCAAGGGATTGATATTCTTGATAGCTGTCCTTGCTGTCAGGGGTTTATACAAACTAACGAAACCATGACTAAGTTGGCGCGAGGATTATTAACATGGCAAAGACGGTAAAGCAGTTCGGAGAGACTTCTGATGATGAGTCCATAGGCATGTTGATAACATTGAAGCTGTTATACATGTTTTATGAGCAGGCAATATGGTGTTTACCAGAGAAGAAATCCACCGCACACACGCTCATGAGCGCATTGGTGAATCGTAACTTAGGTCACAAGACGCAGGTGCTCATCAGCGAGACTGACTTCCCTAGTGGCAGGTTTCCCTTAGAGTCTGTATTGAGAGACAGGCTTGCTAACAATACCCACTGTGGTTATCTGGGGGCTGTCCCGAATAAGGCGTGGATGGATGCATTCGACTGGTATACATCACAGGGGTACGATTTTATACGTCACATTCCTGCGAGGTCTTTATTGAAGATTTCCAATGTCATATTGCAGGCTATCCCGTTCAAGCGACTTATTCGTAAACGCGACTCTGGCGCAATATACCATATGATGTCTGGTGACGGACGGTTTCATGTAGAATCCACGATCTACTACGAACTTGAATTTACATTTCGTGCAGTAAGAGTAGGAGCATAATCATGGCAACATTAAAAGCCAAACTGCCTGGGCTGACCACCGCAGTAGATAAGCAAGGCGTAACCACCATCGCAGCAAAGATTCAGAAAGCTGCTTCCGGCGGCAAGCCAAAGCCGTTAGCTACGCCATTGCCGATAGGTACTTTGGTAGATGCCGCTTTCCCTCAGAAGGGGGCGCATTTCTCTACCAATCCTCAGATGGAAGCTAAGTTTAAAATGCTGGCTGATAATCTGGAGCGCGAGGCAGAGTTACCGAAAGGTAGCTGGGCAATGACATTGATGAAGCTGTCAAAGGCGCTGGCTGACGAGCCGGAAGTTATCACTACTCTTACCAGAGAAGCAAAGGCTCAATACTTTACTGCCATCAAGAAGTGGAGTACCAGTTCCACAGCTCACGGTGCAGCTCAGAGCATGAGTGATGATGCCGCAATGAAACATGCAGAGAAGTTGGCGGCTCAGGCTGATCAGTTAGAGCTGGACTCATCAATGGCAGATGGAATGAACTGGACTATTTAGGAGGCTGTCATGAGGCTTGCAGCTAAATCAAGTAGAGAGGATGCAGTAACCTATATGCAGAACCAAACCATCAGCCCAAGTTTGTTAAAGGACATGAGCGATTGCGAACGAGAAGCCATGCTGTACCGTATGCGGGGCATGGACAAATACGACCCAGCTCATGCAGACTTTGGCAGTGCATTCGGAGCTGCGGCAGCGTATATAGCAATGCATCCAGATGAGCCACGAAATATGGCATTGGGCGGAGCTTATGCCTGCGCATCGGTACACTTCAAGCTTCTCCAATCATTTGGGTCAAAGGATTTTGGCACACTTATCCAGTGCATTGATACATTCTACGACATCTGGATGCGTGACTACGCTACCGAATGGGTAGGGTACGCTACTGAGACTCGTATACTCATTGAGGTAGTATGTCTTGATGGGTTCAGTTATGTATTGGGAGGTGCATACGATCTTGAAGCCACTCGACTTGTAGTGAGCGAAGATGGGAGCACAGTGTTAGGAGTAGAAGGTCGCATCTTTGACTTCAAGGCTGTCGCCAGTGAGTACATGTACAATTGGGGCACAGACCCACAGATAATGCATTACTCTCTGTTACGGTACATTACTCGGGAAGTGTTGCAAGATGGCACTCCAGAGATTAATGGGCTAGGCTGTTACTTTGTAGGTGTCATTACTGGTGAAGGCGTGGTAATGCACCAGCGTTACAACACCAAGGGCGCATGGCGTATGGTGCAGTCTCACTTACATCGCTGTCGTGAGACAGCCAGAAGACTTGCACAAGCTGGCGATGAGCTGGAGATACTTGGAGAAGCTCATTGTTTGGAAGCAAATGGCAGGCGTTGCGAAGGTCGGTACAAATGCAAGCATCACGATAAATGCTACGGAGGCGAGGCATTTACCTTTAGACCGGGCGCTGATACTCGTACCTTCAACAAGATAGTGAGGCTGCAAATAACAGAAGAAATGTTGTTTGATCTGGCTAAACGATTTGCAGAAGGCTTAGGTGAAACAGAAACTATTGAGGCTGCTGTCCTAAGTGCTGAGGTTGAAGCACTGTTAAACGGTGACAATGACGATGGCTTGGCTCTGCTTACTTCTGATAACAGCAGTTTGAGTCTTTTTATTGATTAATTAGACGCCGCAAGGCAAGGAGGACTACGCCTATGGCATCCCCGAGTAAGAATGCTCTAGCTGAGAAGTTAGGTGGCTTAAAAGCCAAGACCCGCAAGTATGTGCAGGTTACGCCTAACATGCTTAAGTTTTTGAAGAGCGGTAAGAAGCTTGTCATCTACGGACAGAGTGGTTCAGGCAAAACATGGCTGATACGGGCACTGCTCAAGGTTCGTAAAGTAATCTACATTGACTTGGACGGGAACACTGAGCCGTTTTATGACCTGCCAGATGACTTACTGGCAAATCTCACAGTGTTTCCACTGCGCGACAACCCAGAGAATCCTACTGTAGCGTCAGCGTTGGCAGCATTCTCTCGCACTCGCAAACTTACAGCATGTAAGGCGCACTTCATGCACGAGTGCCCTATCTGTGATAGCAACAGTGACGCTGAATGGTATGAGCTGGAGGGCAGTCTTATAGATGTTCTCGATGCTGTCATTGTTGTAGATAGCTGGGGAGTAGTGCATGAAAGTGCCACCAATGCCATGTACAATTACCATGCTCTTGAAGATTTGGTAAAGCCAGACTTGCAGAACTATGGTGCTGTTAACCGAGTTGATAGCCTAGCCTTGCAGGTAATGGGGCGAAGCAACTACGATGTGCTTATTATCACTCATGAAATCAACCTTACTAGCATGATTGATCGTAACGCTAAACCTGATTATATTCCGCTGTTAGGTTCAAATAACCTGAGCCTCAATAGCTTGAAAATGTTCAATGGTGTGTGGGCACTCACACACTATACGAAGCCCCTGTTAATGACTGCGGCAGTTGGGCAAGCTCACCGAGCTATCACTCACGGAAGTGCAGAAGCGTATGCTTCAAAAGCTGCGCAAGCAGCAGTGGGTAATAGTGAGGCAGTGGTCAGGTTCTTCTCAAGAACCACCTCTTAATGTAATCCTTAACCCTAATGGAGATAATTCTCATGAATACTTACGAAGAAAATGTTGGCACTGATACCGTTGTTGATGCTGGCGATGACGCGCTGTTTGAATCTGCGACTGAAATCGACTTTGACTCAATGGAAACTGATTCCGCGGAAGAGTTTGCGAGTGCGGATACGAGTCGTGCATTACCAGCAGGTAACTATGTTCTGATGCTTACTCTGCTTGACCCTGTTCACCCTAAAGACTTGAAAGGTACTACGGAAGAACGCATCAAGCGCAGCAGCTACTACATGGAACTGCGCCAAAACAAGCCACCTATCCTGCATCTGGCTCAAAAGGTTGTTCAGGTGGAAGTTCTGTACAACATCGACGAAGACAGTCCGATGGCATGGAAGTTCCAAGCTCGCTACGGCATCATCAACAAGACAGACAACAAGTCTGGCAAGGCAGGTGAAATCAATACCATCAGCCGCCAACAGTATGCTGCCTTGTGTCAAGCTGCCTACCGTGAAGCCAACGGACTCACTGAGAAGGAAGTGAAAGAGCAAGTGAAAGCTGGCACTATCACTACTTCTATGCTGGAGGACACTTTGAACGAGTTCGTATGTGCCGCTAAACTCAGCTATCGTGAAAACGAACAGGTGGGTGAAGGCGGTGAACCAACAGGTCGTGTGTTCGAGTCCAACGACATCATTGCGTCTACAGTGACTCTGCTGCCCCCTGACATGGTGGCTGCTATCACCGCCGGATGATTTAATCATCTGGCTTAATCAACTACCCAATGAGGACGGGCTAGGCAACTAGCCCGTACTGCTGTGCTACTACGCTATACCCAAGCTTACGCGGCGGTGAAGCCGCACATTCATAATAACTCGGACATTTCGTGTATCTGGATAGAGTTCCTCGGCGAAACGATGGACGAATGGTATCCATGTGCGCCAAATGATCAAGTTATTTCTGCTGAATCCGTCCTGTGCATCGCCATCCCAAACCCTGTGGTATCGGGCATTAGCGAAGACACAACGATTAACGCAATCATACGGGCATTGGAAAGAGAGTTATCGAGCGACAGTGCTACGATCGCAGAGCAAGTCTACATGCTTATACATCCGGCTATTGCCAGCTTCTACGACTTTTCTTCTGACTGCCCCTCTTTCATTTACGTGATAGGGAGTAATTCGTTATGAAGATTCTAACCCTTACGGAAAACGAGCTACGTGCATTCTTAGCTCCTCCTCCAATGAGGGCAAATGAGCATCATAGGTATGCGCCTTTGCCGGTGCTAGACCCAGGATTGCAATTCGAGCACTCCAAGATACAGGGGAACTTCCATGCCTACGCCAACAGACCCAACCCAATGCCGGAAGGCATTAAGGGGGATTCTGAGAACTATGATGATCTCGAAATTGGTTGGATTGCCGACTATCCCTCCTATCAATCGTATGCACCGTCTTGGCACGACGGAAACACGGACGGCTCCCCTTCCGCAGATACAGTTGAAGTGACCAGAGGGACGGAGCTTTTTGGATTTGCTCGATACTCAAGAGTCATTGATGCAAATGCAGATTCAGAGACACTACGAGCTATCTCTGCACATGACGCGGGATTGGCTGAAAGTCAACCCGTATTTAATACGCCCAGAACAGGAGTGCCTGTATATGAACAACCCAGACCAACAACAGCCAGCCAAGCCTGCATCATTGGCGGAATCACTGACGATGAAGCCAGAGCTTTCGCCGACTGTGCAGCAGGAGCAGGGCACTGCCAAACCTCAAGCAAATGTTAAGCTGTGGTCTTCAGACCCAGCCCCTACACTTGAACTGCGCTTGCCATTACCGCCGTGGGTATATGATCTGTTTCAGGCATATTTTACAGATAAAATTGATCTGGTGGAGTTTACCAGTAAGATGAAGTCCGCAGGTATGGCAGTGAAGTTCCACAAAGGGGGCGCGTTGGTGTGCAAGAAACAGCACTTCACCGACCTGAATGGCGAAACAGCCCTGCTTATGGGGACAGCCTTAATCGAGTGGTAGGCGTTAGCGCTAGAGGGCAGTATTACTTCCCCCCGGCGCAAGATCAGCATAAAACAACTTAACTAGGTTGTCAAGGGCGCAGTCAGCTCCGCTGATGCGCGGCTATGCCGCGCACCCTTGACAACCTATTTCAGTTGTTTTTTAATTAATTCATGCCGGGAGGGTAGTTATATGATTGCTGTTTTGAGCAAGGATAACTTACGATTCGAGCAGCACCCTGCCATATGGTATATGGATAAGGATGCCAAGCAGGACAACGGGGCACAAGTATTTGGTATGCGACCGGCAGGGCTAGGCGCATTTAGAGCTGCATATGCAGCACATAAGATAAATGGAATCGTAGTTTGCAGTGAGGAAGAATTAGCATATGCGGAAAAATACTTTAACTTTGATGGTCGCATCCGTACCAAAGCGACTATTAAATATAGTAATCTTATTGGCTGTTCTGCTGTTAACCGTGATGGAGTTAGATTGGTATGCCTTCCAACCATTCCGATGATTCGTGCCAGCCGATCAGATAAGTTTATTGCTAGCCGCATACTCCAGAAGCTTACTCGTCCAGGCGGGTTCGCGCCAAAGAAATACTTTCATCACATTCACATAAGCCATGAAGGTCAGCATGACACGGCTGTTTTACTACAGATGCTTAAAGGTGAGTGGGTAGGCGATGCAGGCTACAGGTTCATACCTACGCTGATGAGTGTGGACTTAGAGACTGACGAGGAGAGAGCCTGCCAGATATTTGGAGAGGATGATCTGCGCCATTATCTTGGATGTATTGATTTGGTAGGCATAGGAGTCTACGGGCACTTCGAGGATATAAGCGATGGCAGTTATGTGCGCAGCGAAGTGTTTACATTCACATGGGACTATGGTCATGAGTGGCAAGATGAGCTTACTCAGGAGGTGATGGCAAGCCATGTATATAAGACATTCAGTAACGGAATGTATGATAACCAGTATCTGCTGCGTTGGGGCTGTCCTGTGTGGGGGTATATACACGATACAGAATACTGGCTACGCGCAATCACTCCAGACCTGACAGGGTACTACAGCTTGCAGAGTCAAGCCACTCTGTATATGCTGGATGCAAGTTACTGGAAGGATGGTCGCGATGCCAAGAGTCGTAAGGCTTACCAAGAATATTGTGCGCGTGACTGCCACAATACTGCGTTGATTGCTGTCGCGCAGATGGCTGCACTCGACAAACAGCAATTCAGGAACTTTGTTATCGGTATGGCGCGAACTCCATTCGCGTTGCAGTCATCTATGACAGGAATGCAGGGGGACACAGCGCGAGTGAATCAAGAACGTGCCCAAATGAAGCGTGATCTTGAGCAACTTGACAATGACATCCGTGCGATCACTGGTTACGGTGCTAATCAAAGCAAGGAATTGCTGCCTCTATTCAAAGGCATGTCCGACCATGCAAAGGCATTGAAGATAGAGGATGTGCCAAGTATAAAGAGTACAGACAAGAATGCTATAAGAGATTTGAGTTTTGTACACCCCATGTATAACGATCTACTTACTATGATTTCTGAATACAGGCGTATAGAGAAGTGGCTTAGTACCTACATTGATATTCGTTGGTTTACCCCGCGTGACAATGGAGAATTGCCAAGCCCAACTATGCCCTATTATTTGTTGTGGACAATCAATCCGTTCGGGACTAAGTCTGGTAGGCTGTCGTCAGGAGGGTCTGCATTCTGGTGTGGAGTATCAGGGCATACTAATCCACGTGATTTGCGTCACTTGTGGAAGTCTCCGGAGGGCAAGTTATTTGCCACCTCTGACGCGCCCCAATCAGAGTCTCGTGTAACAGCCCACGAAGCGCGGTGCAGAAGTCTTAAAGAACGTACAGAAGGTGAGTTGGATTTCCACACCCTGCAAGCCAGCGCATTCTTCGGCATAGAATACAGTGCAATTACTAAGGCTATACGGCAGCTTAGTAAACAAACAAACCACGGAGCCAACTATAACATGGGGGCGTTCCAAATGATTATCACTATGGGTATCGCCAATGTGCGCATGGCACAAGAATTACTACATCTGCCCGGAGGCTGGAGACCGATACAGGTAACAAGCCATCTGTTGAAAGGATTTGCTGACACTTACCCAGAAGTAAAGAACGAGTGGGTAGAGAGGCTGGTTATCGAGTTACTTACCACTGGTCGCGTTCACTGCCAAGTCAGTGGTTACGCGCCGATCATGCTTGGCAGTCCTCTGCAATACAAGCCAGACCTTAATAGTCTCATTAGTATTGTGCCACAAAGTACCAGTGCATATATTTCCATCAAAGGTACTATGGCACTATTCAGTAATTGGCTATACAACGGCAGTGGAGTTATGCCTGTGATTCAGATTCACGATGAGAACGTTACATTAATTGACATCAATGAGGACGTACAGTATGTAGATGCTCTCTATAACAAGTGCTGTCGTAGAGAATACGAAGTGAGGTGGTCAACAGCTAGTGACCCTAATGCTACCGAAACTCTGTGCATACCTGTAGGTATACCTGCCTTTGGCACCCACTGGAACCAACTTAAAGCAGACGGGATACCGCGGGACGATAGACTTAAATGTCGGGAATATCTACCTCAAGCTAAGGAGGCATAGTCGTGCCATTTCAACATCATTCAAGTGTACCTAAACTGCAACAAGTGTGGATGAATATAAACATGGAGCGAGAAGCTCCATGGATATATACCAGAATAGCGTCGTTTGCTACAGTGGCGGCACTACTCGGGCGTCGGGTATGGCTGCCATACGGCAGCAGATTGCTCTATCCAAACTTGTATGTAGTGCTGGCAGGCGAGCCTGCCAGCAAGAAATCCACTATCATTAATCAGTCAACAGACTTCGCAAGGGTAGCAGGCTTTAGAAACCTGTCCCCTAAGCATCTTAATCGCACTAAGCTCCTAAAGGACTTGCAAAGTATGTCCCATGCCAAAGATTTCGTAGCTATACGCAGGCAGAGGGATGCCACTATAAAGGGGATGGCAAAGCTAAAAGGCATAGACCCTGAAAGAGTATACAGGGATGTAGGAGAAACAGGGGCAAAGGATGTAACAGCCGAGGAACTTGAAGCCGCTGATGTAAGTGACGATGATAACTTCGCATTAGGAGGAGTAGATGATGGCAGGGACAATGAAATGTTTCTGTCCATGCCTGAAATGACAGACAACACTAAGAGTGGTTCTGTTGAGCTATGGACTACAGTGAATAATCTGTGGGATAACCACGGCACTTATTCAGATGCAAGCGGTATAGTGATTCCAAAGCCATGTATTAACTTGCTGGGGGCGGTGAATCCGTCATCATTTAACAAGGTGTTCCCTCCGACTGAAATGCAGTCAGGACTGATTACTCGTATAATTCTTGTACGTGGGCATAAGACAGACAGATTCTTGTTACCTATGGATTTCAGGGACACGTATGAAGAAGAAGTACAAGTAATTAAGATGCTGCGTAACATGATGGATGTGGAGGGAGCAATAAAGGTAGACGCAGATGCACTTAATCTTGTGCGTGATATTGGTAAACATCAACCACGTATTGCTGACACACGGTTTTCCTATTACTACGACAGGAGACTAGAGCAGCTATTCAAGCTCTGTATGATTGCTGCTGTAATGCATGGTCGAATGACAGTAACGTCTGCTGACGTGCTGTACTGCAATACAGTTCTTACATACAATGAATGGCACATGGCAGATGCGCTCGGCGATTATGGAATAAGCAGTACGATGAGAGCAGCAGACCAGATACTAATGGCTCTGCGTAATACCCACGACAAGGCAATGACTCGTCCTCAGCTGAACCGCGCAGTGCATCATCAAATGCCAAACACACTAGTGTATTCTGAGGCGCTCACTTACTTAAAAGACACCGGGGCTGTCACTATGGCAGCAGGCAAAGTCTATCTGAACACTAAGCAGCTTGACGAACTAGACAAGTTCGATGGCAGACTTTACGACAGCTCACTACTCCCCGAGTGGCTTGAGCAAGTCAATAAAATGTAGGAAGCAGGGCATAAGCCCTGCACTACCTCTAGCATAACGGGCAAGTGCTAGAGTAGCCCCGCATGGGGGTCGCGTAGCCCAACTAACTTATCCTATTAGGAGACTATTACATGAAAACTCCCATCAGCTTAGGAGGGCATAAGAGCTGCCCTCCTTTAACTAAGGAGATAACCAATGAGTAAGTTGTCAAAAATCCCGCTGCTGGTATCAGCAATCATGCTGCAAAGCGGAGGCGCATACGCTAAGCAGCCCGCCGAAATCATGGACTTCAACCAGATGTTAGGCGTAATGATCGCAGCATCTGAACAAATAGTGCTGAAGAAAGGCGCAGCTTATATTAAGCCTGCTGATGCACTAGCCGATGAATCTGCATTACCTCAAAATCCTGAAGTGCTTAAGCAAGCTGAGCCACCTGCTAAAGCTGCGCGAGTACCTCTGCTCACCAATGTAACAGATAGCTGGATTAAGCAGACTAAGTGGACTAAGTCCAAAAGCTTTGCCATGCTTGACCAGATGAACGATGAAGCGGGTTTGCCTAAAGGCACTCTGCCTACATTATGGGTTGCTGAATCCATGGCAGGTAAATTGAACGTGCGTAACCGCCATGGTTATGTTGGTCATTTTCAGATAGGGGACTATGAGAAGGGCAAGTATTGTCCGAAAGGTACAAGTCGTCGCAATCTTAAAGATGCTGCCACATGCACAATCAACTTGCTCAAGGACTACAGCAAAAAATCTGGTATCGAACTTGATTCTGTGCTCAATGCATATAGCTTGCATAACCAAGGCTTTAATGGAGCCAAAAAAATGCGACAGACTGCCGAAACAGGAGCCCCGTTGCGTGGAACTGTTTTGCGTAACATGCGCAGCAATACATTCAAAAGGATCAAACAGCAGCTATGGAACAGTGATGGCTCTCCCAAGGGTGGCGCACAGGAGGTTGCAAAGGGATTCATGATGTATTGGGATTCAGAGCTTGATCGCATCCTTGAAGGGCTTGGGTATACGACTGACAACTAGGGAGGCTAACTCCCTCCCGGCGTAAATGAATCATAACAATTGCTCAGGCTATCTTGTCAAGGGCGCAGTCAGCTCCGCTGATGCGCGGCTATGCCGCGCACCCTTGACAAGATAGACGCAATTGTTACAATGATTCATGCCGGGGGAGAGTTCTACACTTCAACATGAGGAGAACATATCATGCCTAAAGAGACACACGTAGATGCTAATACCCATGCCCCCATCCTTTATTCAGGCGCACCGAATATTGCTCGCTTCTGTGCGATAATATCTCGGTCTTTGGAGAGCGTCTTATCCAAGCGCTCATACAAATCCCCTTTACCTTTTGCCAGTTGATCTACAAGAAAGCCATCAAAGTTTTCCTGTAGCCCTCCTGCCTTTATGTACCGACGTTGCATCGAATACACAGTGTTGGGGTCTTGCAGTTTGTCAGGAGAATGAGTTTGCATCAGACGAATCTCTTCTCCGAGTTGCTGTTTTTTGGCAGCATCGTCAGCCTTATACGCAAGCATCCGATATTGGAAGTCACGCGCCACCTGCTCATTGAGTGGTCGCATCCCTACAAGTCGTAAGCCTGTCGTCAGTGACCATAGATCATCATGGAACATCACCGTGTTGAAGTTGCTGTCAATAGACTTGCCTCGCAATACATCCCCAAGCCCCGTCAAAGGTCGGTTCAGACCAACATTCAACAATCCATTCCACAACGTATTCCCTATAGGAGCGCCGTGCATGATATGACTTGCTGTTTCAGAGAAGCTGGCAATACCTTTAGTCAGCGCATTGACCAGAGGCACATCCGCAGTGCTGCTCGGTATCAGTATTGGGCTACGCGGAGTCAAGCCACCACGAGTATACATGTTACCTTGCAGCAAGAATGCACCTGCACCGTACATGATAAAATCTGCCAAGTCTCGTTTCTGAGTCTGACCAAAAGCTACGGCAGCCGCCCCGTACAAATCCTGTCTGCCCTGAGTTCGTTCAGCAACGATATTCTCGTTGATGTAGTTAAACCCAGGCATAGAGGATACCCCAAAGAACGTACTGTTGAGGGCGGCAAGCATAGCAGGAGCACTCTTCACATTGTTGTCCGCATACCTGAATAGATTAGCCATCAGATGGAACTGGTAGCTCTGGTATAGGCTAACAGCAATCCCAGCTGCACCTTGGAATAGGCGGGGCTTCTGCGCAGTATTATAGACAGCATTTACCTTACGGCTAAACGAAAACATGAAGGTCTTTAATTCTGAGTCCTTCATGCCAAGCGCCGAGCCTAAGCTTTCAGCAATGTCCAGCGCCACATACTGAGTAAGCATGTTCGTGGCATCAGATGGTTTAGTGCCGTACTCGTATGCTTTACGCGCAGCCTTTATGCCATTACGTTTCCACGCTGCTAAGTCTTCTGGCTTCTTGAAGAACCCTGCTTTTAATCTAGCCTCTTCAAACATTTCGCGCATAAGCTTATCGTTATGGAACATCATGCCGTCAGCTACCCACTTGTCGATACGCTCCTTGCCTTTGTCTGTCCATACCTCTGCGACAGCCTTCTTGTACGCTTTCCCCATACTCATAAGATTAAGTTCTGCGCCAGCGTCAAATCCCTGTGACTTAGCAGTGCCAAATAACTTGGTAACTTCGTCGTCGAATACCTTCTGTACCTCTGGAGTAGCTCGCCCGTACAGTGTCTTGAGGTACTGCATC
Organism: uncultured Thiothrix sp.; assembly: GCA_964544775.1. Taxonomy (GTDB): domain Bacteria; phylum Pseudomonadota; class Gammaproteobacteria; order Thiotrichales; family Thiotrichaceae; genus Thiothrix. The sequence goes on from CAZJDN010000001.1 coordinate 25,587, forward strand.
TCACTGCATGTCTTAACTACATTCCCCAAGATATTCATCATGGCGTCAGTAGCATCCAACCGCAACAACAAGCTTGCCTGAATATGGTTGAGCCAACTCACGGAGTTACGTATAGCGGAAGGGTCTACCTGCATCTCTCTAGCTAGCCGCTCTGCTGTTGCATCAGCCAGTGTTACCCGAATGCCACGTTCTTTCAATGCATCAGCCACAGCTTTGGCTTCTTCGTCGAACTTGGCAATATCATCAGCCTTGGCTCCGCGTAAGGCAGCTATGCTCTTGTTAACTACAGTAAGTCCTTTAGCAGTCCAGTCCTCCAAGAAGTTATTGAGCTGTTTCCATTGACCTCCTCCGTGTGAATCGCTGCCAAGCAGAGTATTAACAAGTTGCTGGTAGTCGGAGGCTGCTTTAGTTGCACCCTTAGCAGCTATCCCTAGGTCGCCGCTGGCAGCGCTCTCCCATTGTCGGACAGCAGTGTTAGCCTTGCTGATAAAGTCACTATATTGCAGTTCAATTGCGCTACGCATAACAGCCTTGTTGCTGCGCTGGAACCATTCATACTCGTCAACGAGTACCTTATGAATATCCGTTTCTGGGGTGAGAGCTGCGGTAGCGCCTGTGCGGTGCAGACCAGATGCAACATAACTACTGCTGATGTCATCGCCTTGCCACTCCCAGCGGTTACGAGCTTGCTGAAACTCTTTAATATCCTTTGGATATTTGATCGACATATTCACGCCAGTATTAGCGTAATGTTCTGTGGCTTGCTGAATCTTTGCAGTCAGCTCAGATTGGCTATTAGCAGTAATGCGGAAAACAGCTTCGCTGTTTTCGACCAGTGGGTTAGACGCACCTTCTACAACGAATGCTACATGCTTGAAGTTACGAGGAGGCGCGTATACAGCCTCGGAATCAAATGGGTTCACGTTGCCATAGGCACTATGCACCTTGATCTTGTTCCTTGCAATATGCTCTTGGTTAAGTCTCTGCACGATATTGAAATGATTCTTCGCCTCAGCATGATTAAATCTAAAGTAATCATCGCCATGACGTAATCCGCCAAGGGCTTCATCCACACTTTTACCAGTGAGAATATCCGATTTAACTTGTGCAAATACGTCCTCACGTGCAAGCAACCCGTCACCCACATTGTAGAACTTCTTGTCCTGACGTGAGTACCACTCCAAGTATGCCAGATATTCCGCAGCACCCTCTTTGCTGGCAGCAAGTGAAGTGCCGGAGTCTTTCAGCGCGGGGGACATCTGAGTAACAAATTTTGTACTTGCCAGATTATCCAGCCAATTGCCAATGTACGCAACCTTCTGCTGTAGGCTGCCATAATCTCCGATGCTAGGGGCTGCCATAAAGAACCGTTGGTGGCTATATCCGTGGACAGCCTCCAGCGACAGCTCTGGCAGCTCGCCTGACAGGGCATTGATGCTATCACGTCCTAGAATATTGGCAGCCACACTGCGAAATGTAGCAGCCTGTTCAGCTCTCAGTGATTCAGCAATAGTGGCTGCACTAAGCCCAGCATTATCCATGTCCGGACGGTCATGGACAGCAGTGATTACGCGACGTTTCAACAGGCTCTTGTGATCACCAATAATCTCCTCTGGAGTTACAGCTTTAATTCCCTGATCTTTGGCAGTCATGATGCCACTTACTTGACGCACATCGCTATAACCTATGCTGTTATATAGACTATCTGCGTCTATGTCTGGGTGAGCAGCCAGTAGACGCTCATACTCAGCGCCTTTAGTTTTAGCGATAAAGTCAATGGCTTCCATTCTGTCAACAATCTGACCGCTCGGCAGCTTTACTTTGTTGCCTTCACTGGCATATTTAACCAATCTTTCCAGCACGTATGCATCAGCGGTAGTCATGCGACCGATGACATTAGTTGAGAGTCCTCCGGACTCTCCCAGCAGAGCGCGATAGCCTTGGTACTCGAACAGGTCAGTTACATTGTGGGTGCTTGCGGCATCTTTAGCATACAAGACTTTGGTAACACCAGCATCTTCATAACTAATTACTTGTGCGGTTTTATTGTAGGCGAATCCCTTCATATCCGCAATATGCCGGATGGGGCTATCGACAAATTGCTTAGTTACTGTATCAATGTAACTGCGCACAGTGTTTCCGTAGACAGCCAACGCTGTATCGTCACCGAGCTTGGTGAGATACGCAGACATCTGGGGGTATTTGTTACTGGCTGTAGCCAACCCGTTTTTGCTGTACTTGTAGAAGTCTTGTAGAATGGAAAAAATGCTTGCATCCGCTGCATACCCTCGCTGAATAGCGAATGCAGTTATTTCATCTGACATTCCTTTGACAGCCTTAGCATCCTGTTGGAAAATGCTAGCATGAGCTGCCGCCTGCTGTCGGGTGGTTATGTCGTCAGGTAGATTATCGAGAATATTCACTACCTGCTTGCCGCCCTGTGCACGAGGAGCGGACGCAAAGATATTCTCACCGTCAAAGACACTGGAGGGGCTGCCTTCCCGAACACTGGCTAAGTCTGCCTTGCTGAGCCTACTAAGTTCAGTGTCCGTCAACAAATTGTCTAACAACTTACGCTGATCAAATGCTTCATAAGTAGAATACTCCACCTTCTGCATACGGGAAAATACGTCTACAAGTTGGCGTCTGCCAGTAGGTGTAGCCGCATTCTCTCTGATAAATCCGCGTAGCTGATTCGCTGCATCAGTCGAGTCCCCCTTGGGAAACATATCAGTGAGCAGCGCGTCAAGATCAGTTTTGGCAAGTGCAAGGTTCTTGGTCTTTGTTGCTGCCTGCAATGGGTTTGCAGTAGGCAGCGCATCAATGCGGTCGTACTCGCCAATTACATGAGTTAGTTTGTAGCCAGTGCCCTGCTGGGTTGGCAGATTATTGGCACGACTTGACAGGGAACTATATAAGAAAGGAGCCTCATCATTGTTGAAGACAGCCTTGGCTACCCTCTTGGTATCGCCAACAGCAGCAATGCCGCCGAACGTACCTCCGATTGCTCCTTGCAACAGCCCACCAAACAGCAGACTTTCGCCTATTTGAGCTGCCTTTTCTGTAGCACTCATGCCTTCTTTATTAAGAAGCTCTCCGTAGTTAAGGGACGCATCAATGGCAGCGGTAGTGATAGCGCCTTCCACGAATTGTTGAGCGCCTTTAGCTGCATATAGCTTTAACTTCAAGTCTCCGACAGCAGCCGCGCTGCCTAGGCGCTTGTAGGCTTCTTTAATGCTGTTACTGTAGTTAAGTGCTTTATTGTCGAAGTACCCGATAAGCTTTTGTGCACCTGCGCCATATTTACCGAGCTTGGCTAACGACAGAGCTTTAGTGGCAATTCCCCCCGGGATTAAGCTAAGCGCCAAGTCCCCAGCCAAATCATATCCTGCGCGATGTCGGATATATTCATCGGCTAATTGATAGTTGCCACTACGCTCTAATTCATCGCTTACACTGTACAATTCTGTGTTCTCGTCGACAGCCCCTACCCACTTGCCCAAGCTAATAGCGTTATTCGCCAGCCCATACATGCCAGCGTGTAGTGTGATATTTGCACGATCAAGCAGAGAAATACTTTGTACACTATCGGCATAATCTGCATCGAATGTCAATGCTTTAAATGTTCCAGTAGCCATAAGGCTCTCCTCGAATTAAGATGTCTTGTTAAGCGTATCTATCCCCCGGTCTGAGAAAATTAAAGCACATCACGTAAGAGTGTCAAGCCTGCAAAATGCTTCGCATTTTGCATCGCGTAGCGACTACGGGCTTGACATTCTTCCTAAGTGATGTGCAATGATAGCTTCAAGACCGGGAGGTAGTTTGCTGTCATTGGGTCATGCCATTGTATACGCCGCTGGCGGGGTTAGTAACAAATTTAGCTACATCGGTTATATTGTGAGAAGTCCTTACAATCATCATGAGGTGGATCACGTCAGCAGGAACAGTAAGGTCGTACTCCTTTTTACCTACTAGACCAGCCAGTAGTTGTGGGATAACAACTTTGATTGAGTCTTGCTGAGGAAGCCCCAGAAGCTCATAGCCTTTCACAGAATTGTTGTAGTCGCTTGACGCCAACGCATACTGTGCTACAGCATTTGCAGCTTTCTTGGCGTCAGGGATTGCAGTGCTGACAGCGTTGATGAATGTATCCGCGCTATACAGATTCTCTGGCTTGGACACTACTTCGGACATTACCTGCTGGAACTCCTGCGGTAACTTGCTGATCACATCTGGTATTGGCGGAGCCATCCCATACACACTAGCCTTAGCATTAAATAGAGGTGCGTTAATGTCAAGCACATTGTAGCGCTGAGTGATCTTGTCCATTATCTCCTGTTTTGGGATATTAGCAAGCTGTTCCTCAGACAAAGCTCCATATTGCGTAGTAGTGCCTGACTCATCTGTAGTAGTGATTGAGCCTATCGCTGCAATAGTAGACGCAAGACCGGGATATTTAGGGCTGTCAGCAAGTCCTGTATCAGCGAGAACCTTAGCAGCCATTACGGGGTTAGAACCTGCTGGCTGACCTGCACCTACCGCAGCTATACCAGCCCGTTGATTAGGGGTTAGCTTCTCAGCAGGTGGCGTGGTGACTGCACCGAGTACAGAAGCGCCAGCCTTAAGTGCTTGCTGTTCTCCCAGCGTCTTGGCGTATTCGTTAGCCTTGATTTGAAACTCTTGCTGGGTCGTAAGTTCCGCAAGTCCCGCGAGCTTGACAGCAGAAGCTGCTTGCGCAGCCTCAGCAGTAGCTTTATTTGCAGCTGTTCCAGCTTTGTCCGCAATTTGCAGAGCACCGTATTCCTGCTTAGTGCGTGAGGCAGCAGCCAGGGCTTCGTAGTAAGCAGCTTCATCGAACGCACCAGCCTCAGCCGCTTTTCTAACAGCAGTGAGCTTCTGTTGTGCAATAATAGCCTGGGATTGCTGCTCTGCTGTTCCGTTCTGCAGCTGTAGGGCTTTGAGGTCAGATTCGACCTGATAAAATCTTTGGCTCTGCTCAGCATTAAGTCCGCTGATGGCAGCATTAGCCTCAGCAGACTTTGTTTGGGCTTCGAGTTGTCGCTGACGAAAGGGAGACTCTGCTTGGTCTTGCAAAACAGCAGCCTGTTTTGAAGCAGCATCGGCAGCACCCGTCTGCAGTTGTACCTGATATCCCATTAGCTGAGCTACATTCTTTATCTGCTCATTCTGAGCACTGATGATTTTCAGCGGCGCTTCTGCTTGAGCAATGGCTACGTCTTTACCAATCTCTGCCTTCTTCAAATTACCTTGCAGTTGAGCATTGATAATAGCAGGGTCGCCAAATTTTGCATCACCAGCAACCTTAGCCTGACTTGTGATTGTACTCAAAGTATTTTTACCAACTGTTGCTAGACTATTACTTTGGTCTGTGAGTGCAGCTCTGCCGCTGGTGTAAGGATTGCCGAATAGAATACGGCTAACAAATTGGGCAGGATTATTTGATATAGTAGCATCTTGCACCGCCTGTTCAGCTAGTAATGTGGCATTCAGCCTGCGTTCAATCATGCTAAGATTGTTTGCAGTGCGGTCGGCTACGCTGCCCTGCACTGTGGGGTCGTAGTTGCTGTCGGTGAGCAAGCTTTGCAGGATAGCCCTGCGACCTGCGTCATTGGCAGCAAGCTCATTCAACTGAGTGTCAATAGCAGCAGCGCTTTCTGCGCTGAATGATTGCAATGCTGCGGTTGACGCCGCAACACTCTGTTGGGTAGCGGATACAGTATCAGGTAATCCTGTAATAAGCTTTTGTACTTGGGACGCTCCTGCTGTCTGCGCTGCCGCTGCTTGTCCGTATAGAGCTGCTGCTTGGGATTGGGAGTCTGCCCCTGCTGTCGCTTGAGCGCCGCTGCCTGCAACAGTCCCACTGTCAGACACAGCTTGTGCGTATCCTATGCCTTTGCCTCCAGTAAGTGCAGCGTAATTAGCGCCTATTTGAGACACGTAGTTAGTAGTTTCTTTATACGGAGGGATACCGCCGTACTTATCTACTGCACCTTCGCCTGCATTGTAACCAGCAAGTGTTTTACTCACGTCTCCGTGATACCTATCCAACAGCCACTTGACATACTTTACACCGCCAGTGATGTTCTGCTCAGGGTCATAAACATTAGTTACGCCGAAACGTGCCGCTGTTGCAGGGATAAGCTGCATAAGTCCCTGCGCATTTTTAGGGGACTTAGCATTTGGATTAAAGGTAGACTCAGTGCCAATCATTGCCTTGATGAGTAGAGGGTCTACCCCCTGCTGCGTAGCGATGCGATTAATAAGCGCATCATACTGAGTGTTTTTATTGATACTGGCTACAGTAGCCATGCTGCCCTCCTATTTAGTATCAGCGAAGTATGTACGTTTACTGAACAGGTCAAGTAAAGACATTAACGCAAGAATTATAGCTGCGTCAGTAAGGAAATCGCCTAACAGCGGCTTATACTCTTCGTTGAAAGTCTCATGACGTGTAGTATCATCCTGTAGAGCAGCGCTGATCGCTTGGTTGACAGGCTGGCTACGACCAGTCTCAACCTCAGCATAACGAATACCAGTATCAATCCGTAGCTCTGCCGCCTTACGCACAGTACGTGCGTAGGCTTCATTAGCCAATAACTGAATTGTGGTGTTGTTATATAGACCAGCACGGCACATGGGAGAATAAATCTGGGGCAGATCATCCTCTTGATACCGTGCGAAAATCTCATCCATAGCTTGATCGGCATCGTCCCATGCAATGCTCTTCTTGAATTCATCGGAAGTAAACCGTGCCAGACCTGCGTCAATCCATTGCTGCACCTGCGCCTTCTGCGCAGGTGTAAGATGGCTTTCAGTAAAATCTGTAGTACGGTCAATCTCATGATAAGCTTGAGCCAGCCCTGCGAAGAAATCGCCTAGACCTTTAAAGCCATCACCTTTATACGCATCAGTATACGTGTAATTGTAGACATCGTTAGCCACTGCTAATCTCCAATTGCTGGGTTAAAGCTACTTATTAATCCTGTTTCTTCCAGATGCGCATTAAGCGTTCTTTGAAAATCCACGCAGCAGACAACAAGGTGATACCAGATTGTACTACGAGCTGGGTATCGGCAGGTAAGAAAGGCATAAGGATATTAGCTACGTTATGTATCCCTTCAACGGGAGTACCAGCTGCACATGCTGCCACGGCTCCCGCATATTCATTAGCTTGGCTGGCTACATTGGTGACAGCCGTGGTTGCAGTAGTTGCAGTAGTGGTAGCCATGTTAACTGCTGCTGGCACTAAGCCTCCTATTGCGGCTGCACCTGTAATAACAGCAGCAGTAATAGTGGTAGAGTCCCACCCTGTTTTCGGGCGGCGATACTGGTACACGCTGGATTTGTCAAACCGACCTACGTTGACAGCATTACCTTGATTGCCCCCGAGACAATGAATCTCATCGCCTTTTTCGCCAACGTAGAAGGCTACATGACCGCGACCACTGCCATGACTCCACACCACAATATCGCCATACTGAGGTTTAGTTACTTCTTTACCCCAATCTGCCCATGATAATGCAGCCGCAGACTTTGTACGTGCAATACCGGCTTTCATCATTACCCAATTTGCGAATGCTGAACACCACGGAGTCTCGTCGTCCGTAGCATAATAAGTAGTGGCAGTGAAATACTCAACAATTTGGGGGTTGTCGGATGAGCCAGGAACCTCCTTTTGACCAAGTTCGCCCATAGCGATTTGCATGTGGTTGAGTTTTGGCTCTGATTGAGTGCGTGTGAATTTGATCATGGCTAGTGCCTCCTCTAAATAATCTGATTACTTTCCTTTACCCTTGTTTACATGGGTTTGAAGTCCCTCTCCAAGAGTAACAAGCGTTTTGCCCTGATTAGCTACTGTAGTCTCTAACGCAGAGAGACGAGCTTCGGCTGTTGAATTCCATTGGGCTGTTTGTGCTCTCAGCTTCTGTAATTCATCCAGCATCTGTTCGTTAACAGACATCTGAGCAACTTGATTTTTTAAGTATGCGTCCAGAAATCCGACCAACGGCTCCCGTATTCCAGCGAAGTTGACGACAACAATGAATGCTACGCTGGGAACAAAAATGGAAGCTGCCAAAGTGCCTATCCATCCCTTCACATATGGAGGGATATTCCTATTAAACATCATAGGATCGGGATTACCCGGAGATATATGATAAGTAGGAAATTGACCTTGTTGATGAGGAACCCCAGGCTGAGGTGCGGGGGCTGGCGCTTGTTGATTGGTGTTAGTCATTAGTATCCCCTTGACAGGACTGTACGTTAACTATTACATTCTCAAACCATCTCTTCTGATGCAGCTTACCAGCAGAGTCTCTCCATGTACGTCTGCGTAATTCATACAAAGTAGTTGGAATAGTTGTGCATGAGGAAGAAGCCCCCGCAGGGGCTTCCTCTTTTGATTGCGGCTCTTGCTTATTAGGCAAAGGCGCGGGAGTCAGCTTCGGCTTTGAGCAGGTCAAGCAACGCTCCAATGTTACGGAACTTGGTTTGAATATCCTCCACATACTCTGCTGCTGCTGGGACAGCGCCCAGATCGAGCCCGAACTTAGCAACAAGCTCAGGCAGCTCATGATTAGCAAGCTGATAACAGTAATGCGAAGACTCGCCAGCGACTGTTGAAACAACGGAAGGATCCCGGAGAAAGATAGCGAGTTCATCAGGATTGCCCCCTACTGCAAGCAGTTCTGCCAATGAGTCGATCGCAGGCGCTACTACAGAAACATAGGCAGGATTTGCTGAGTAAGTGCCATCACCATTATCAATGAAAGCGCACTCGGCGCAACCCAAGCTGCTATCGACTACAGCTTGTACTTCCGCGTCTGTGCTGGATAATTGACGTGCTAATGTAGGCACGTTAGTAGCCGCCCCATTAGCAACGAGTCGGTCATATACGGATTGATTAGAAAGCATTTGTTAAATCCTAGGTTATGGTTAAATTACTGACCTAAATACATGAATTTATTCAGGTAAATAGTCTTTGGAGAAATGTCCACGGGAGCATTGCTGCCCCCAAGTGAGACGACATGGGTATGGCTGCCAACGGGCTGTACATCGAAATAGCCTGCCCCATCGACTCCACTCCACCCGCCACCAGACCACGGCTGATCGCCAGTACCTGACCCGACTGCAGCATACGAGTGTTTAAACCGAATACCGTGGTCATGAGCTCCTGAATCAGTTGAAGTCAGGTCTACAATAGGCAGATTTGCCTGAGTAAGCACCACAGTATTGCTACCGGATACAGAGCCAAGTGTAGAATCTGCCTTCTGACGAGATACTGCTTCCTCAGCGTTAGGCAAGTTTGCAGTAAATCCCAATGATGCTGCATTAGCCTGCTGCACGGCGGTAAGTGAAGACACCGGGCGACCGTCAAGCTTAATCCAGCCCAAATGATCAGCAGTTTGGGCGCTATCCTTAACGTCGCCAATCGTAGTGCCAGCTCCGGTAAATCTCAATTTTCCAGTTACAGGGTCTTGGACAAAACCCGATGCCACCAAATCGCCTAAGCGAATAACAGCATCGGGGCGTGAATTAGCGCTCATGCTAAGTCCTCCTATGTATGGAGGAGTAGAGCGAAGGGGTACCTCGCCCTATTCCTGTTATGGCAACGCAGGTAAGCCAAAGTTAATGACAGTGCCCACGTATTCGCCTGTGGCATCATACAGGTTGGTAGCACCCACTTCACTGATTAGCTTGCCACTGGAAGTATCTTTGAAAGCGATCTTACCAGCGAACGCATCAGCGCCAGCAGTATACACTGCGGTGAAGTCAGTATCAGGTACGGCAGCAGGGTTAACCACAATCAAGCCAGTTGCTGGGTCTTGTTTCAAGCCAGCGCCCAGGTCGCCCAGGGTAATGATTGCTTTTGGGTCAGCATTTACAGACATGAGAATACTCCTTGATAGGGGTAAAGAAAGACAACATGTATACTACTTTAAGGGAGTAGCGCCCTTGTATCCCACCGACCTATAAAAATCATAACTCATTGCGTCAGATTGTCAAGCCAAGGAATTAATTTGCTTTGCAAATTAATTCCTTCCGCATAGCGGCAAGGGCTTGACAATCTGCCTTAGCAATGAGTTACAATGATTTGCGGTCGGGGGGTTATGGGGTCAACGATGGCAGCCCAGCAGCACTGAATGTCAGAGCTACAGGTTGTCCAGTCGCATCCCAATGAGCTTCAAGTGGGAGAGGTTTACCAATTGGCTGTCCTCCGTATGTCATACCTAAGCCAAACGTTGGGATGTTATTCACGTCCACTCCTGTCTGCACAACAGCCATCCCGAATTGATCTGACACCAGCGGAGGGACGCTAACCCCGAGAATTTGTCCCAGCTGGCAGATACGCACTGCCAGTGTAAGGAATTCCATTTCGCTGATGTCTTCCTGAATGCTGTTACGGCGAACAAGCAGATTACTGTGCCAGCTATCTGCTTGTTGCAGGTCGAGGATATGATGCCAGTTCCACTGCTTGAAGACACGCATCGGCTTATCAAACGCATTTTCCAGAACGGATGGGTCTTTCTCGCCACCCCACCATTTCATGCCACCGTCCCACATTGCCCAGCCCACGTTTACCGGAGCGCAAGGAATAGCAGGGGGTATAGAGGAAATTTTCTCATCTGACCAGCAGCATTCCATAGGGTCTGCCAGCGGCGCAGAGCATGGGCTCTTGCCATAATTAACAGCTGCCGCAGGGTCTGGCGCATTCAGCGGTATTTCCTCTTGGCACGGTTCTGGAGCACACTCAGGCATCTGCTGTACGACAGCAGCTGGCGTGAGTGGGGCTGTCGGTGGGCTACCACAAAATGATTTGATAGTGCCCCCCGGGTTTGTACAATCTGTCATTGCAGAATCTCCTTACTGGAATGTATAGATACTAAGCGGTGCGCCAGATTGACCCCCGCCAGTTACGATGGAATAGCCAGTCCCGTTATAAACGAGTTCTCCATATTCCGAGTTGGCTGTTTGCAGAGTATTAACCGAGATTACACTCCCTGCACCGTCCAGTTTTACAGCTCGTACACCATTAGCCCCTGCCCAGTCCCCGAATGCGTAGCAAGAGCCTCCGGTGTACGCGACAGCACCCCCACCAGATGTAGCAAATCCAGTCAGGCTTGCCACAATGCTATATGCTGTGCCATTCCAGCGTAATACATATGAGGTGTCAGTGCCATACGCATCTTTCCCAGCATTAGCCACCGATAGGTACAACGCACCAGTAGTATCCGGCTGGTATTTGTTCCACCATGCAGCGTGAGCTGGAGCCAAGGTATATACCAAGCTATTAGCGCCAGTGGAGCTGTTAACCTGATAAATCTTAGTGGCATTGGCGGCAGGGCTATAGGACGACCATGCTGTTGTAGAGCCTACAGCAACATGCAATACGCCCGGAGACACTTCATAAATGGAAGTGGATTTAACACTGTTCAAGACAGCTGGCAGTGTGGTAAGTAGTGCAAACGGGGCAGTACCGCCAGCGCTCTTGTAAAGCTGAGTAGTTCCGTTAGTTGAACTGCCGATAGCGATATACACGTTACCTGCTGCATCTTCGTACATTCCCGCATTCTTTACCCTGCTACCCACATTGAGGTACTGGAACAGAGTTGGAGCGCCGCCTGTGGACTTGAAGATTTTAACTCCTGATGTACCTGATGATATACCTGTTCCGATTGCTCCCCAATACCCAGATGCCCCTGATAGTGAGGTTACACTCCATGCAACTGTACCCATACCATGTGCCGTTGAACCCAAAATAGTGGCTGTTCCGCCTGGCTGGATAATAGCAAACATGATATTGGTTGATGACCCTGGAGATGAGCCATCCGACCACACCAGTAATGGAGAGCCATTCGGGTCTGGCTGAGATACTGACAGCCCAGAGGCTCTACCGCCCGGTGCCCAAGTCTTAGTGCTAGCTGTATTACACAAAGGAGCTGGCGGGAATGCCACGCCACCGAAGTCAAGAGTACATGTTCCCCCGCCTGCCAGTAGTACGTCGAACTTGGGCTGTCCAGCAGTACCTCCGGTGCAGTCCAAATTGAACATGCCGACAATCTTGATTGGGCGTGCGGCATAGTTAGCGTAAGCATTGGCTGCTACAGTACCTACAAAAGCAGCGGGGTTTAGCCGCAGCGAGTTTGCGGCAGTCTGATTGCCTAGCAGGGTACTGTTATGATTGTTGAATGCCGCCATGGACACAACTTTTGTAGTTCCATCGGGAGCTACCACCCGCATCGTCCCGTTAACTGGGTCAACGCCAAAGAATGCTGCGATCTTGAGGGCATTTGTTAAGGCTGCGCCAGATGGAGGGGCTGCCGTAGTAGCTATTCCATACACAGGATTAACTGTATTAGCCGCGCCACCAACTACTGCTGCATTTCCTGCGGCGTTGTCAAACATGAATGGGGCGTACGCTCCACCTTTCTCCAAAAGATTTGGCACACGTGCTACAGCCTCCATTGCGTTTGTGCTACCAGCAGGCGTACATCCGTTAGCCGCTAGTAAATCACAAAACTCAACTGCACATGACATGTTGCCTAGGGCGTCAGTTACTACGACCTTAGTCATAACTCACCTCCTTATGCGCCTACATCTATAGTACACAGTGTACCATCAGGTTTGACCACATCAAAGATAGGCTTGCCACCCGTACCGCCGGTACATTTGAAGTTGAACATGAATGGAACTTTAATAGCTGCCGCCAGTTGCGCCGCAGTGGGAGCCCCCGCTTGCGCAACACCAACGAACGCATTGGGATTGACAGCATATGGAGTGCCAGTAGTGCCATTGCCTGTAACAGTAGTGCCATCCGAAACCCCCGGAGTACATGGGGTTACGTGATAGGTTGTTCCGTCCGAAGCTACAATGTCAAATTCACCTGTCAACGGGTTCAGATTAAACATTGTAGGAATTTTTACTGCGTTAACCAGATCACCAGCAGTAGGTGCAGCGGTAGTAAGAGCTACACCTACAATCGGCGCTACAGTCCCCTTTTTCAGGATTGCAGCTGTGCCATCAGGATTCTGGAAGAAGGCAGGGATTTTAAATACCGAGGCAATTTCTACCGCAGTAGCAGCACGAGCAACAGCAGCGCCGACTACAGGAGAACACTCCTGTACCAATTCGCATACGTCGCGCGCACAGGTAACTACGCCAGTATTGTCAGTAACGACAACTTTATTCATGTCGAATTCTCCTGTAGGGAGGCGGCTGCCATGGCAGCCGCATCAGTTTATGGGCACAGCGGCAGCTGTAATGCGCAGACGAATAATACTGTACCTGCAGAGTTCTTAAACTCCATTTTGCCAGTAGTAGCATTGAACCCGCAAGACGCTGGCACCTTATCCAGAGTAGCAAACTCCGGCAGCACTACCATATCATCCAGCACTGTACCATTAGACTTGGTCAGTTCGATAGACAACTCACGAGACGCTGGGACATAGTTAATGTTTACAGTATCAAGGATAGCACCTTCTTCACGCAGGACAGGGGTGATATTCTTCGCGCATTCCACAACACCAGTAGAACTGGTGGTAACAACATATGTAGACATGATGAATCCTTATGGACAGCAATTATTACACAAAGTCAACGCACAATCAGGTTTGAGGAAGGTTTTAACCTCCACACAATCTCTATTCGCTGCGTCTCCTTCACACGGCACGAATGCCATTTTTGACGTCAGGTCAGTGCATCCCATCGCATCAGACATATGAGCTATCATGAATGCGGTGGGATTAATCAACATGGCGACCAGACGAACCATATTGATAGGTCGCCACGACCCTTCCCCCGGAGGAGCGTATTCCCCGTCGGGGCAGATATGCCCCCACAGGTTATTCTTACAATCCAGCACAATACTTCCAGCTGGATATGGAGTGCAACCCTTGTTCCATTTAACCATAAATGGAGGGGCTTTGATAGCAGCAGCAGGTGGGATTTCCCCAGCGCAATCAGTAGCTCGGGTGACATACGTGCAACTGCCAATTTTTGTACTACACGAAGTAGCCATAGTCAACCTCCTTACGGCATGAGTTTAAGCAGCTTTACCAGCATCTGTTCGAGGGTATACCCGCCCTGCCAATCTGCACTTGGAGGGTATGTAGCAGTCTTCACTGTATTGTAGTACAGCTTACCGTCTGCATCAGCCACTACACTCCCGATGTCCCACATTTTCAGCGGGCATCCACCTCCGTTAGATTCGTTTGCCCCAGCTACCACCATACCTGGCACGGTAACAGGAGTACACGTAGCCACTGGCTCCACATACAGAGGAACGTCAATGCCGATAGAGCGTCCTGTCATTTCACCATCAAGGTGACACAGGAACTTCTGCATATCGAAAATTTTCCAGCATCCGTATCCCGGAGGACTGAATTCCAGTTTTTCGGTGTTATACCAGTAGTTATTGTTATGAATGACCAGACTGCCCGGAGGATATGGGACTTGAATCTGGCACCACGGAACCATGAAAGGTACTCGCTTTCGAGGTCTTGGGTTAGCAACCTGCTGCACCACTACGATCTTTTGCGTGATGGCTGCGGTATCGCAAGTGCTTGTGCCATGACCTGAGTCAGCGGAATAGCAATTTGAATAAGACATCGGTAACTCCTTCCCTCCCTGTCTCGCAGCAATTATAACCTATGCGTATAACTTGTCAAGGGTGCGCGGCATAGCCGCGCATCAGCGTAGCTGACTGCGCCCTTGACAAGTTATCCTAAGCATAGGTTACAGTAATTTCATGACCGGGAGGGATTATGACGTTTCAATAATAAGATTGCCTAGATTGCCACTGAATTTCAGCACAAAAGACAACATGACTTGCCTCAACTGCCCAGCGTACTGCACTTCATGTCTGTCATGGTGAGTAAGCTGTACGTTAAGATTGTACCACGACCCGACTCTATCAATCCCCTGTCTCGCGACTATGTCGGGCAGCCAATATTGCTGGTCTGGCTGTGCATCGCATTCAGCCTGCTTTAGGTGTGCAGCGTACATTGGGGTGCAGAAATCCCCCAGAGCCTTAATCTTACTAAGGCGGTAGGTCTTCCCACTTAGCACCATAAGCTCATGGAAATACAGTCTGGCTACCTCACATCCCTCTTGGATACATTGGCTGTCCTCATGCCGGGCTGTTATGAAGTAGTTTGCGCTAAGCCCATCGCTTTCGCCAACGTACAGCTTATCCACCACATCTGTGTGCTGTTCAAGTAGCACAGTAGTTCTGTCAAGGCTTAGGTCAATGACATAGAGGCGCTCATAAGATTCGCCATCATATGCGTAGCTTATTGTGGCATATCGCGGGTCTACATTTACTACCCGTACATTGTGCCAATGGCTACGCCATTGTTGGAAGAGTTGCGGTGCTCGACAGGAGGAAGCGTCTTCGTCGCTTCCATCGTTATCGTGGTATTCTTGAGCATCCCCCCACGCTAATGGCTCGTTCCCGTCGTCTACCAGCAGGCTTACGACAGTTTTATTGCGAAGCTGGGCACTTACGTCAGGATAGTCGTTCTTAGCCAATGTTTTGTCCAGCCACTGTAGACCTGCCCTGCTGTACACTAGAGGTGTAGCGGCTTCATACCGACACACACAGTTTGCACGTTCATATATACCGTTGAAATTAGCAATCGGTCTTACATCAAAGGGTACGTGTAAGTCTCCTGAACATGCAGCGTATAGACCTCCTGTAGTTCCAAGGACATAGAATCCCATGTCTGAGGGTAGAAGTTGAACCACATCGCCAATCTCAAGAGTATGACCAGTGCTACCAGCGCCAGTCCTAAGACTAGGAGTAAAGTCAAACGGGTTTTCGATGCCGCTCCAATACAAAAAGCGCCCATCAGTGACAATAAGACGTCCAGCAACTCCAGTAACATGAGTGATGCCACCTGCGTCAGCATTAATGCCCTTGACTGTACGAGGTGTAAGGCTCGACCCTTGCAGAACTTGACCCTCGTTAGTCCACACGACAGTGCCTGTTGGCAGATAAGCGATGCCACGTACATTAGCTTCATTGTAACGTAGCAACGCCTCGCGCTCTCCAGTACAACCTTGAAGCCACCAGCGATGCCGCAAGTCCGTTCCAACATCCACATGGTCTGTATACGAGATATGACCTATGGTTTGGAAGCCTGTTTCTGTGGGCATTGCATCTTCAATGTAACATCCTGCCCTGAATCTACGCCAGTGTTGAAACTGGCTGCCACCTGCTGCTCCACTTTCTGGTAACGACTGTGCATTTCCAGCAGGAAATTCTTGTATCGGCGTACCTAATATGCCCAGCGTGTATCTTGCCTGAGCTATATTCATTGTCCATGCTCTATTCATGACTTGCTCCTCATTGTGGAGGTGGCATTAACTCTGCATCGGCATTTAGGTGTCTCAACGCCGCTATAGCTAATGTCTTCTGTGTTGGGGCAGCGTTATCCCCTGCCTCGTCCAGAACACGAAATGCCGCATCATGGATAATAACGCTAGAATATTCTTGTGCAATCCAGCTTGAATACCCTGCGTCAGAGATATCTTGGTGAAAGAATGCCGCGAATATTACTTGAGCGATTCCAGCATTGCTCTCTACAAGCAGGTATCCGGGGAAAAGACATGCTTTTACCTTAGCCTGCGAGGAGAGAAAGCCCCCATATGTCTTAAAAACAGCTATAGGGGCTGGGGGAGTAATACGGGAGGCTCTGACGATCACTTCATGCAGACGACGAATTCGTGGCAACGTTGTCGTGGGTATTGTCAGCTGCCCATCGCAAATCTCAGTAGCCTCTGGCGTGACTGTGAGATATTGCAGGTCGTGTTTGAACCAGTTCGACTGATGGGCATCACGAGTTGCTGATTCAATTGAATCAATTGTCAACTGGCGCATGTTTTTCATGCCAGTAATAGCAATGACTTTATTGAAGATTCGTGTCTTTAACTCGTTCATGTTAGACTCCCGAAGCCGTTAAGCGCAGTCTACAGCGTTAGGCTGCTCCACAGCGAAGAACATGACAGGAACGAGTTTGTCTGCCAGCAGCTTGTCAAGCTTAGCCACCAGACATTCATCGCCTGTACAGAACTCTCCGTATGGGTATGCCAGCTCATCGCGGTTATGCGGGTGAGGTTTTGGATTACCTGCGCGGGCAAAAATAACCCAACCGCCTGTCTGTGCGGTATGCTTGTACCCTTCACCAACGAACAAACGTGCGCCAGCTACAGGAGAGCGATACACACGTACATCAGGGAAGGTATTGCCACCATCACAACAGGCAGGGTCAACGCAGGGCAGTGTAGAGTCAGTGGTTGAAGTCATTGCCTTTGCCTCCTGTCAGACCGTAAATTACACCATTCGCAGCAGGATTGTGGCACAGGAACGTCATTTCAGTAATGAAATCCCCGCCACGTGCATCGACGCCGCCATCAACAGTCATTTCGTTGATCTTGCCGTTTGCATCCGCATTGAAATAGTGATGAGAAGTACGACGCAGGTAACGCAGCTCCAGAGTGGTAGGGTCTACCACGAATGCCATGCCTCGCGGCATGTTCATTACTTGGAACAACGGGTGCTCGTACACGTCGAAACGCAGCCGTGGGGTAATGAAACTGCGGAACCGCTGACCGAATGAGTCCTGATTATTATCAGTCATACGGAGCAGGGAACCATAGCGCATACCGATCTGATGAATGGCGTTTACGAAGGTCTTATCCCCGTAAATGATACGCATGTCAGACGGATTTTTACCAATCTGCACGTCGCCAAACGCATCGAATACTGCACACAGCTCGTCATAGTTCATCTTACCAGCTACGCTGATGATGTTCTGAGGCGCATTGTAGCGCACAAACTCCAGCAGACCAGAGAATGTACGCATGGGCTGACCTTTGTACACAGTGTTAGACTGCTGACCAAACAGGATTGCCATTTCATGAGCTACGCCATGATTGTACATCGCGTCCTGCTTATTGGTAGCAGTAACATTGTAGCCATTTGCAGTTGCAACAACATGTTCTGTTTCAGTTGTCGCCCATGCATCACGGAAGATTTGGGTTTGAGTCCACATCCGCTCACTTTCAGTGAAAGTGCCCAGAGGACGCAGTGAACCTTCTTCAAATGCATTACCTGCGAATTGCAACTGTGCTCCGGCTGATGCGCCCCATGCAGGCACAGTGCCCATACCGCGAATAGCAGTACAGGTATGGTCGCCAGTGATGGAAGTGATCATCATCATTTCGCCGTAGGGCATAGCCACAAACAGCATATTGGGTAACAGGTAGCGGGTAGAGTCCACCTTGAGGGTAGACACCTGACGCTGCGACGCAGGTGCCAGTTCTTCCAGCAAGGTGAGCGTAGGGAAGCGAACATTTTCGATTTTCCAGCCAACGTCTGTAGAGATACAGTCGCTCTTTTTCATCGAGTCAATGATCGCAGACAGTTGAACACTACCGCCCGGATAGCGGCGCAGTACTGTCTCAAGAAACTGCGGACGGTTCGCGGCATCACGACGAAACGTCTGAGTATTGAGCATACCTACACCGCCATTAGGGGGAGTATGCCAACCACTTGGGTTAAATAAGCCTGACATATGCGCTCCTTAATTTGCGAATGTGTCCCAATCCATCTCCACATTAGTGGAGCCTTGTGTCGTTGCTGCCGCTTTCGCAGTCAGCAATTTTTGCATGGCTTTCACTGCTTGTGAAGCCTGCTCTTTGATTTCGCTAGCGGAAGCATGTGGATGCGACTTAGCGTAGCGAGAAGCAAATACTTGCGCCAGCATACTGGTAACTTTATTGTCACCGTGCTCCTTACGGAGACTTGTGCTGGCAGTACGTTGTTCGTATTGCTGATTGTACTGCCCAAACGCCCCGGTCAATAACGTTGGCAATTGAGCCTGCACCAAACGCATTGTGCTAAGCACTGCTTCTTGCATCGCGTTGGAGGCAACAGCCTGAATAACTGCTGGAAGAGCGGTCATATCCCCCGTTGCAAGCTTATCCAAGTCCTCTTTTGGGACAGCATTCATCAGATTGATTTGTCCAGACTTACCAGCCTCAACCAACGACTGACGAACTGCATCAGGCGTAATCTGATCGTTAAATAAGCTAACACCCTTCAGAGTAAGATTAAAAGGGTCGGCGGATGGGCTATTCCCGCCCTGAGTAGTGTCGGCTGCACCAGAGGTTTTGGTTGTACCCTGAGTGTTAGTATTAGTATTCGCTGATCCTTGGGTAGTATTGGTTTGCTGTCCACCAAACAACCAGTCCAAACCTTTCAACGGGTCTTCATCGTCACCATCAGCTACGCTATTAGTATTTGTCTGCTGTTGCTGTTGATGGGACTGAGTATTTTGTTGAGTCGTAGCTGGAATGCCAGCATTAGGGTTCGGCATAGCTCCCCCCATCATGGCACTTAACATGCCATTTAATACATCTTGATTGAATGCAGGCATTGGAGGGCGCCCTCCGCCACTTGCTACTGCACGTCCACGCAGGGTATCAATTACACTTGGCTGACCAGATGCTACTGCGATATTATCCATGAAAATCTCCTCGCCTTTCGGCTCAATAAAATGGTAGCAACAGCATGGATAATGTCAAGGGGGAGAAATGCTGCGCATTTCTCTTGGTGGCTGCGCCACCCTTGACATTATCCATTAGCAGTTGCTTATGGGTTGCTTGCCCCGAGAGGCGATTGCTGTTTTCAGCCTGCGCTCAACTGCGCTACCAGATCAGGGTGCATTTCCCGCGCTTTAGTTTCAAGAATCCCTTTACCCTTGGTTGTGGTAGTGAGCATGTTGCGGTAAGTGCGCTGTCCACACGCAGGGCAGTTAGTATCCAGCGCATACTTGCTGACAATTGCATCTACAACTGCGGCACGTTGGGGCTGTGTAAGTGCATCGTATACACTGAATTGTTTAGGGGCGGCTGGCACTCCGTTTGATTTGATAGCGGAGTGAATACCTTGGTCGATTGGCATAGCTATGCCTCCTCTGGTTAAGCTTGTTTATCTCGCTGGACAGCAGTGCCAGTAGCGTCATTTGCTCCTGCGCTACCGGCTCCTGTGTCTTGCTGTTGCGGTGCAGCTCCTCCCTGTTGGGAGGCTACAGCAGCAATTGCTGCTTGCGATGCTGCATTTGGTGGAGGAATCCTGTCGAAATCCTCGACTCCAAGGGCTCCTGCAAACAAATCCATCATTATGCCTAGGTCTTTAGTCTGGCGTAATTCAGGAACCTGGATGACAGCAGTAATAAGCTGCCCGACAGCCTCAGGGCTGAGGAGCTTGCTACTAGGCAACTGCCCATCGCTAAGTTCAAAGTCAAATTCGTTATCTTTAAACTCTTGAGGGGTTAGCGCCTTCTTTACCCCGGCTGCCGCGTCATAATACGTCAGAACTGAGGTACTTTCGCCCATGTTGCTGCGCAAAATGATCTTGAACGGCATCATAAACGTCTGCTGAAAGATTATTGAGTAGACCCGGAAGCGACCTTCTCCAAATGACGCTTCGCGCTGGGCTTCGAGAGCTGTTTTATTTCCTGGGAGCCGCCCACCTTGCATCTGAGCGTTATTGCCGCTAATGCGTTCTGCGAAATTCTGGGATTCCCCTAGCATACCGAGCAGGGCGCTTACGCCACTAGCATCAAAGGGCAGGTGCAAGTAAGCATCACGAATGCTCTTGTCTCTGTCCTTGAGAGCGTGTCCATTAACAGGAATCTGAGCAGCAGCTCCACGGTTCTTAATGGCGTCTCCGTCCACCAGTTCGCTGTCATACAGCCCTCGATCGCTCAATGCCCGGCGAATTGCTTCAATACGTGCTGCATTTAGCTTATCCGTGTAGATTTGGGTAGCCCCCAAACTCTCAGTATATGCCAGCGCCACACTTCCGCTGCTGTCTGCTGTTATCGAGCCAAACATCATTGGGATTCGCCCATGCTGCTCTTTAACAGGCTCACAGGCAAGTAGATAAGTGTGGTTCAGAATGAGAATTCTGAAAACAGGAAGCTGCCCCGCACTCCCAGTGTAGGAGCTATAAGTTTTGGGGGGCAGCTCCAACCACGCTGGCATCGCCCGGCGGTAGTAAGTGGTAAGTTCAAAAGTGTTTGCGCTTATTTTCATTCTCTGACTAGCTGGACTATCCTTTGGGATGTCCAGATTGTCATAAAATGCGTTCCAGTTTACTGCTCCGCCTCCAGATGCCTGCGCACCCTCTATAAGCCCCATGCCAAGTGCCTTTGCAAGCTGTGATGACACGGTTGTATCACGGTATGCGCCGACGAATCCCTGGGTTTCAGCGCGTAGCATAGCTACTTGCTCTAATGCATTAATGTTTGTCAGTAGTTGTTGTGCCGCCCTACTAACAAATTCATTTGGTACGGCACTCATTATGCGATATAGCATGGTAAGTGTCACGACCTCAGTGTATCCTGCGTACATTCCATCCATTGACACCCTGTCAGGGCTTACGCTTACGTCGTAGAAACAGTTCTGCGGGTCGATAGCACGTAGACTATTGTCTTTTGTGGATGTAAGTCTCACTTCTGCAGGAGACAGGTTATAAAAGACGGCGCTCTGGATGATTTTAATCATTTCAAGCGCCCAATTCCCGGCGTTGCTGTCGCGCTGAAGCTTCGCCTTTACTGCTTCCGTAACGTGGGGCGCATTCGGAAGCGTCGGGACATCAATTATTGGGTTCTTGTATGCGTACACTGCGCACAAATATGCTGCTAGCTCCATTGCATTCGCATACACAACCGCATTCGGTGGGATAATATCCAGTGGAAGTCCACTTGCATCAACTTTGCTGGAATCTTGCGCTCCATCCTTGCTTGATTCTTTCCATAGCGTGAACATCTTCTTGAACGAGGTGTACATCAGCTCGTCAATAGTATTCATCCGACTCCACAGAGTAGAATCTGCTCTAGCCTCTGTACACGATGCTCGGTACAGCGCTACCAGTACGTCTTCCCATGCGGCTCCGCCGCTTGTAACAGTAGCCATTGATTGCGGCTTCCACATAAGATTTATAGGGGCAGCCCGTCACAACTTTTTCTGCGATTCGCATTGATGCGATGGACTGCTAGGGTGCGCTTTCGCGCGCGCAACCAGCAGGGGTGAGGACAGCATTTCACCCCTGCTTTTGCTGGTAGGCTACCCGCCTACGGAGGGGGCACTTTCGTGCCCGGAGGAGGTGCAGCAAGCGCACCACCGATGGCGGAGGAGGTCGCCACAAACAGTCTGCCATGAATACAGAGTTGTTTCTTGCTGCACAGTTACACACCTTCTTAATTGGAGCAGGCTCGCCCGAGACAACTACAGGGAGGAAAGGTTATAAGACCTCGTAACTACTTAGGCTTGCCTGCATTGAATGCCCCATCGGGGCGAGAAAATTGTAGCACTTCGCGTGTAAAAGTCAAGGCAAGAAATTGCTGCGCAATTTCTTCCAGCATAGCTGGCTACGACCTTGACTTTTACCCTGAGTGAAGTGCTATGCTACGCTTGCGCCCGGAGGGGCACAACAAGCTGGCATCTGACAGCTATCAGATAGCTACACTGCGTACCCGTGCTCGTGGTTGTCCACGCGCTGGCTTGCATATGCCTGCTTGAGCCGCTGTTGCTGTCGTGCGGCTGCCATTGCGAACGTAGCTTTGTAGGCTGTTTCCATCAAGCTCACTTTATGCTTTGCCCACACTATCGGGGCATAGTGACAGACGTCTAGGGCGTTATCCCTGTTATTCGTCTTGAGCTTGTCGAAGGCTACGCCTTCATTCTTGATCGGCACCATCGCGTCTGGATGCACCAGAATCTCGCCGCTATTAAACTGCCCGAAGGCTGTCAGTATGCGGCTGTTCTTGTTGCGCCTCTCAGGTGCTATAGGTCGTATTGAAAACAGCTCCTTTAGCTGAGGCGGCAACAGCAACTTTTGCTTAGCCCTGTTGAACCACCATAGCAAGGTATCTTGGTAAGCCACGTCCTCAATGAAGATATCAAAACAGCTATGAGCAATAGCAAGCTTGAACCCTTCCCTGATAGCTTGTATCGGAGTGAGCTGTCGCTGGATAATACTGCGTATCACTGCTTTCTCATCTAGCACATACACGAGTGCTATTGCATGCTCATCAGCCTGCTCTTTTGTGGAGGCTGGGTCAATGATAATGAATCGTGCATCAGCCTCGCCACCTTCATCAATTGCAAGTAGCCGTTGATGCCAGTCGTATGACATTGCATCCCAAATTTGCCGCATCAGCGCAGGATTAAAGCTTTGGTTCTTGGCAATATCCATGACATTCATGTACTGTGCCAGCCAGCTTCCTTCCTTGCCTAATCTTGCTGCGCTCCTGTAAGCACTTAACAGCGTAACAATTGGGTGCAACTCCGACCAGAGCGAAGTGCCATCCTTGAGTATCGCCCCAAGCGTCAAACTTACCCACTCGCTATCTTCCGCAAGCTTGGTAAGTATTGCACCCTTATGCTCATAGGTGTTACCAACATAAATATTTATGGCTCCTTCTGGGCTACGTGTTGGGAGCAGTGTGCCAACAATCCAACTCAGCAGGCTTTCACTCTCCACCTCACTCTTCGCATTCTCTTCATCCTGCACATCGTCCATCAGAATGACATCTGGACGTCGATTGCCTACGTTAATGCCACGTAATGATGTGCGTTGACCTTTCGCCTTTAGAACACACTCATTACCGCAAAAGCTAAATACCTTTTCGTCTTGAGTATTTTTGCTGATCTTAGTGTCGTAGTTGCCGAAGTAGAGCCGCACTTGTGGGCTATCCAGCAGAGCCTCAATATCCTTAATGATATTGCCTGCGTTGGGGTCACTGTTGCCTACCACAAGAATGAAAGTGTGCCGCGAGAACGCGAGACAGTAGAAGCAGAACACTTTCATCAGAGTAGTTTTAGCAAAGCCACGCGGGATACCAAGCGCCAGATTCGCAATGCCTGTGAAGTCCTGCAAGGCTGCAAGACTTTCAATCATTAAATACCACATGGCAACTAGCAATGGCGGAAAGTTGAATTTAAAGGTTTCCGGCATTAAAAACCGAGTCAGAAAATTAACATCAGTTGCGCAGCGATGTACCACTTCTTCGTGACTCATGCCATCAACAAGTTCTTCCCAAGTTGATAAGCGTTGTTGGCGCTTGCTGAAAAGCTTTACTGTTGCTGGTGCTCTTGCACGTAGGGAAGCTTCCGCTTCAAGTGCACTAGCCTGTTCAATTGCCCACACTGCGTCAGCGGCTCCGTTGCGGTAAGAGGCACTAGATGTGGCGGATGTTGCCGCTCCAGTCCCCATTAAGAATCCTCCTCTGGAGACTTGGTGGGAGGCTGTTGAGCATGTGCAAGTAACCACGCGTCTGGATGACTATCCAGCAACGCATCCTCAATAAGCGGCGTAATAGCCGCTTCTGCCAATGCTTCGTCAAGTGCTTCCGACTTTAGTGATGCAAGCTGCGCTTGTTGGGCTTCTCTCACAGCAGCAGCGTTACTATGGTGCAGTTCTGTACCTGCTACTTGTCGCAATGTGTCCACAGACATATTCACCAGCTCACGAATACCTCCTGCGCTTTCAATACCAATGACTCGACTATTCTCATCAAGTATTGGCTTATAGGCTGCGCCTCCTGAGCCGTTGCTGTGCAAGCTGATTCGCACATTGTTAACCACGTTGCCTTGCACGGTACGACCTGCGTCCTTATTAGCAGCTGCAACCTGTGCTGAGGCTTTACCTGTTTGCAGCAGGCTGCTAACAACCCGCAGTCCTTCCATCATGTTGCGGAAACTTATGTTACGTCCGCCTTCAAGCTCATCCTGTACTTTTTGCAACAGTAGCTTCTGGATATTAGCAGCCTTATCGTGATGACCTAATTCCTGTCTTGCACGAGCTGCTTGAATTGCTTCGCACAAGTCCCCATAACTACTTACAACTTCAACTTCATGAGGCAAGAGAGTGATGGACTCTCCGTCATGTCCGAGTTGCTGCGCTCCCTCTGCCGAGATGCTGGCTTGTAGGGCAGCTTCCAGCTCCGGGGTGAGCGGCTCCCTGTAGAGTAGTTGGCGTATTGCAGGCGCGGGTAAGCCGGTAATTGCCGCCATCTGGTCATACTGCATCCCAGCCACCGCCAACTTGAGTAATTGTGCTTTTGTATGCTCCCTAATGACCAGTTTAGAGGCGCTTGCTCCGTTGGTGCTCTCGGTTGAGGCAGGAAGTGTTGCTTGGGGTTGGGATAGCTGCCCAAAATTGCTGTGCTGAGTTTGCATAGGTATCATGGGCTGCGCCCTCCTTAATATTGCTTATAGGCTGCGAAGCCTAATGCGACCATTTGTGACCCAATGTCTACCCCATCTAGCTCCACTTCTGCAAGCCAGCGCCCGAACTTTTCTTTCTTGTCTTTGTAAGTGCGCACAATAACTTGCCTGTTAAGCACTTGGGATACCAGCCATTCTTTGGAGCGTAGCCCGGCTGCCTTTTCTGCACCATACACCTCGGGGGCATTAATGCTTACATTTGACATGGCTACTAGACGAAGTGCCTGTTTATGCATCCACACGCCTAGTCCTAAGTCAATGTCTACTTTAAGTGTATCCCCGTCATGCACATCAACTACAATTGCGCTGTATTCATACATGGGCTGCGCCCTCCTTCGGGCTGAGTAAATTATTGCACACTGCTGCGTTAAGTCAAGCCTTATAAAATGCTTCGCATTTTATAACCCGCTGCGCTGGGGCAAGGGCTTGACTAAACTTGCTTAGTGTGCAGGCAGTATCCGTGCCCGGGAAGGGCTGCTGCTGCCTCACATTGCAGCATGTTTCGCGAGTGCTGTTGCTGTCCCTAGCTTCACTGCTTCTGCAACTTTACCATCTGGCATCACCACATAGTAGATTGCAGTGTCTAGTTGCTGTTTTGTGGATGCTGCGTTGAAGCGGGCGCTTGCGCCTTGCAGGAGGCTGCGAACCCGCGCTAATGACAGCCCCGCCTGAGAGCTTGCTACCGCAAGCTCCTTTGCTTCATATAGGCGACCGCCTGATGGCGCATTGCGCTTGAGCCACTCTGAGGCTTGTGCTCTATATCTATAAAGCCCAATTGCACTACTAGAGACGAAGCCCTTGGCTTCGTCCTCGCTGCCTACTTGCTGCGATAGCGTAGCCATCGCTTGCTGCCAAGGAGATGCAATCTTGCTGGCATCCACATAGGCTTGTGGGCTAGTGCCTGCCACAGCAAACAGAGGTAAAGAGCTTTGGGAAGCGCGCAGCGCCGCTGCTCCTGTAGCTTGGCGAGAAGCAGCAGGTACTAGTCCTTTTGCTGTGGCGTAGCCTGCAATGTAGCAGAAGCCAGCAACCGCTGCCTCTGTCTCATGAAACATCTTTGTGGCAGCCGCGCTGAGGCTGTCTGCTTCTGCCATAGTTAATCTGCCCGTCGGCAGATTGTTTACGCTGAAAAAAGATTGCTTTGCATTGCGTCGCTGTAGCGACGCATCAAGAGCTTGAAACTGCTGTAGTGGTAGCATGGCGACCTCTAGCATATTGATTAATTAAGAGGGCGAAGCCCTGCCCTTGCCCTTGCCCCTGTGTAGCGTGGCGAAGCTGCGTTATGCATTGCTCATACTGCTCCCATTTACTGCCTTGTCTTTTGCTTACTTGCCGGGTGTCGAGCATCATCATTACCACAATGGCTGGCTGCATATCTTGTCCGGGCAAGTAGTTAAGTTGCATTACTGTTGGGTATTTGCGGCAAGCCCCTGCATGTGTGTTGGAGAGCCACATACTGTATGAAGTGAGGCTGCCTTTTGCTGCCCACTCTTCTTCATAGATTTCGCGTAGCGAAATCTTTTTATTTGCTGGCATCCCGAGAATGCCCAGCAGTAGTGCATTCATAATCACCCAGAAAGTGTTAAGTGGTGGAGGCGTAGCCTGCACCCATTGCGGTGTTGCCTGCAACTGTTCAAAAGCTGTCATGTCGGTGTCTCCTACTTGTTTGCTTGCTTGCTAATTAAAGAGGGCATAGCCCTGGCGAAGCCCCTGCCCTGGCGAAGCCCCTGCCCTGGAGAAGCCCCTGCCCTGGCGAAGCCATTTCTTTGAAATTTTTCTTTAGACTCCCTTCTATTATACCACATTTTTCCTCCCTTGTCAACTCCACTTTTTTTTAGAGGCTCCCTACAAAGCTTCTCACCCCTAAATAGCCCCTAAAACCCTTGATTTTACTGTTGTGGAGAAGCCTTATAGCAGTGCTGAGGTGCAAAGTAATAAAGTTGGAAATTGGGGGTAAAAGTGGGGTTAAGGGGCAGTGCTGAGGTGCAAAAGTGGGATTTTGGGGAAATTTGAAATTTTTTTTGAGCTATCATATAAAGCGCCGAAGACTCCCCGGTCATCAAAAGGTCTTCACCCCCTTATGGCTTTGTGCGAGGCAGGATGCCGAGCCTGCATCAGCTTGCTGATGCTGCTGAGCGAGTGCATGGATGCACGAGCGGCGAGCGAAGCGAGCAATACTTGCAAGAATGGTGACAGCTTGCTGGCGGCATTCTTGCCACGAGCGAAGCGAGTACAGCCCGAGCGAGCGTCTAGCGAGCGAGAACGCGCCCCCCATTATATCACAACTCAATGGCGCTTGTCAATACCCACAAAGAGATATATAAAGGCTACGCCTCTTATGGTAGCAAAAGGCTGCTCAAACTTTATACATATATTTAGTGAAAAAGCTCTAAAAAAAGGTTGCATTCATTGCTGCAAGCCCTTACAATATACCTATGTTAGATGGAAGTATCCGCTAACAGCAAGGCAGGGCTGCATGTGCCCACCATGCCCAAGTTGTGCCCAAAATGGGTATTGTGGCTGCCTTGCTGTTAGCAACCACTAGCACCCATAGGGGCAAGGGCAATCATAGATTGCACCCATAGGGGCAAGGGCAATCATAGATTGCACCCATAGGGGCAAGGGCAATC
>CAZJDN010000002.1:0-24407 GCA_964544775.1 uncultured Thiothrix sp.
TTATTGGGCAATGCCGCTACCCGTGAAGCCGTAACGCAAGCGATTTTCCAAGCCAGTACCACCTTGGTAGCAGGTGACATCCTTTGGGTGTCATTTGCTGGACACGGCGGTGTGGTACGGGATGTTTCGGGCGATGAAAGCGATATGCAAGACGAAACGTGGTGCTTGTACGACGGGCATTTATTGGACGATGAATTGTATTTGCTGTGGCGTTGTTTCGCTGCGGGTGTACGTATTCTCGTCGTTTCCGATAGCTGCCACAGTGGTACAGTGACACGCGGTTCGATGGGTAAGCCGCGTGCGATGCCGCGAGAAGTGGCGTTTGCAACGTGGAAAAAACAGCGTGATTTCTACCTTAATCTGGCAAAAAATACCCCTGCTAGTGACGATGATACCGATGGCAGTAGTATTGCTGCCTCGGTGCGTTTATTCGCTGCCAGTGGTGAAGGTGAATTTGCCTACGATGGTGTTTATGCAGGGGTTGCCAACGGTTACTTTACTTACGCGCTGAAAAAAATCTGGAATAACGGGCGGTTTAAAGGGGATTACATTAGCTTTTTTAACCAAGTATATGCATTAATGGTACGTTATCAGCCACCGGAACACTCACTTATTGGTGCTGCCGACAGTAACTACGATGTACAACGCCCATTTCAGATTTAATTGAGTAGAAATGCTGACATTCCTTGGTTGTATTCATTGGGCGTGAGCATGTATAATCGCCGCCTTTTTAGCAACCTTTAATCTGGAGCTTTGGCGAATGTCTCTGAGTGCAGAAGAAAAGGCGAGTGTTGTAGCGCAATACCGCCAATCAGAAACAGATACCGGGTCGCCGGAAGTGCAAGTTGCGCTGCTGACTGCGCGTATCAAGCATCTGACCGACCACTTTGCAACCCATAAACATGACCACCACTCACGTCGTGGTATGTTGGCGATGGTTAATCAACGCCGCAAACTGTTGGATTACCTGAAAGGTAAAGACTTAGGTCGTTATCAACAGTTAATTGCAAGCCTCGGTCTGCGTCGCTGATCAGCTAGCAAGCGATACGAGACACCGCCTTAGCGCGGTGTTTTGTTATGTGCTATTTATAATTTTACAATCACTTATCACGCAGGAAGGTTGTTGGAAAGGGGTCTGATGTCAAACAACCTAGCAATTTCTCACAGAATCTTTTTCAACAGCCTGCCCGTGATCACAAACAAAAAATTGAAATCCAAGGAACAATAACGTCATGGCAAAATTTACCAAGACATTCCAATACGGGCAAAACACCGTCACGATTGAAACAGGTGAAATCGCACGTCAAGCGACGGCTGCGGTAATGATTAACATGGATGATACCGTCTTATTAGTGACGGTCGTCGGGCAAAAAAATGCTGTTCCGGGGCGCGACTTTTTCCCGCTGACAGTTAACTACCAAGAGAAATTCTACGCAGCGGGACGCATTCCGGGCGGTTTCTTCAAACGCGAAGCACGTCCAACCGAAGATGAAACCTTAATTGCCCGCCTGATTGACCGCCCGATTCGTCCACTGTTCCCCGAAGGCTTCACTAACGAAGTGCAAGTCATTGTGACGCTGAAATCCCTCAACCCTGCCGTTAGCCCTGACATTCCAGCCATGTTAGGTGCATCTGCGGCACTGAAGCTGTCCGGTATTCCGTTTGAAGGGCCAATTGGTGCGGCGCGTGTGGGTTATCGCAATGGCGAATACTTGTTGAACCCGTCTAATGAAGCAGTGAAATCTTCCGCTTTAGACCTCGTGGTAGCAGGGACACAATCTGCTGTGTTGATGGTGGAGTCTGAAGCTGACGAATTAAGTGAAGAAGTTATGTTGGGGGCGGTTGTATTTGGTCATGATCAAATGCAAGTTGCAATTAACGCAATCAATGAGTTAGCAGCAGAAGTTGGCAATGCAGCATGGGAATGGGCAGCACCAACGCCAAACGAAACCCTGATCAGCGGTTTAGCCGAAACGTGTGAAGCGGCATTGGTGGACGCCTTCCAAATTTCTGAAAAGCAACAACGTTATGCGCGTGTTGATGAAATCCTGAAAGCGGCGGTTGAAAAATTAGCGGCGAAAGAAGGCGAAGAAGGCGTTACTGCGGACGCAATCAAAGTCGAGTTCAAAAACTTAGAGAAAAAAGTAGTACGTGGCAGCATCTTAGATGGCAAACCACGTATCGATGGGCGTGATCTGCAAACCGTGCGCCCAATTACGGTGCGTGTTGGCGTATTACCCCGCACTCACGGTTCGGCTTTGTTTACACGCGGCGAAACGCAAGCCTTGGTTGTCACTACCTTGGGTACAGAGCGTGATGCGCAAACCATTGACGCAATCGCTGGCGAATACAAAGATAACTTCCTGTTCCATTACAATTTCCCGCCGTTTTGCGTGGGCGAAACGGGCATGGTCGGTTCACCAAAACGCCGTGAAATCGGTCATGGTCGTTTGGCAAAACGTGGTGTGAAAGCCATGATTCCGCACACTGACGATTTCCCATACACCATTCGTTGTGTGTCTGAAATCACTGAATCCAACGGTTCTAGCTCAATGGCGAGTGTGTGCGGTAGCTCATTGGCATTGATGGATGCAGGCGTGCCGATCAAAGCACCTGTTGCAGGTATCGCAATGGGTTTGATTAAAGAAGGCGAACGTTTCGCGGTGTTGTCTGACATTTTAGGCGACGAAGATCACCTCGGTGATATGGATTTCAAAGTAGCAGGTTCTGCTGAAGGTGTAACCGCGCTGCAAATGGACATTAAAATCAACGGCATTACCAAAGAAATCATGCAACAAGCCTTGGTTCAAGCCAAAGCAGGTCGCTTGCATATCTTAGGTGAAATGGCGAAAGGTTTGGCTGAACCGCGTGACGAAATCTCCGAATACGCGCCACGTTACGTCACGATGAAAATCAACCCAGAAAAAATCCGCGAAGTTATCGGTAAAGGTGGCGAAACCATTCGTGGCATTACGGAAAAAACAGGCACTAGCATCGATATTAGCGACGAAGGTTTCATCAAAATCGCTGCGGTTGATGCGAAAGCGGCGTATGAAGCGCGTAGCATGATCGAGGCGATTACTGCCGAAGTGGAACTGAATAAAGTTTACACGGGTAAAGTCGCACGTATCATGGACTTTGGCGCGTTTGTCACCATTCTTCCGGGCAAAGATGGTTTGTTACACATTTCTCAAATCAGCAATGATCGCGTGGAAAATGTCACCGATTACGTCAATGTGGGCGATACGGTGCGCGTTAAAGTGATTGAAATCGACCGTCAAGGGCGTATGCGTTTGAGTATGAAAGAAGCTGTCGGCGCGTAATTCGTTTCCAGCGTATGCCATGAGAAGGCTGACAGGGTAACTTGTCAGCCTTTTTTATTGGCTAATTTCTGGGCTTCCACGCGCTAAATGCATCACGCAACTGTGCATAAGCCGCTTTTTGCGCGTCAGTTTGTGCAGCAGGCGTTTGGATGGTTAATACCACGTACAAATCACCTGCATTTTCCCCCGCTAAGCCACGTCCTTTCAGGCGCATTTTTTTACCTGTTTGCGAATCAGCGGGCACTTTCAACATTAATTCACCGCTGGGCGTAGGCACGGCAATGCTACCGCCGAGTGCGGCTTCCCACGGTGCAATCGCTACTTCGGTGTAGATGTCTTTGCCTTCAATGCGGTAACGGGGATGTTCCTTGAGCTTAATTTGCAAGTAAAGGTCAGAGCCATTTGCCCCGCGCCCACTTAGACGCAGTTTTTTGCCTTCTTCTGCCCCTGCTGGAATGCGCACTTGCACGCTTGAGCCATTGGGTAAACGGATGGTTTTTTCCGCACCGTTGTAAATGTCTTCCACGCTGAGTTGGATGGTAAGCGTTTGGGCGTTTGATGCTTGTTGTGTGCTTTGGCTGCTGCGTGTATTGAAACCACCGCCGCCACCGAACAGGCTTTCAAAGAAATCGCTGAAACCGGATGTACTAGCCCCGCTATTGCGCCCAAAGCCAGCCCCCATGTTCATGAAGTCGCTAGGGTCGAATTGGAACGAAGTATTGCGTCCCCAATTCGGTGGCGGTTGCCGCGCTCCCGCATTGTTCCAATTTGCCCCGAACTGATCGTAATGGGCGCGTTTTTCGGGGTCGCTTAACACTTCATTCGCTTCGTTAATTTCTTTAAACCGTGCTTCCGCGTCCGCCGCTTTGTTCCGGTCGGGGTGGTATTTGGCTGCTAAACGCCGAAATGCTTTACGAATTGCATCTTGATCAGCACTGCGTTCAACCCCCAGTGTTTTGTAATAATCCTTATACTCCATTTGATACCTCTAAGGCGTGTTCCAGCGTTGCACGGATATGCGCTTGCTGGTCAGCATCTGTAATCATGTCGCCACTGCGACTCGTGACGTAGAAAATGTCTTGCGCTTGTTCACCCAGCGTATTGATGCGTGCGTTATGCACACGAATGCTTAAACCATCCATTGCTTCACCAAGGCGCGAGAGTAAACCCGGCATATCACCCGCGTTAATTTCAATCAGCGTTTGCCCTTTTTCGGCTTGTTGGCTGAAAGAAATGCGTGTCGGCACATTGAAATGGCGCAAGATACGCGGCTTGCGGTGTACTGGGCGGCAAGGTTTCTCCCGTTCAAGGTTGGCGCGTAACGTATCCGCAATGTATTGCAACTCATCGGGGTCATTAATGACTTGGTTTTCCGAGCCTAAAATGTGCAACGTGTACAAATCGTGTGTATCCGTAGTGGAAACAATACGCGCCTGCACAATATTCAGGTTGAGCTGTTCCATTGATGCCACGACGCGGGTAAATAAATCATCGCGGTCGTGGGTGTAAACGAAAATCACATTACTACTACCGGACAATGTTCGGCGAATTTGAATAATGGTGGGATTTTCTTGGCTTTGGCGCAAAATGTGGCGCGTGTGCCAAATCACCGATTCGACGGAATGTTGGATGTGATAATCCGTGCCAAACTGATCCCACAGCGCGACGCAAGCACTTTCCTCAAAACCTTCTTGCATGAGTTGTTCCAACGCTGCACGGCGTTTTTCATCCGTCAATAGGCTTGCCCCTTCGGTAATGGTATTGCGATTACGCAGTACCTTGCGCGTTGAATGGTAAAGCTCGTGCAGTAAGGCTTGTTTCCAACCGTTCCAGAGTTTGGGGTTCGTGCCGCGAATATCCGCTACGGTCAGCAGGAATAGGCAATCCAAACGGCTTTGCGATACCACTTTTTCCGCGAATTCATGGATCACCGCAGGGTCGCTAATGTCTCTGCGTTGCGCGGTCATACTCATCAATAAGTGATTGCGTACTAACCAACCGACTTGTGAGGCATCGTGTAAATGCAAACCGTGCTCGCGGCAAAAGCTAAATGCATCCACAGCCCCCAGTTCCGAATGATCGCCTTTACGCCCTTTGGCAATGTCGTGGAAGAGGGCGGCAAGGTAAATCAATTCAGGGTTACGCAGCGTGCGAAACACTTCCGAACACAGCGGTAATTCTTGTGCCCCTTTCGCCGTGCTGTAATTGCGCACATTCCGTAGCACGAATAAGGTGTGTTCGTCCACCGTGTACATGTGGAACAGGTCGTATTGCATCCGCCCGACAATATTGGCAAAAGCAGGGATGTACGCCGCCAACAAGCCGTAACGGTTCATCAAACGCATAACAAAGGTAATGCCTTTGGTTTGGCGTAAAATCTGCACAAATAATTGCCGATGACGTGCTTGATGGCGGAAACCTGCGTCTACGCGGTGCAAGTTATTCCGAATCAAACGAATCGTTTCTGGCGTTAAACCCGTAACTCCCGGTGTCATTTGCAGGAGTAAGAAAATTTCCAGCAATGCCGTTGGGTAAAGTACAAACACATCCGGCGAATTTACCGAAATCAAATTACCGCGTTTTTGATACCACTCACCCAGCATTTCTGGCAAGGGTGGGCGTAATGTAAGGATTTTCTCGCGGAAAATCCCCATCAGCATTTCACTCAAACGCTCTAAATCGGTAATCGTGCGGTAATACGCCTGCATGAAGGCTTCCACCGCGCCATTATCCGTGTCATCGGTATAACCAAATGTATGAGCAAGACTGCGTTGATAATCAAATAACAGGCGGTCTTCCTTACGCTTTGCCAACCCGTGCAAGGCGAAGCGGATTTTCCACAAAAACTCCCGTCCAGCGCGTAAGGTTTCGTACTCAACGTATTCCAGTAAGTGCTTTTCGTACAATTCTTGCAGGGAAAATGTGCCGTATTCGCGCAATGTGACCCAGCTAATGGTTTGTACATCGCGTAAACCGCCGCGCCCATCTTTTAAATTCGGTTCAACGCGGTGGGAAGTGTCCCCGTATTTAATGTGGCGTTTTTTCTGTTCGTCCAATTTTGCCAAGAAAAATTCGTGGCTACTCCACATATGATCGGTACTAATAGCTAGCTTTAAATCGTGGAATAATTGTTCATTGCCATCCAAATAACGTGATTCAATCAAATTAGTGATGATGGTAATGTCATCGCTGGCAATGAAAATACACTCTTTTAAGGTGCGAACACTGTGTCCAACATCTAACCCAATGTCCCACAACAAGGTGATGAAGGCAGATAAACGTTCACGGCAATCTTCCCCCGGTGCTTCACTCAACAGAATGAGTAAATCGACATCGGAAGCTGGGTGTAATTCACGTCGTCCATACCCACCGACCGCAATCAGTGTTGCACGGCGGGAAGAAATATTGCCTTGCGCCCACAGGTGTTGCAGTAAAGCATCAATAAAATCCGCATGATTATGCAGCAAATCCAGAACTTCTTCCCCTGCTTGGAAGGCTTGCGCTAATAACTGCCGCGCCTCACGCACTGCTTGGGAATAATCAGCAATTTTTAAATCGCCGCGCTCCAGCAGCCGTTTCAATACATCCAGTAGGGGGTTCATTCGCATCATAGAGTTGTACGCCAGTTTGCTTCTTCACTACGCAGGGTAAGCACCTCAAACCCCGTTTCAGTTACGAGGATCGTATGTTCCCATTGCGCGGATAATTTATGGTCTTTAGTGACAGCCGTCCATTGATCTGGCAGGACTTTCAAATGGCGTTTACCTTGATTAATCATCGGTTCAATGGTGAAAATCATGCCAGGCTGCATGACGATTTTATCGCTGTCTTTGTTGTAGTAGTGCAAAATTTGCGGGGCTTCGTGGAAGTATTGCCCAATACCATGTCCGCAGAATTCTTCCACCACACTGTAACGGTTTGCATGGGCATGGCGTTGAATGGCACGCCCAATATTGCCGAACGGTGCACCCGGTTTAACTTCCAGAATCCCTAAATACAAACATTGTTGGGTAATGTCACTCAACCGCTTGCCTGCAATACTGGGTGTGCCAACGTGAAACATTTTACTGGTATCGCCATGATAGCCATCTTTGATAACCGTAATGTCTATGTTGATAGCATCGCCGTCTTTGAGCTTTTTGTCGCTGGGAATGCCGTGGCAAATCACATGGTTAACCGATGTGCAAATGGATTTAGGAAAAGGCGGTGTGCCATAACCTAGCGGTGCTGGAATCGCTTGTTGTTCATTAATAATGTAGTCGTGGCAGCGTTGGTTTAATTCGTCGGTAGTCACACCCGGTTTTACGTAAGGGGCAATTACGTCCAATACATCAGCAGCGAGTTTACACGCCACGCGCATTTTGGCGATTTCATCAGCCGTTTTGATTTTGATTTCTTGATCTCTTTCCTTCTTCGCCATTTGGCTTTCTTCCCGGTAGCACTTAAAAGCGTTTCATGGTATAAAGCCGCCGCGCTAAGCGCAAATTGTTTTACTGTTTGTTTTTTAATTCACACATACATCGGCACATCACGCAGGGTGCTGGATAATTATCCGGTTGCGGCGATGGGATGTATGGAGGCATAACCCACAGGAGACTGACAATGCCTAAAGTTACTATGCGCCAAATGTTGGAAGCAGGTGTCCACTTCGGTCACCAAACCCGTTACTGGAATCCGAAAATGGCTCCTTTCATTTTCGGCGAACGCAACAAAATCCACATTATTAACTTGGAACAAACTCTGCCAATGTTCAACGATGCGTTGAATGTTATCGGCAAATTGGCTTCCAAAGGTGGCAAAGTGCTGTTCGTTGGTACAAAGCGTTCTGCGCGTGAAGCAGTCCGTGAAGCTGCCATTTCTTGCAAAATGCCTTATGTCAACCACCGTTGGTTGGGTGGTATGCTGACTAACTTTAAAACCGTTAAAGCATCCATCAAGCGTTTGAAAGATTTGGAAAAAATGGCTGAAGACGGCACTTTCCAAAAATTAGGTAAAAAAGAAATTCTGACCCTGACTCGCGAATCCGAAAAACTGGAGCGTAGCTTGGGCGGTATTAAAGACATGCGCGGTTTACCTGATGCAATCTTCGTTATCGACGTAGGTTACGAAAAAATCGCGGTACAAGAAGCTAACAAACTGGGCATCCCAGTCATTGGCGTTGTCGATACCAACAATGCACTGCAAGGTGTTGACTACGTTATTCCGGGCAATGACGACGCGATCCGTGCTATTCAATTGTACGTTTCTGCGGCTTCCGATGCGGTTAACGAAGGTCACGTCAGTGCTGCGGTTGCACCACAAGAAATGACTGAAGAAACTACCGCTGAAGCGACTGAAGCACCCATTGCGGAAGCGGGCGAATAATTTCCCGTTACCGTTAAGTATCAAGGAGTTTACCCTAATGGCAATTACTGCTGGAATGGTTAAAGAACTGCGCGAACGTACTGGCGCAGGCATGATGGAATGTAAAAAAGCCCTGACAGAAACCAACGGGGATATGGAAGCGGCAATCGACCTGATGCGTAAATCCGGTGCGGCTAAAGCGGACAAAAAAGCAGGTCGTGTAGCAGCAGAAGGTCGCGTCGTTATCGCTATCTCTGCCGATGCAAAACAAGCTGCAATGGTTGAAGTTAACAGTGAAACCGACTTCGTTGCGAACGACAGCAATTTCGTTGAATTCGCTAACGCAGTAGGTGCAGCAGCATTGGCAGCCAAACCTGCCGATGTAGAAGCACTGTCTGCTTTGACATTAGCTAGCGGTCAAACCGTTGAAGAAAGCCGTACTGCGCTGATTGCTAAAATCGGTGAAAACATTCAAGTACGTCGTCTGCAATTGGTTGACGCAGGTGAAGGTCAAATCGCTTCTTACCAACACGGTGCACGTATCGGTGTATTGGTGTGCGTAACTGGCGACGATGCTGAAGTGGGCAAACACATTGCCATGCATGTTGCCGCCAGCCGCCCAGTTTGTGTTGATGAATCTGGTGTTCCGGTTGACGTGGTTGAGCGTGAGCGCAACATTCAAATCGACATTGCCATGCAAAGCGGCAAACCACGCGACATCGCGGAAAAAATGGTTGTTGGTCGCATGAAAAAATTCTTGGGCGAAATCACGCTGGTTGGTCAACCGTTCGTTATGAACCCAGACCAAACGGTAGGTGATTTACTGGCTGCTAAAGGCGCGACGGTAACGCAGTTCGTGCGTTTAGAAGTGGGTGAAGGCATCGAGAAGAAACAAGAAAACTTTGCTGATGAAGTAGCTGCGCAAGCAGCGGCAGCAGCAGGGAACTGAGTTTCTGCAAAATTGCGATAAATCGCAGGAAAAAGAGGGGCAATGATTGCCCCTTTTTTCTGTCCACGGTATAAATGCACCCACATTAAATAAGTATAGGCGAATTCATGTCAGCAACCCCCTCCTGTTCCGAACCCCGTTTCCGTCGTATCTTGTTAAAACTCAGTGGTGAAGCCCTGTTAGGTCATCAAGATTCCGGTATTGACCCTGAAATCCTTTACCGTATTGCGGGTGAAGCACTCGCCCTGCAACGTTCGGGTGTTGAAGTCGCGGTAGTGATTGGTGGAGGAAATCTGTTTCGGGGTGCGGGTTTAGCCGAAAAGGGTATGGATCGTGTGCGTGGCGACCAAATGGGGATGCTGGCGACTGTCATGAATTCCTTAGCCATGCAAGATGCCATTGAAAAACTCGGTGGACAATGCCGTGTTATGACGGCCTTGGGTATTGATCAAGTTGGCGAACGGTATGCAGCACATCAAGCTCGTCGTTATCTAGCCAGTGGTAATATCGTTATTTGTGCCGCAGGTACAGGTAATCCCTTTTTTACTACCGATACAGCAGCGAGTTTGCGTGGGGTAGAGTTACAATGTGATCTATTACTCAAAGCAACGAAAGTTGATGGGATTTACGATGCAGACCCGAAAAAAAATCCTGCGGCAAAACGTTTTGATCGGTTATCCTTCGACGACGCAATTCAACGTCAATTAGGCGTAATGGATTTAACGGCAATGGTTATGTGCCGTGATAACAAACTTCCTCTGGGTGTATTTGATATGTTTGCACCGGGAGCACTTGCCGCGATTGTTAGCGGTGAGAATGTTGGTACTTTGGTTGAGGTTTAATACAGATGATTGCAGACATCAAGAAAGATGCAGAACAGCGGATGCAAAAAAGCATCGAAGCACTGAGAAATGACCTGACAAAAATCCGTACAGGTCGTGCTCACCCTAGTTTGTTGGATCAAGTCACGGTGGATTATTACGGTTCTGATGTGCCGCTGAGTCAAGTGGCGAATATTAGCACCGAAGATGCGCGTACTTTGAAAGTTGTGCCGTGGGAAAAACCAATGGCAGCCAAAATCGAAAAAGCGATTTTGATTTCTAATCTGGGTTTAAACCCTGCCAATGATGGTAACGCGATTCGTGTGCCATTGCCTGCGCTCACCGAAGAACGCCGCCGCGATTTGGTGAAAGTGGTAAAAGCAGAAGCAGAAGGGGCGCGGGTTGCTATCCGTAACATTCGCCGCGATGCCAATGGCGATTTCAAAGCCTTGTTGAAAGAAAAAGAGATTTCTGAAGACGAAGAACGTCGTGCAACGGATGATGTACAAAAGTTGACTGACCACTTTATTAAAGAAGTGGATGCTGTATTGGCGAAGAAAGAAAAAGAATTAATGGAGGTTTAATGGCGGTTCCCCGGCATGTCGCCATCGTCATGGATGGAAATGGGCGTTGGGCAAAAGCCCGTTTCTTGCCGCGTATTATTGGGCATCATCGCGGGGTCGAAGCTGCACGTAAGGTCATTCGTGCGTGCAGTGATGCAGGGGTTGAATGTTTAACCCTGTTCGCCTTTAGTAGTGAGAATTGGAAACGCCCTGAAGATGAAGTAAAAGGTTTGATGTCGCTGTTTGTTTCCGCACTGGAGCGCGAAGCCGCAGCACTCAAACGGCATCAAGTACGAATGCGCTTTATTGGTGATCGCTCCGCTTTTTCCCCTGAGTTGCAAGAAAAAATCCGCCAAGTCGAGGCGTTGACTGCCACCTGCACGGGGATGCATTTACTCGTTGCGGCAAATTATGGTGGGCGTTGGGATATTCTGCAAGCCGCCCAAAAACTTACACAACAGGTTGTTGAAGGGCGTTTGGCTGTCACGGCTTTCGATGAAGCAGCCTTTGATGCGGCTTTGTCGACGGGGGATGTACCTGCACCGGATTTATTCATTCGTACTGGCGGTGAACGGCGCATTAGTAACTTCTTAATGTGGCAATTAGCGTATGCCGAGTTGTATTTTTGCGATACGTTGTGGCCAGAATTTGATGAGACTTGCTTGCAAACGGCTTTTACGGATTTTGCAAGTCGTCAGCGCCGCTTTGGGATGACGGGCGAACAGGTATCTGGAGGAAAAAATGCTTAAACAGCGCGTTATTACTGGGCTGGTACTGATTATTTTAATATTTGCTGGGGTTGTATTTTTGCCCTCTGCTTTATTTGGGCTATTTTCCATGCTGTTCATTGTCGGTTTGGGGGCGTGGGAATGGGCAGGTTTAACAGGCTGTTATTTGCCCGAAAAACGCATGATGGGGACGCTAATGATTTTAGCGGCTTCCGTACCTTTGGTGTTTATTGCCTTTCCTACCGCTATGGTTTTATGGGTAAGCATTCCAGTTTGGGCGGGGGCATTGTATGCCTTGTGGACGTATGAGCAAAAAGCGGGTTTTTATAAGCAGCATTTCGTGAAAATGCGTATTTTGGGTATTTTCGTTTTGCTGCCTGCTTGGTTTGCTTTGTTTAAATTGCACGCGATGGATTTCCGCTTCGTCTTGTATTTAATCCTGTTGGTCGCTTTAGCAGATACCGCAGCGTATTTTACGGGGCGCAAATTTGGTAAAACGAAATTAGCTCCAGCACTTAGCCCCGGTAAATCCCGTGAAGGTTTATCGGGGGCGGTATTAGCAACCGCCGTGTGGGCAGCAATCGGTTTAACGTGGCTGCCTATTCCCGTAGGAAAAGGTGGGTACTTTATGGTGTTGTCGATGGTGGTGGTGTTAATGTCGGTAGCAGGTGATTTGTTTGAAAGTCTGCTCAAACGCGAAGCAGGAGTGAAAGACAGCGGCACGATTTTACCGGGGCACGGTGGCATTTTGGATCGGGTTGACAGTATGTTGGCGGCTGCACCTCTTTTCACGCTGGGTTTACTGTGGTTACAGGGTTAACGCATGGCAGCATCTAAGGGTATTACCGTATTAGGCTCTAGCGGCAGTATTGGGGTAAGTACCCTTGATGTATTGGCGCGGCATCCAGAACGCTTCCATGTGTTTGCGTTAACAGCGCACCAGAATGTTGAGCGGTTGTTTGCGCAATGTCTGCAACATTGTCCCCGTTACGCGGTGATGGTGGATGTGCCAGCCGCAGAATCCTTGCAACAACGCCTACGTGCCGCAGGCAGTGAGACGGAAGTTTTAGCAGGTGCGGATGCCTTAGCAATGGTTGCAAGCCACGCCCAAACGGATTACGTGATGGCAGCGATTGTAGGGGCAGCAGGTTTAGTGCCGACTTTAGCCGCTGCGCGTGCAGGTAAACGGGTGATGTTGGCAAATAAAGAGGCACTGGTAATGTCAGGGCAACTCTTTATGGATACGGTGCGTGAACACGGTGCGGAATTATTGCCAATTGATAGTGAGCACAATGCCGTATTCCAATGTTTACCTGTGGACGGCAAAAATGGGGTGGAAAAGGTTTTGCTTACGGCTTCAGGTGGACCCTTTCGCACTTGGTCAGCAGAGCGTTTAGCTACTGTTACCCCCGAACAAGCGGTAGCGCACCCTAACTGGTCAATGGGGCAAAAAATCTCGGTTGATTCAGCCACATTGATGAATAAAGGTTTGGAAGTCATTGAGGCTTGTTGGTTATTTGGCATTGCCGAACAACAGGTAGAGGTCGTTGTTCACCCGCAAAGTACGATTCATTCAATGGTGTCCTATAATGATGGCTCGGTGTTAGCGCAATTGGGGAATCCCGATATGCGTACACCGATTGCCTACGCATTGGGTTGGCCCGAACGCTTGGTTTCGGGGGTTGCGCCGTTGGACTTATTTGCCACGGCACGGTTGGATTTTGAGCGTCCCGATTTAGCACGTTTCCCTTGTTTGCAACTGGCTTACGAGGCACATGCTAGCGGTGGGTTCGCAACCATTGCCCTGAATGCGGCAAACGAAGTGGCTGTTAATGCTTTCTTGCAACGCGAAAT
This sequence comes from uncultured Thiothrix sp., assembly GCA_964544775.1. Lineage (GTDB taxonomy): Bacteria > Pseudomonadota > Gammaproteobacteria > Thiotrichales > Thiotrichaceae > Thiothrix. The sequence continues at coordinate 13,582 of CAZJDN010000002.1, forward strand.
TGGCTTTACTGCCATTCCGCAACTGGTGAGGGCAGTAATGCAACAAGCAGCAACAGGCACGCCGACAAACCTCGATGATATAATTGTTCAGGATGGGGAAAGCCGTCGCCATTCACTATCTTGGATCAAAAATAAGAAAATGCACTAAATCATGAGCTTGCTTATTATTATTCCCGCATTTCTAGTTACCATTGGTGTATTGGTCACAGTACATGAATTTGGGCACTATTGGGTTGCCCGCAGGCTTGGGGTCAAAGTTTTACGCTTTTCAGTCGGCTTTGGTAAACCCTTATGGAGCTGGAAATCGAAAGATGCTGACCAAGTTGAATACGTGGTAGCTGCGTTACCTTTGGGTGGGTACGTCAAAATGTTAGATGAACGTGAGTGTGCAGAAGGTGAGGAAATTTCTGCCGCACTTTTACCGCGTGCCTTTAACCGCCAAGTATTGTGGAAACGCGCTGCCATTGTTTTTGCAGGACCGTTGGCTAATTTCTTATTAGCAATCGTTGTCTATGCCATGACATTTATGTTGGGGGTAGATACTTTCCGTCCCGTTGTTGAAGTACAAGAAAATACCCCCGCTGCATTGGCAGGCTTTCAATTAGGGGATGAAATTACGGCAATTAACGATGAGGCAGTTTCTTCGTGGGATGATGTGCAAATGTTGCTGGTTGAGGATTATTTAAAGTCACCGCAATTAGCCATTGAGGTAAAAACAGCGGAAGGTAATAAAGCCATTCGTACTGTAGAGTTAAGTAACAAATCGATGTTTAAAGATGAACGTGATTTTTCACGTAAAGTCGGTTTGTCATTGTGGGTAAAAGGTATCGGGGTTGGTGAAATTATCTCAAATTCACCCGCACAACGTGCAGGTTTGAAAACCGGCGACGAAGTTATTTTGGTAAATGGCAATGAACCTAATAGTATCCAGAATTTCATCCACACAATTCAGCAAAGTTTGGGTAAAACCGTTAGTTTGCAAGTTAAGCGTGATGGAAATACGGTGGATTTAAGCCTAATACCGGAAGCGAAACAGGTTGAGGGTAAAACTGTTGGTACTATTGGTGCTGGGGTTGCGCCTTTTATGACCGATGCAGTGCGTGGAAAACTGGCATTTACCCAACGCTACAACCCGTTAGATGCGTTTTGGCAGGGCATGGTTAAAACCAAGCAGATGACAGTCGTGACTTTGAAACTAATGGGGCGTATGCTCACGGGCGAAGTGGCATTGAAGAATGTCAGTGGTCCGGTCACTATTGCGCAGTTTGCAGGGGCGAGTGCTTCGATTGGTTTAGTGGCATTTTTAGGTTTTTTGGCTATCGTTAGTATTAGTTTGGGCGTTTTAAATTTATTGCCTGTACCCATGCTAGACGGTGGGCACTTATTGTTTTACTTGATTGAGTTTGTAAAGGGCAGCCCTGTTTCCGCTGAACTGGAGGCGGCTGGTTTCCGTGTAGGGATGGCACTCATCGCAGGTTTGATGATGCTGGCTTTGTATAATGATTTCATGCGGTTAATGAATTAATTATGAAAAAACAGACACTTGGTTTATCTATTGCAAGCTGTTTGCTGGTCTTAAATCAGACCGCATGGGCAGCCCCCTTTGTGGTGCGTGACATTGTTGTTAATGGTTTGGATCGTATTCCAGCCGGAACGGTGTTGACTTATTTACCCGCACAGGTTGGGCAAGCCTTTGACGATCAGCAAACCGCAGGGGCAATTAAAGCATTGTTTGATACGGGTTTATTTGACGATGTGAAAATCGGTCGTCAAGGCGATGTGTTAGTTGTCAATGTGGTAGAACGCCCTGCGATTGGGGAAATTAATTTCAAAGGCAATCGCCAAATTTCCACTGATAAATTGAAGGAAGTATTAAAAGAACGCAACCTAAATAAAGGCGATACGTTTGATAAAGCGGCGTTTTTAGCCATTCAGCAGGAGTTAGAAGAACAATACCGTGCAATGGGGTATTACGGCGTTAGTGTTGAAACGACATTAGAGCCGCTGCCACGCAATCGCGTTGCGGTAAATATTAACGTGCATGAAGGCATCACTACCCGCATTAAAAGTGTGAAGATTGAAGGCAATCATGCATTTCCTGAGTCAGTGTTACTGGCGCAAATGGAATCTGGTGCACGCAGTTCATTTACACCTTCTTTCTTGAGTAGTCGTGATAAATATTCCAAAGAAAAACTGGTTGGTGATTTGGAAAAGCTCAGTGCTTTTTACCGTGACCGTGGCTACTTAAACTTTGAAATTGTTTCCACTGACGTGAATATGTCACCTGACAAGAAAGACATTCTGATTAATATTGCGGTTAATGAAGGTGAGCAATATAAAGTCAGTGATGTCAATGTGGCAAATAATGCGGGTTTAAACAAAGACCAATTAGCGAACTCGATTAAAATTCATCAAGGGCAAGTTTTTTCACAGAAAAATCTGGAAGACACCCGTAAAGAATTGGAAGGTGAATTAGGCTCACAAGGTTTTGCCGCAGCGAAAATTAATGCTGTGCCTGCGTTTGATGAAGCCAATAAACAAGTGGGTATTACCTTAGATATTGATCCGGGTCGGCGTATTTATGTCCGTCGCATTGACGTGCGTGGTAATAACCGTACCAAAGACGAAGTTTACCGCCGTGAATTGCGCCAATTAGAAAGTTCACAGTTTTCTAAAAAGCAAATTGAACGTTCTAAAACCCGTTTAGAGCGTTTACCTTATGTTGAAGAGGCAACCATCGAAGCTGAACCTGTAGCAGGTACAGAGGACCAAGTTGACTTGATCGTCACGGTAAAGGAGCGTTCCTCCAACCAATTCCGTATTGGCGCAGGTTATTCGCAATCACAAGGTATGTTGTTTAACGTTAACTTGAACCAAGAAAATTTCATGGGAACAGGTAAACAATTAGACTTAAACTTTGACAATAGTAAGGTAAATAAAAACTACAGCGTTAGTTATACTAACCCTTATTATACGCCAGATGGTATTAGCCGTGGTTTTGAAACGTATTACAATAAATACGATGCTAGCGAGGCTAATATTTCAAGTTATGCGTCTGACCGTTACGGTGCGAATGTAAACTATACCGTACCATTAAGCGAAACAGATTCCGTTTATGCGAGCGTTGGGGCTGAAAAGCGTAAAATCGTTCTAGGCACTAAACCATCCACTGAAATCCAAAACTATATCGATAAAAACGGTAAAAGTTATAACCAAGTTCCTGTGACAGTCAGTTACGTTCACGATACCCGTAATCGTACTATCTTCCCAACCGAAGGTCAGCGTCATCGCGTGTCTTTGCAAGTTGCTGCACCGGGCAGTAAGTTGCAATACCAAAAGCTGAGCTATGAAGGTGCAGCTTACCTACCTGTCAACGATAATGTGACTTTTGCTGTGAAGGGTAAACTAGGGGCTGCAAAAGCCACAGGTAAAACGTCCGAAGTACCTTTCTTTGACAAATATTATGCAGGTGGTATTGGTTCGGTGCGTGGTTTTGAAGATAGCAGTATCGGTGCACGGGACTCCAATGGTGACCCAACGGGCGGTGATGCAATGGCAACCGCAACGGCTGAATTGCAATTCCCCATGCCTTTTGCCGAAGATGTTAAAGGTCTGAAAATGAGCACCTTCGTTGATGCTGGTAAGCTCTCTAAAGATAAAGGCACAACCGCATCACCGGGAGTACGTGCTTCTGCGGGGGTCGGTGTTGTGTGGTTGTCTCCGATTGGTCCTTTTGAGTTGAGCTACGCTAAGCCCATTAAATCCAATCCAGAGGATAAAAAGCAACAAGTGCAATTTAGCATTGGAGCTTCGTTCTAACGCGCATGAAATGGCATAACAGCACTAAAACGTTGTTTACCGTCAAGGCTAGCCATTTTTTGCTAGCTTTGGCTGTGTTTTTCCCCTGTAGTTTGGCGGTTGCTGATAATGAACGACCTTTTAAGGTCGCCATTGTGGACGTTTCGTCTTTATTAGCTAACTCGCCGCAATCGAAAGCAGCAAATGAAAAGCTCAAAGCAACGTTTTCTGCCCGTGAAGAAGAGCTAAACAAAGAGCAACTGGCTATCCAACAGTTGGAAGAAGAGTTAGCCGTAAAAATTGACGCGGGTACTATTCCTGAAAATGACAAATTGCAGCAACAACGGGAGTTGCGTGATCGTAAGCGTAAGAATGTTCGTGCGTTAGAAGACTTTCGTGAGGAAGTGCGTACAGCGCGTGATACCGCCATTGATAATTTGCAGAATCAGATTGTGCAAGCCATTGGTGATGTACGGGCGCGTGAGCAAATCGATATTGTCTTGCGTGAAAGTGATTACATTGTTGCGAGTGATCGGGTCGATATAAGTGCTAAAGTAATGCAGTATTTGGAACAAAAATTCCAAGCCGAACAGGGAAAACCCATTTCGTCTGCAACGACTACTGCACCCCAGCCAGCAAAAGCGAAGGAATAACAACGCATGAAACACAGTTTCTCACTGGCAGAGCTAGCTGCACACACAGATTCAGTTTTGCAGGGTGAAGGTGGATTGCGTTTTACTTCGGTTGCTTCCATTGAGCAGGCTCAGGCGTGTGATATTAGTTATATTCGTGGTGGGAAATTCCGTCATTACTTGGATACTACCACGGCGGGAGCATTAATTTTACCACCTGATTTAGCCGCAGATTATACAGGTAATTGTTTGGTCAATACAAACCCTTACCTCGCTTATGCCAAAGTGGTTACGTTGTTATATCCCGTTCCACGTCCGGCAGTGGGTATTCACCCGTCAGCAGTAATTGCACCTGATGTTATCTTAGGTAAAGCCGTTTGTATCGAAGCCAATGTGGTTATCGATGCAGGCTCGGTAATTGGTGATGAGGTAATCATTGGTGCGGGGTGTGTGATTGCCAGTGGTTGTAAAGTTGGCAATAGCACCCGTTTGTATCCCAATGTCACGCTGGCGTATAACACGCAGATCGGTCAACATTGTATTGTGCATTCAGGTGCGGTTTTAGGGGCAGACGGTTTTGGTTTTGCACCTGAACGGGGTATGTGGTACAAGATTCCGCAAGTTGGCAATGTTGTTGTGGGTGATCATGTGGAAATTGGCGCAAATACCACGATTGATCGTGCTGCACTGGGTTCTACCGTGATCGGAAATGGGGTGAAATTAGACAACCTAATTCAGATTGGGCATAACGTTAGCATCGGTGATTATACAGCTATAGCTGCTTGTGCTGCTGTGGCAGGCAGTGCGCAAATAGGCAAACATTGCCAGATTGCGGGAATGAGTGCTATTGCTGGGCACTTGAGCATTGCAGATTATACGGTTGTGACGGCTACTAGCTTGGTGTCACATTCCATTACGAAAGCTGGCGTATACTCTTCGGGTACGTCTGCTGTTGAAAATACACTGTGGCGTAAGAATGCTGCACGTTTTAACCAGTTAGATAAACTAGCACGCCGTTTGGCAGAACTTGAAAAACAACTGGCAAATTTACAGAACAAGGATTCACATTGAGGCGATTATGGGCACAATGAATGTTAACCAAATTAAGAACTACCTTCCGCACCGTTATCCCTTTTTATTGGTTGATCGTGTCGTCGAGTTTGAAACGGGTAAATACCTGAAAGCGATCAAAAATGTGACTGTTAATGAGCCATTTTTTAATGGGCATTTTCCTAATCAACCGATTATGCCGGGTGTATTGATTATCGAAGCCTTGGCACAGGCAACAGGTTTGTTGGGGTTTCGTACAATGGGCGAAGAGCCACAAACCGATACCTTGTATATGCTGGTAGCGGTAGATAAGGCGCGTTTCAAACAGCCCGTTGTACCGGGGGATCAGTTAGAAATGCACGTCGAATTGGTCAAGCGTAAAGGCATTATGTGGGTTTTCAATGCAGAGGCGAAAGTGGACGGTAAGCTAGCCGTTTCTGCGGAACTCATGTGTGCTGCAAAGAAAGAGGATGCTGCTTGAGTAGTGGGTTAATCCATCCGAGCGCGATTATCCATCCCAATGCGACACTCGCGGAAGGGGTGGAAATTGGGGCTTATTCCATCATTGGGGCAAATGTCAGTATTGGGCGTGGTTCGCGCATTGCATCCCACGTTGTTATTGACGGACCAACGGTAATTGGTGAAGAAAATCAGATTTATTCTTTTGCTTCCATTGGTGCAGCCCCACAAGATAAAAAATTCAAAGGTGAGCCGACCGAGTTAATCATTGGCGACCGTAATGTCATCCGTGAGTGTTGTACTTTTAACCGAGGTACGGCACAGGATAAAGGCAAAACGGTTGTGGGTGACGATAACTGGATTATGGCTTACGTCCACATTGCACACGATTGTACCATCGGTAATAACACGATTTTTGCCAACAATGCGACCCTTGCAGGGCATGTGGAAATCCGCGATTGGGTTATCTTGGGTGGGTTCACTTTGGTACACCAGTTTTGTGTTATTGGTGATCATGCTTTCACAGGTATGGGGTCAGCAATCGCTAAGGATGTACCACCGTATGCAATGGTTTCCGGCGCACCTGCTGAACCGCACAGCATTAACTTGGAAGGGTTGAAACGGCGTGGCTTTAGTAAAGAAGCGATGCAACGTATCAAAGAAGCGCACCGTATTCTTTATCGCCAACACCTTTCTATGCAAGAAGCCTTGGCTAAAATCGAAGCGGAGTTTGGTGAGCACGCGGATATTCAACGGTTGTTGGATTTTTGCCGTAATACACAACGAGGGTTAATTCGTTAAACGCATGAAGCGGATTGCGATTATTGCGGGGGAAGCATCGGGGGATTTGTTGGCCGCACGTTTGATACTAGCATTACGTGCGCAGTGCCCTGACTGTCAGTTTGAGGGGATTGCTGGTACAGAAATGCAAACCGCAGGTTGCAGCAGCTTATTTCCATTGGAAAAACTGTCGGTAATGGGGCTGGTTGAAGTCCTCAAACATTTGCCTGAATTGCTGGCGATTCGTCGGCAGTTATTGGAACGCTGGCGGCAAAATCCGCCGGACTTATTTATCGGTGTTGATGCACCCGACTTCAATTTACCTTTAGCGGCTAAATTACACGCATTGGGGATTCCTACGGTACATTATGTCAGCCCTTCCGTTTGGGCATGGCGGCAAAAGCGTGTGCGTAAAATGCAGGGTAATATTGATTTAATGCTTACCTTGTTCCCCTTTGAGGTAGACTTTTATCATCAGCACCGTGTTCCTGCTGCGTTTGTGGGGCATCCTTTAGCTGATGAAGTGGTATTCGATGCTAGCCCACAACAGGCGCGTGAGCAATTGGGTTTACCCCGCGATGTACCGTTATTAGCCATTTTGCCCGGTAGTCGTAGCGGTGAAGTGCGGCGTTTAGCTGCCGATTTCTTGCAAGCGGCGCAGTTGTTACGGCAAAAGTACCCGCAATTGGTTTGCGTAAGCCCTGCGGCAAGCCCTGCTTTACGGGCAGAGTTATTGCGCATTCAGCAACAGGTTGCGCCCGATCTGCCATTAACTGTACTTAACGGGCAATCCCGAACATTGATGCAAGCAGCGGACTTGATTTTACTTGCGTCGGGTACGGCAGTATTGGAGGGTATGTTAGCAGGGCGTTTAATGGTTGCGGCGTATCGGGTTGCTCCGTTAACGGCGTGGCTGTTACGTACCTTTAAATTATTGAAAACGCGCTTTGTGACGCTGCCAAATAATCTAGCGAATGAGGAGCTTGTGCCTGAATTCTTGCAAGAACAGGTGACGGCAGAAAATTTAGCGCAGGCATTAGCGGCGCAAATGACATTGGCGAGTGAGCGGCGGGCATATATCTTGCGGCGTTTTCGGGGTTTGCATGAACAACTAAGGCGGAATGCGAGCCTTTCGGCAGCAGATGCCATTATGAAAAGGTTTTTCTCGTCATGAATGATGGTGTCATCCAGTACTTTTTAGATTTTACCCCGCGCAAGTTGAGTAATGAATTGTCACTGGATGATTTGAATGCTTGCCGCAGCCGTTTATTTAGGTTGCATTTGATTGGTCAAGACCCTCAGCGTTATGGTGGCTACGGTTTCGGTAATATTAGCCAGCGCGTAACGTTGCCTGAGCAGCGCAATGCATTCGTGATTACGGGGTCGCAAACGGGGCATTTGCCTGTGTTAGAGCCGCAGCATTTTGCCGTTGTGACAGCGTGTGATCCAAAACGGAATGCTTTACAGGCTTTTGGGGAAACGCAGCCTTCGTCTGAAGCCATGACACATGCGGTGATTTATCAAGTTTTGCCGAGGATGCAAGCTGTCATTCATGTCCATTCACCTGATTTATGGCAAAATATGCAGAAAGCTGGTGCGCCAGCTACACCTAAAGCAGCAGCTTATGGTACACCCGAAATGGCAGATGCTGTTGTGCGGGTTTTAGCGCGTCATTGGATGGCATCGTCTGGCGTACTGGTTATGCTTGGGCATGAGGACGGCGTGGTTGCTTGGGGTACAACATTGGCAGGAGCAGAAGCACAGCTCATGCAGTTTATGACTTTCTAAAGGATTCATCATGGTTTACTTGACCAAGCTCAAACACACTGGTTCAGTTATTAGTTCTAGCGATCAGTTTGGCGCGAAAATGTTTGAGGTTGCGAACCGCTATTTCTCCAGCTACGAGCGCGGCATTTTTATTGGTACGGGCAGTGGGGTTGTGGCGCAATATTTCATGCAAACACCGATTCCGTTTTCTTTCGTGGAAAAGCACCCCGCGTTTGTGCGCCAGTTTCATGAGCGTTTTGGGGCGCAAACCCCGTTATTGGCAAAAGACTTTTTTACTCTGCCGATTGACAGTTCTAACGAGGGTTTGGGTAACTGTTTGATGGTTTCGTGTATGCCTGTTACCGGTCCGTTCTATTCCGAAAAGTTGGTGGAGCAATTCCGTGATTCGCTGAATTCGGGGTCAACCATTGTGCAAATGAGTTACACGCCGTTTATTAAGCAAATCCGTTTGTTTGAGCGTTTGCAGCGTGAAGGCTTTAAAATCCAGCGGGTTGCAACGGTATTTTTCAATATCCCCCCCGCTTCTGTGTTTGTATTGCGGAAAGCCTAATGTTAATCGCAGGTGTCGATGAAGTAGGGCGCGGTCCCTTAGCAGGGGCTGTGGTTGCCGCAGCGGTTATTCTTGACCCTGAGCAGCCTATTGTGGGTTTAAATGATTCCAAAAAACTCAGTGCGAAACGCCGCGAGCAACTAGCTGTAGAAATCCGTGCCAAAGCCTTGGCGTGGAGTTTGGGGCGAGCGGAAGTCGAAGAAATCGACACGATCAATATCTTGCAAGCAACCTTTCTAGCCATGCAACGCGCTTTGGAAGGTTTGTGTATCCAGCCGGATTTAGTGAAAATCGACGGTAATCGCTGCCCGAATTTACCGTATCAAATGCAGGCGATTGTCGGCGGCGATGCAACGGTTGCCGAGATCAGTGCTGCTTCCATTTTGGCGAAAGTGACACGCGACGCGGAATTGGTGGGGTTGGATAAACAATACCCGCAATACGGTTTCGCCAAACATAAAGGCTACGGTACGGCACAACATTTGGCGGCTTTGGCAGAATTTGGCGCAACGCCGCAGCATCGCACCAGTTTTGCTCCCGTAAAAAAATTACTGGGGTGAATTACGCTCCATTTCTAGCCATAAGCGGTGTGCCATCCACAGCAACAGGCATACCGCAGCGGTTAATATTCCCCATAGTAACCACCGCGTCCACACGGGTTTGACAAGCGGGGTAGGTAAGGGGGCAAGCTGCTTTTCCGCACCTAATGTAACGCTTTCCGCGCTGGCATTGTCCAATCGGTCATCAAAATTTACAGGGGTGTTTTGCGCATTCAAGCTGCCGTAACGCAACCGAAACGGGGCTTTGCCTTGCGCAATGAAACGGATTTCCAGCGGTTTCCAGCCTAATTCCAATACAGGTGAGGTATTCATTGGTAAAGGATTAGGTCGGGTAAAATCCAACCTCCATGCATGTTCAATAGCAGTTGGCACGTTATCGGGGTTGGAATGCACTTCGCCCTCGGCAGTTTGTAAGCTGTAATGGCGAAAGCGGCTGTATTCCAACCATTCCGGCGGGTGTTCGCCATAACGTTGGCTGGTAGGAAAACGTGTGTAAAGTACGCCTTCATACGCACTGCCCGGTGCATCCAAACGCATCCGCCATTGGCTAACGGGAACGGAAGGCGGAATATCTAAACGAAATTGTTGCGGTTTATCGCTTGCGTGAAGCGTTACACCTTGCCATGTCAACGCGCGTAAATCGCTTACCTCATGGACTTGCGCGGGGACTGCCTGATTATCAGCATTTACCACTTGAATATCCGCTTGGTTTGCCTGTAATAAATGGGAAAGTACCGTCCAGTTCAATTCCGCGCTGCGCAATGAGGTTGTGGCATCACTCAGTGGCATTTCGTAGTAAAAATCATCGGCGGCAAATGCTGGGTTAAACAGTGTTGCAGCGAACGTTAGCAACCAGCAAAGGTTACGCATGGTCTTGTTCCTCGGCAGTTTCTACAGGTGGCAACGGTGCGAGATAACCAATAAAGAGCAGCAATACGCCCACGCTGAGGAAGGAGACAATCCGCGCAATAGTGCCAGCAGAGGAAAAATCCACCACAAACAGTTTCAATACCACAAGCCCTAACAAACTTGCTCCGGCTGTCCATTGTTTACGTTTGCCTTGACGGTTGCCAAGCCAGACCAATGCCATGCCACTAACTGCCCATAAAATTGCCAATAAGGTTTGTGTGCTGGGGGTTAACAGCAAATCGGGGAATTCCCACGCTAAACCATTCCAGTGGTGTTGAGCGCGTAGTACCAACATATTCA
>CAZJDN010000002.1:24507-26347 GCA_964544775.1 uncultured Thiothrix sp.
AATTCCCACGCTAAACCATTCCAGTGGTGTTGAGCGCGTAGTACCAACATATTCAACCAGATAAAACCGATTGCAAGGCTAGTAAAACGCAACGTCGGGGCATAAGCTGCCAAACCTATGGGTTGCATTTGTCGATACAACGCAACGAGGCTCAAACTGATTCCAAGGGTGACTATATCCAACGGGTTAAGCACGGGAATCCACGCCAATGGGCTACTGTCGCCAGAAAAATGCAGTGAATACATCACCCACAGGCTGAGTAAACCTGCTAGCGGGAGTGCGACAGAATGCAGTAAAGGCGTGTGATAAGGGCGTAGAAGGCTGATTTTTCCACGTAATACCAGCCATACCGTAGCAATGCTGACTAGCGGTAAACTGGCAACGTACCACGCATTGTCCAGACTGAAGACTTGCTGCATTTGATGGTGCATTTCATGCGTCAATAGCGCAACCAGCAACCACAGTAAGGTGCTGTGCGCGAAGCGTAACCACGCCTCAAACCAGCCGCGTTGTTGGTAAACAAATAATGTGCCGTACACACTGCCTACGGCTAACACCCACCAAAGCGCACCCGTATCGTGTAACAAGGAATGCGTTTGCCCCGCTAAACTCAAGACGGCGAGGGCTAATAACAGCAGCGGTAACAACAGTAAATACGGCAGTAATTGCCAATAAGTGCCGCGTCCCATAATTAGCAGCAAGCCCCCCGCCAGTGCGGCATAAATCAGGTGCAGGCTGGTGAAATGATTATCCAAGTTGAAATGGTCAATTTGTACTTCAAATAGCAGTGTCAAAAATACAACGCCCGTAAACAGCAAAACGCCTGCTATGGGTTGTTCAAAGGCACGTTTACCGAGGAAATCCGCCGACAATAAACGGCTGGATACCAGCATTGCCGCGCAGATCAGTGTCATAGCAATAAAGCTACCATTGAAAAAAGGTTCAGCCATTGCGACATGCCCATCGGCGATGGCAAATAACAAGGCAGTCAGTGCGCAAAAATGCAGCAAAACCGCGAAAACGCGCCGTAGCATTTGTTGCTGGCGGATGCTTACCCACAAAATCCCCGCGCCTTCAATCGCCCATGCAGCGGCAGTCATTGTACCGTCGACGGCAAACGGAATCGCCAGCGTAGTGAAAATGACTCCCAATGCGAGGAACGTTTCCGCCAACAATTGCTGCTGTTTACGGAAGTATTGCCACAAACCACCACTGAGTAATAAATAAAACGCGCCCAATACCAGCGCACTAATGGCAATGCCGTATTCAAAATCGCGTACCAAAGCGATTTGCATCCCAAATCCCAACAAAGGCGTGCCGAAAACCAGCGTACTGTCGACTTTATCCTTGAAATTAACCGGGGTACGGGTGGAAAACAATATCGCAATTGCCACGTAAAATAAGAAAAAGAGCAGTAGAAACGGTTCGGTGGTGCTGAAGTTTTCTGGCTGATAACTACTCCAACCCCAGACAGACGCAATCACAAAAGTGAAAACGAAGCCGAGTAAATTTAATCCGCGCCACGTTTTAAACCATGCAATGCCCACAATTCCCGCATTCAAAATGGCATAGAAACTAAATAAACCCACATAATTATTGCTACCCGTAGAAGTCAGTAACGGGGCAAGAAAACCGCCAACGCTGGCAAATGCAGCTAATGAAACACTGTTTTGTAATACTGCGAGGGCAGCGGCGGCAATGGCAATGACTACCAACAAAGCAAACGCAGGCAACGAAGCCAGCAAGTGATACAAACTAAACGCCCCGAATACCGTCAGGTAGAGCAGCCCAATCCCTCCAGCTTGCAGGATCAAGCCATACGCACCTTGTCGCTGGCGTA
>CAZJDN010000002.1:26447-44564 GCA_964544775.1 uncultured Thiothrix sp.
AGCCCAATCCCTCCAGCTTGCAGGATCAAGCCATACGCACCTTGTCGCTGGCGTAATTTCCAACCGTAGGCAAGTAACGCCAACGCCCCGCTCGCCGTACCCGCCAGCCGCAGTTCCACAGGCAGCAAACCTTGATCCAGAGAATAGCGCAGTAAGAAAACAACCCCTAAAAACAATAACACAATCCCCACCCGCACGAACGGATTCCCCCCAACTAACCATGCCCATGCACAAGCAAAGGCTTTGTCCAAGGCATTACCTTCAGGGTGGAATGTGGGCAGGCTATCTTCAACGGGTGGTTTATACGACGGTGGCGGTGTTACAGCCTGTGGTGTAACGGGTAGTGGTGATTCCACCTTCGTCTGTGGCGTAAGGGATTGTGGCGGTTGGTAAAGTACCTCTTCAGCCGGGGTTGTAGTTGATTGCGCGTTTTCTAGCTGCCTTACGCGCTCAGACAGTTGGTAAACCCACGCAAGCAATAAGCCAATGGCTGCCCCCGTGAAGGGCGATTCACCGTATGCGCCGAATAAAACAGCTCCGGCAATGAGGCTGAAGAGGATTAGCATAATATTAACTCAGCGTTTTCTATTGCTATTGAGTATACGCAGCCCGTACCAAACTGGCATTACTGATGGGATAGGTGGCGGTAAGTAAACGGTGTGGTAGCGTATGCTACGACCTTACTGGGCTGAACTTATTTTCAACCCAGCAAAAGAAGCGGGGATTAATGCGTATCGGCGTTGTCGGTACTGGTTGTGGCAGGTGCGTGGTGGGAAATTTTATCCATAATGGCATACAAAACGCCGGAAATAACAAAGGTTAGGTGAATTGCCAACATCCAACCCATGTGACGATCTGTCATTTCATCCACATTCATAAAGGCTTTGAGTAACTCAATCCCAGAAATTGCCACGATAGAGCCAATGAGTTTCAATTTTAGGTCAGTAAAACCAATGTGCCCCATCCAATCGGGGCGGTCTGCGTGCCCGTGTAAGTCTTCCATTTTGGAAACGAAGTTTTCATAACCACTAAAAATAATAATAATCAGCAAGTTCATGATTAGGGAAACGTCAACAATCGACAGCACGCCCACAATAATTTCATTGCCGTCTGCACTCATTACCGTGGTAATTAAAATCCACAATTGTTTAAGTGCTTTGGTCAACAAAACGATCAGGGCAATGACCAAGGCTAAATAAACGGGGGCAATCAGCCAACGGCTCATAAACAGAAAGTGCTCGAAGCCATTTTCCAGTTTTTTCATGTATCACACTCGATTAAGTTGAAAATTTTCGCAAATGATAGGGGCTGACTAGCAAGGTGGCAAGTGAGTATTACCTTGATCAGATGCTGCTATAATCAGCCCATCATTACTTGATCTGGTGAAGGATTGCCGATGAAATTCTGGAGAATTCCCCTGTTACTCGTTTCCCTGCTGTTATTAGCGGGGGGTATCAAGAGTTTGTTGAGTTATTGGCAATACGACGAAATTGCGCCGGACATTGCCCAGATGATGTTGCATCAGGTATCTGCGGATGACGTGCGCAAATCCGTCAATGAAGCCATTGCCGCTGACAACCCCGGTGATGCACGTATGTACCTGAGCCTAGCGAAAACTTTTGGTTACGCGATTGACCCTGCCGAATTTGAAGCGCAATTGCAGCAATTAGAATCCCCTTTAAATACAGCACGTCGCACGGTCAACGATTTTACGCACGGCTTTATTGCAGGCAATGCAGAAAGCGGGGCGGGTGTTGCGGGGGCGATTACCTCCGATTTTACGGTGGTGGGTGATGTGCGTGATTTGTGGGAACAGTACCAACTGTACAGCAAAGGTCAGCCCGTCAATGAATTGGTGGTAACGTTAGCAGGCGTTGGGGTCGGTTTAACCGCCGCAACCGTGGTCAGTGCAGGTGGCACAACGCCCGTAAAAGGCGGGGTTTCTACCACGAAAATGGCAGCCAGAGCAGGGCATTTAACCCCTAACTTCCAAAAAGTATTGCTGAAAGAAGGCGCAAATGTCTTTGATGCCAAAGCATTTTTAACGGCGGCACGGGCTGAACGCAGCATGGATGGCATTGGTAAAGCTGCCGTGAAAGCCTACAACCCACAAGCCTTAACTGCCTTAGAAAAAACTGCCGAGCAAGTCAATAATATCCGTAAAGCCAGTTCTACGTCGGATGCGTTGCATGTGCTGAAATTTGTGGATACGGGTGAAGACCTCGCTCGTGTGGAAAAACTAACCCTGAAATACGGCGCGGAAACCAAAGGGATTTTAAAATTCCTAGGTAAAAGTGCGATTGCCTCAGTGCGGGTGTTGCGTAAAACCGTTGAATTATTAATCAGTGGTTTGGTTAGCGTTATTTCTTTTATTTCCAGCTTGTTATCGTTAACGGCTTTTCGTAGTAAAGCCCTCGCCTAACACATTGAACTTTATAGTCTGCCCGTATTCTAACACTTACCAATGAGTAAATATTACGGGCAGAACTTATGGAAGGACTCACCTTTGGGGAGGCGAGACACCTTGTTGCACGCACTGGGCTTGGTGCGGAATGGGATGTAATCCAGCAATTACAAGGTAAGCCGCTCGATGCAGCCATTGAGCAGGTATTAAATCCGCCAATTTCACCGCTTAAACCCGCTCCGGCAATGACACCGTGGCATGTGCTTGAGCCAATGCGCTTAATGGATGCGCAACACCGCACCCAAGCGTGGATGTTGGCGCAAGCGGAAGGCGAACGTTTACAAGCGTGGTGGATTGAACAGTTGCTTGCCACTCGCGCTCCGGTGTTGGAACGCATGACACTGTTCTGGCACAACCATTTTACCGCTTCGATTCAAAAAACCTTACAACCCAGCCTGTTACACCAACAAAATTTGCTATTACGCCAACACGCACTGGGTAATTTCGCCGAATTATTGCACGCAATCGTCAAAGACCCTGCCATGTTGGTGTATTTGGATGGCTATCAAAATACCAAAGACAGCCCCAATGAAAATTTTGCACGGGAATTGTTGGAGCTTTTTACGTTAGGGCGAGGGCATTACACCGAAGCCGATGTGAAGGCGGTCAGTCGTGCATTTACGGGTTGGGGGATTGATGAACGGAATGGGAAATTTGTAGTACGTCCTGCGTTGCACGATAACAGTAAGGTCACGTTTTTGGGGAAAAGCGGCAGTTTTGATGGTGATGAAATCGTTGCGATTTTACTGGGGCATCCCCGCACGGCTGAATGCATTTGCGAGAAATATTGGCGTAATTTCATCAGTACAAGCAAACCGGATGCAACGGTGATTAAAGCATGGGCGCAAACATTCCGCCGCGCTGACTATGACATTAAAACCTTACTACGGGCGGTATTGCGTAGTGATGCGTTTTGGGCAGAACGTAATCGCGGCACATTGGTTAAATCGCCGATTGAACTGTTGATTGGTACGGTACGCATGTTGCCTTACCCGCGTGAATCGACGGCTGAATTGGTGAATTTGTGCCGATTGCTGGGGCAAGAATTATTCGACCCTCCCAATGTACGCGGTTGGGTAGGGGGCGATTATTGGATCAGTACTCAAACTTTACTGGTGCGAACGGCTTATCTCACCAAACTTTCACGCGGCAATTTGAATCAACGGGTGGATACGGGCTTGCATTTTCCCCCTGTTTCAGCAGAACAAATGCGCGAATGGTTGTTGGCGGTTGCACCTGTACAAGCCTTACCAACGATTCCGGGGGAACGGCGATTGGCACGGGCTTTATTACTTGATCCGGCGTTTCAGGTGATGTAGGGGGATATAATGCACAGACGGGCTTTTTTGAAATGGGCAACTGCGTTACCGCTGGCAGTGTGTTTACCACAGATACAAGCGGCAGGTTTGGCACAGCGCGTATTGGTCTTGGTGCGATTGGCGGGTGGTAATGACGGTTTTAATACGCTTGTTCCACACGCAGACCCGTTGTATTACCAGTTACGCCCACAGGTGGCGATTCCACGCCACCAAGTGTTGGATATAGGGCAGGGTATGGGGTTAAATCCTTACCTGCAAGCCCTCAAGCCGTGGTGGGATGCTGGGCAAATGGCATGGGTGCAAGGTGTGGGCTACCCCAATGCGAGTTTGTCCCATTTCCTTTCCAACGATATATGGGAAACAGCATATAACGTGGACAGCGAAGCCATACAAGGTTGGGTGGGGCAGGCGTTGAAGGCAAATTCAGCCAGTTTGCACGGCATTGCAATGGGGGATCGTATCGGCGCGTTAGCTGGGAAAGATTGCCGTGCGCTGGCAATGCAAAGCCCACAAGTGTTCATGAGTCAGGTGAGTTTGGTAGAGGACATTGCCCCAAGTCACGCAAACCCTGCCTTGGCGCACATTACCACGACGCAACACCGTTTGTATTCCGCTGGGCAGCAAATAACGCGCAAGCTCCAACATCCGTTGAATTTGGGGGGTAATTTTGCCAGCAGCAAAATTGGACGCGATTTGGAATCCGTTGCCAACATGATTCTCAGCGGGGTAGAAGCGCGTGTTTATCTCGTCACCCTAGATGGTTTTGATACCCACGCTAATCAAAACAATACGCAAAGTAATTTGTTGCACCATCTTGCGGGGGCGTTAACCTCATTTGCTCAAGCGATGCAACGCGCAGGTTGTTGGAATGAGGTTGTGGTTGCTACCTATTCCGAATTTGGGCGGCGGGTACAAGAAAACCATGCGAAAGGCACGGACCACGGCACCGCTTCCGTGCAATTATTGTTGGGTGGGCGTGTGCGTGGCGGTATTTATGGCGATGCGCCGCGTTTAGATAGGTTGGATGCGGCAGGGAATGTGCAACATACAGTGGATTTTCGCAGCGTTTATGGCACGTTAACGACGCATTGGTTGGGGCAGGCAAACCCTTGGGCGCAGTTTGGCACTTTACCGCTGCTTGCGTAGTTGTGGCATAATCCGCGCACTCGCAATTCATAAAAAGGTCTACCCCTGATGTGGTTTAAAAACCTCTATTTGCTCCGACTGAGCAACGATTTCGCTGTTACACCCGACGATTTACATGCCGCACTGGAGAGCAAGCCATTCTTAGGTTGCAATAAAGAACAGCGCGAAGCCAGCGGTTGGGTGTCACCTTTCGGACGCAATAGCGAGCAAATGTTATTGGTAGCTGACGGTTATTTGTTACTGACAATGGCGCATCAAGAACGGATGTTGCCTTCTTCCGTGATTCGGGAAGAATTGGATGAGCGTGTCGCCGACATTGAAAGCAAAGAAGAGCGCAAAGTCAGTACCCGCGAAAAGAAAGACATGCGCGAGCAAATCGAGTTTGAATTGTTACCGCAAGCCTTTACCCGCACCCGCAAAATGGATGCATGGTTGGATGCAACGCATGGCTGGATGGTCATTAACACTTCCGCTGCGGCACAGGCAGAACGTTTAACCAAATTGCTGCGTACTTGCCTTGGCAGTTTACCCGTTGCGACTCCTAAAACCGAAGCCACGCCGACGCATACCATGACGCAATGGTTGAAAGAGGGCGTATTGCCAGCCCCGTTTACGCTGGGTGAAGAATGCGAATTGCGCAGTCAAGGCGATGAAAAAAGTGTTGCGGTATTCAAACGCCACGAATTAGCCACCGATGAAGTGCAAACTAACCTCGCTGCTGGGAAATTGGTTTCCAAGCTGGGGCTGGTATGGGATGAAAAAATCAGTTTCGTACTAACGGATGAATTACAAATCCGTCGCGTGCGTTTCCTAGATGTTTTGGAAGACCGTGTGAAAGATGCAGACCCGCAATCCCACGCGGAAAAGCTCGATATTGAATTCGCGCTGATGACGGGGGAAGTAACTCGCCTGTTGGCTGATTTGATGCGTTGTTT
This sequence comes from uncultured Thiothrix sp., assembly GCA_964544775.1. Taxonomy (GTDB): domain Bacteria; phylum Pseudomonadota; class Gammaproteobacteria; order Thiotrichales; family Thiotrichaceae; genus Thiothrix. The sequence continues at coordinate 32,312 of CAZJDN010000002.1, forward strand.
GGGGACAGCAGCGTAAAGCGTGTAGCGGGGCAGGTAATGTGCCTGCCCCAATTGTATTACAGGGCGGCGATAATGGTTTGAATCCGCGCTGTTTGGTTAAGCAATGCCGTTTCTGGCATTCCACCTAATGCGTACCATTGTTTGAGTAAGGGTAAGGCTTGATCGCTGGGATTGCTTTCTTCCTTGCGCCCACACATGGCATCACGCATTTGCGCAATTTGGTATTCCATTCGTGTTTGTTGGAATGCAGCAGGTGTTTCCAGATTCAGCAGAATTTCCATTTGCATACACAACCACTCACCCGCAGTTTGATTGGCAGTTTGCGTGTCTACATCGGTTTCCGTTTGCTTATTCGTCAGGGATTGTGCTGCGAGTGCTTCAAGTTCAGCCCGCTTTTGTTGCTGACGTTCTAGCGCACGTTGTTGCTTCTCGGCTTCTAAGCGGGCATTTTCCGCAGTTTGTGCGTCGCGTTCTTGGCGTTTTTGCTGGCGTTCTTCACGGGAACGGGCAAAGAGTGCGTCAATCGGCTCACGGAACTGCTTCCACAAGCGTTGTTCGTCAGCGGGGCGGGAGGCAAGTGTAATCTGCCATTGCCCTTGCAAGGCTTTGGCTTGTTCAATCGCGGCTGGAGTATCAGGGTTATCCAATAACGCGGTGGCTTCAGCAACCAATTGTTCGCGTTCTACCCAATTGCGGCTGCGCTCGGTCTTGAAATGCGTTTCTAACGTATCCATCGCGGCGTTAAAACGGTCATTAACCGTTTTCCAGTCTTTATGCCCGATTGTTCCGGCTTCTTTCCACTGTTTACGCAATTGGTTGATTTGATTTTGTAAATCGCGCCAATCGGCATTTGCCCAATCGGTAGCCGTTTCTAAGGCTTCTAATTGCGCACACAGCGCGTTGCGTTGTTCGAGGTGGATTTCCCGTTGTTTCGCTTGCTCAGCAAAGTGTTGTTTGCTGACTTCGTAAGCAGCAGTAACGGTGGAATCGAAGGTTTTCCACAAGGTACGTTGTTGCCCCGGTTCGAGTTGTGCGAGTTTGCGCCATTCTTCACGCAGGCTTTGCACTTTTTTCGCCCGTTCTTGCGGGTCTAAATCATCGTCGGAACGTAAATTTTCCGCCGTTTCGATCAGTTGTTTGCGTACTTGATCCGTGCTCCAACGTCGCCAATCTTGCAATTCACGCAGGTAAGGTGCGAGCAGTTTGAGGCGTTCTTGAATGGTCGCAATTTCATGGCGGGGTAAATCGGTTGTCTCTTTGAGTTTGAGTAACAGGGCTTGGTGTTGCTCAATGGCTTCGCTGTATTGCTCGGTTTCTAGGTTGTTTTCCAGCACACACAAGTCAGCATGTAATTGTTGTAAGGTTTCACTTTGCTGGGCTTGCTGTTGCTTGCGACGTTTGCGTTCTTCAGCTTGCGTTTGTTGTTCACGTTCGCGCTTTTCCTGCTCGGCTTGTGCCGCTTGTTCCGCCAGCTCTTGAGCTTGGGCTTCAAGTCGGGCGCGTTCCGCTGCTGCTTCGGCTAATTTTTGATTGATAACGGCTTGTTCGGCTTCGTGCGCGGTAAGGCGTTGTTGGAAAGCATCAATCGCGTTTTGGAAGCGGGTTTGCTGTACTGTAGTGGCGCGATGGGTAAATTGTTTCCAGCTTTGTTGCAGGATACGCATGCGGGTTTTTTCTTGCGCCCAACCACCCAGTTGACCTAGCTTTTCGGCATCTTCGCACAGTTTGTCGGTTTGCTGTTGTTGTTGCAGGCGTGCTTGTTCATGGTCTAAGCGTTCTTTGAGTAATTGCCGCAAACGCTTATTGTTTTTGCCGTGCTGTTTGTCGAGCAATTTGAGCTTTTCTAAGTCGCTAATGCGGTTAGCCGCGATGAACTGAATTTCCTTGGAAGCATCTTTACTGGCAATATCAAATAAAAGCTCTTGATCAGTAAGGCTTTCTAGCGCGTGTCGCCGCAGTTTTACCCCGCGTTCACTGTCACGCGAAAGGCTTTGTAGCAGGGCAGGATTCTGTAACCAATGGAAGACATCTGCCAGCAAATGATCGTGATGGTGATCGGTTGCTGCCAGAATTAGCACCCGTTGTTGGGCGCGTTCCGCTAATGAGCCAGAAGTATGCCCCAATTGCACCAACGTGGGGATATGGGTCAGGCGTAAAATGGCTTCCATACGTACTTGCAAATCGGGGTCGGTTTGCGCCAGTTTGATCAGTTCTACGCTATCGCCAGCGAGGCTACTGATGGCTTGGATACGTACTTTAGCATCCTTGTGCAGCCATTTCGGCTTAAATAAATTCCCTAGCATATTGATTTTTGTAACCTTATTTTACACGCATTCCGGGTTGCGCACCGCTATCGGGTGTGAGTATAAACAAGTCTTTTCCACCTGGGCCTGCCGCCAATACCATGCCTTCGGAGATGCCGAAACGCATTTTACGGGGTGCGAGGTTTGCCACCATGACGGTCAAGCGACCTTCGAGGTCAGCAGGATCGTAAGCAGATTTAATACCAGCAAAGACATTTCGTGTTTCGCCATCCAGATCAAGCGTAAGCTGCACTAACTTGTCAGCCCCCTTAACGTGTTCGGCTTTTACTATTCTAGCAACGCGCAAATCAATTTTTGCAAAATCATCGTATTCAATGGTTGCACTGATAGGGTCATCCACTAATGCGCCTGTGGGTTTCGCTGCTTCCGTTGGGGCTGGAATGGCTTTTTTATTGTCTTCAAGCATGGCTTCTACCATTGCGGCTTCGACACGGGTCATTAGCGGTTTGAAAGTGGTAATTTCTTGCGCTAATAACGGTTGCGCAACACTTGCCCACGTTAATTCGCCTGCATTGAGGAATGTTTCTGCTTCAGCGGCAAGTTGGGGTAACACAGGTTTGAGGTAGGCAACAATGGCACGAAACATATTAATGCCTTGCGTACAGACCTGTTGCACTTCGGCTAAGCGTTCAGGGTCTTTGGCTAATACCCACGGTTTTTGTTCATCAACGTATTGGTTAGCTTTATCCGCTAACGCCATGATTTCACGCATAGCAAGGTTGTATCGGCGGCTTTCGTACAATTCTGCAATACGTTCAGAAGCCTCGCTAAATGATTGATATAACGTATTATCAGGTAAGCTATTAGCTAACTGGTTGGCAAAACGTTTATTGATGAAACCCGCACAGCGTGACGCAATGTTGACCACTTTGCCGACTAAATCACTGTTAACTCGCGCAATGAAATCTTCCAAGTTTAGGTCAATGTCATCCACACCATTGCTTAATTTGCTGGCAAAATAATACCGCAGCCATTCGGGATTCAAGTGTTTCAGGTAACTTTCTGCTTGAATGAATGTACCGCGTGATTTGGACATTTTTGCCCCATTCACGGTTAAAAAGCCATGTACATTCACTGCTGTCGGTTTGCGGAAACCCGCGCCGTGCAGCAATGCGGGCCAGAATAAGGTGTGGAAATAGGCAATGTCTTTGCCAATGAAGTGGTAAACCTCAGCGGTAGAAGCCTGATTCCAGAAGCTATCAAAGTCGATGCCAGTGCGTTCACACAAGTTTTTGAAGCTGGCTAAGTAACCAATGGGCGCATCCAACCAAACGTAGAAATATTTATCTTCCGTGTCTGGGATTTTGAAGCCCCAGTAAGGCGCGTCGCGGGATACATCCCAATCGCTCAAGCCTTGGTCGGATTCAAACCATTCCATTTGCTTATTGGCGATTTCTTTTTGTACCGCACCGCTGGTTAAGAATTCGCGCAAGAAAGACTCAAAATTACCCAGTTTAAAGAAATAGTGTTCGGTTTCTTTTTCGACAGGTTTTGTGCCAGAAATCGCCGAAACCGCATTCTTCAAATCGGTAGGGGAATAAGTTGCACCGCAGGCTTCGCAGTTATCACCGTATTGATCAGGTGCGCCGCAACGGGGGCATTCGCCTTTAATGAAACGGTCTGGCAGGAACATTTTCGCTTGTTCGTCGTAAGCCTGACGAATCGTGCGTTTGTCGATATGCCCTTGATCGCGTACCGCTTTGTAGATGAATTCCGCAAAGTAACGGTTTTCTTCCGAATGCGTGCTGTAATAATTGTCAAAACCGATCTGGAAGCCAGCGAAATCCCGTTGGTGTTCTGCCCCAATCCGTGCAATTAACTGTTCTGGCGAAATACCTTCTTGTTGCGCACGCAACATAATCGGCGTGCCGTGGGTATCATCCGCGCAAACGTAATAGCAGGTATTGCCACGCAACCGCTGGAATCGCGCCCAGATGTCGGTCTGAATGTATTCCACCATGTGACCCAAATGAATCGGGCCATTGGCATAGGGCAGTGCGCTGGTAATGAGGATGTTTCTTGGCTTCATTGCAGTATTTGACGAGTCCTTAATGAGCGGGGAAGCGTAGCAGGTTGTCGAAGGTTTCGCTACTTCGACAACGGGGCTATTGCCCTTTGCGCAATACATCAAACCGCGCAGGGTTAGCAAACTTCGCGCCTTCCGCACCAATGTGTGCCTCGAAACGCTGTTTTACTTGCGCATATAAGGCATCATCCAAACGGTGGTTGGTGTGGGTAACGTTGATAATGCGCGTTTCAAACTCGGCAAAGTCAGCAAAGCGCGTTTCCGTGTTGCAGAAAATTTGTTCGACTAACTCCAGTTTGCCTGCTGCCACCGTATCGCAAATGGCTTGGAAAGCGAGAGTGCGAACGGCTTTTTCATCGTGAAACAAGCGCACAATGTCATTGAATTCACCCGCGTAAACGGGTTCGGAAATCCACGCCATACCACCCGGTTTCAGTACCCGTGCAATTTCTGCCAAGCCTTGGTGCATTAACTCACGCGGAACATGATGGAGGGATTTGAACATAAACACGACATCCACGCTGTTGTCGGGCAGTGCAATTGCTTGCGCCCCGCCTGCGATGAATTCGATGCAATCTGGGTGTTTGCTAGCGAGATTTTTCGCATGTTGGATTTGATCGACCTCGGTGGCAATGATCCGTGCCACGGGGAAACGTTCCGCGATTAATCGTGTCATCCGAGCCGTGCCACAGCCGAGTTCAAGTACGGTGGCATTTGTTAAGGGTAAATAGTTACCGATTAAGTCCAGCTCATTGCAACGGGTGGTTGCGTCAGGGTTTTGTAATTGCATGGTGTATATCGCTCACGTAGAAACGCCTGCATTCTAACCAACAGCGAGAGTCGGGGAAATATATTACCATCGTGCTACACTTTTGCTTCTATTCGATGACCCCAAGAACATAGGCGCAGGTAGCATGAGACGATTCCACTGTAATTGTGGACAAGAAGTTTTTTTTGAGGATTCAGAATGCTCTTATTGTGGGCGTGAGTTAGGTTTTGATCCTCAACGCATGAATATGGTATTGCTGGAGCGCAATCGCCACTTAACCCCGTGCTCGCTGCGTAAACATGCCGTGGCGTGCAATTGGTTAATCGCGCCGCGTGACTACCATGAACAATGCTTGTCTTGCCGCCTCACACGCACGATTCCTGCGCAAAATGTGCCAATCAATGTACAACGCTGGAAGGTGCTGGAAAGCTCTAAGCGGCGGTTGATTTATTCGCTGTTGCATTTGGGGTTGCCGTTTGTGGATCGTGAGCGTGACCCGGAATACGGGTTAACGTTTGATTTCCTTGAAGACCAACGTACCAACCCGTTTGTGAAAAAGTCCGTGGTTTATACGGGGCATCAGTGCGGTGTTATTACCTTGAATGCGATTGAAGCTGACGACGCACACCGAATTTCCACCCGCGAACGCATGAATGAACGTTACCGCACGGTATTAGGTCACATGCGGCATGAAATTGGGCATTATTACTGGGATCGGTTAATCCAAAACTCCGCGTGGTATCCACGGTTTCGCAATCTATTTGGCGGTGAAGAAAATTATCGGCAGGCGTTGGAATATTACTACACCTATGGACCTGTCCCGCATTGGCACAAACGCCATATCAGTGCGTATGCCAGTGCGCACCCGTGGGAAGATTGGGCGGAAACGTGGGCGCATTACCTGCACATTATGGATACACTGGAAACCGCCATTGGTTTTGGGTTGTTGAAACACAGCACAATGGGGAAAAATGGCTTCCTATCGCTCATGAAAGAGTGGCAGCAACTCACCACCATGATGAACGCGCTGAATCGCAGTATGGGGCAGCCGGATGCTTACCCCTTCACGCTAACCAAACAGGTTATTGTGAAACTGCGTTTCATTCACCAACTCATTGCAGGCTAAAACGAGTGCAAGAGATTGTCGGGTTTCGCGTTATCAGATAAACGCGGCATTACGCGGAAGGCTTGATTTAACTGATTCGCCCATTCGTGCCGAATCGACAGCAAATACGCGTTTTCTGCATCAAAACGGTAGTGGCGTGGCGCGTTAAATTGATCGCGTGGGTAGATTAATACTTCGATAGGTGGCCCGACGCTGGCGTTACTTTTCATGGTCGAATCCATCGAAATCAGCGAGCACACGGCGGCATCTTCCATGCTGGTTTCACGGGTTAAGAATCGGTCAAGCACGGGTTTCCCGTATTTGCTTTCGCCAATTTGCAAGTAAGGCGTGTCTTCAGATGAGGTAATGTAATTACCCTGTGGATACACCATGTAAATATTCGGATTACGCCCTTTGATTTGCCCACCAAGAATTAAGGTTGCGTCAGGTACGAAACCCGTTTGCTCGGTATGCTTACGAATGCGTTGAACCAATAACTCACCTAAGTATTCGGCAATATCAGCAAGGTAATTCAGCGTATTAATATTGCGCGGTTGCCCCTCTAATACATCGCGGCGTATTTGCTGAATAACGCCTTGTGTCGTAGCGAGATTGCCCGCACTCATAATTACTAAGCAACGGTCAGGTGTCGTTTCACAACGGTGCATCTTGCTGTAGGTACTCACATGATCGATGCCCGCGTTGGTGCGCGAATCCGAGGTCAAGACAAGTCCAGCGTCAAGAGAAATGCCAATACAGTATGTCATGTCAGTTCAGGGTGGTTGAGGTTGCTCAAACTTATTAGAGTCTGAGCAGAAGGTCAATGTTCTCTTGCTTTTGTTTTTTGCATCTGCGACAACAAGGGCTGTTTTTGGAATACAAAGTGACGTATGACTACTTGGTTTATTTCTGATTTGCACTTAGAAGCAGCAAATACGGGCGTTACGCAACAATTACTCGCCTTTCTGACGCAGTTAAAAGGCAATGCGGAAGCACTCTATATTTTGGGGGACTTGTTTGAATATTGGGTGGGGGATGATGTGCTCGATAGTTCCTACGCTACCGCTTTCCAACCTGTCGTGCGTGCTTTACACCAGTTAACTGAGCAAGGGGTGAAGCTGTATTTTCAGCATGGTAATCGTGACTTTCTGTTAGGGGAAAGGTTTGCGGCGGCAACTGGGGGTGTTTTGCTTCCAGAACAGCAGCAGATTTCCTTGTATGGTAAGCCAGTCTTACTCCTGCATGGTGATACGCTGTGTACGGATGACGTGGAATACCAGCGTGTACGGGCGTATTTACGCAGTGAGCAGTGGCGTGCGCAATTCCTCGCTTTACCGTTGGCGGAACGCATTCGGCAAGCAGAAGCCATGCGCGAACAAAGCCGTCAAAGTATGCAAGGCAGAATGGCAGCAATTTTGGATGTTAACCCGCAAGCCGTGTATGAAGTTATGCAAACGCAAGGTGTGGATTGTTTGATTCATGGGCATACGCACCGCCCAGCAGTACACGATTTAGGGGCGCAAGGGCAGCGCATTGTGTTGGGTGATTGGCACGCAGATAAAGCAAGTTTCTTGCGCGTTGATGCACAAGGGTTGTATTTGAATGCCTAGGAAAGAGAAACCCACCAAATGGGTGGGCTTCTTGTGAAAAGGTCGCGTAATGGGATTATTGGAAACCCAATTCGCTTTTCACCTGTTCTAAGTTGGTGTGGCGAACGTCTTTGCCTTTCACCAAGTAGATCACGTATTCGCAGATGTTAGTGCAATGGTCGCCGATGCGTTCCATTGAACGTGCACACCACGTTACGTTCAAGCTGTCTTTGATGTTGCGTGGGTCTTCCATCATGCGGGTGAAGAGTTGGCGGGAAACCGCGTCAAATTCCGCATCCACTTGGTCGTCGTCCGCAACAACTTGCATGGCTTGTTTTACATCCATGCGGGCAAAGGCATCGAGGGTGTCGCGCAGCATGATTTTGACATGCTCACCTAAGTGACGCAGCGAGGTAAACATATCCACGCTGGTGGTCATTTCTGCCATTTCGACGGCGTAGCGCCCGATTTTTTCTGCTTCATCACCGATACGCTCAAGGTCAGTAATGACTTTGATAACCGTAATCAGTAAGCGCAAGTCGCTGGCGGCGGGTTGACGACGAGCGATAATTTCCGCACATTTTTCGTCAATAGCGACTTCCATCGTATTGATTTCGTAGTCGGAAAAAGCGACTTTTTCGCCTAATTCGCTGTCTTTGTCCAAGAGTGCTTTAATGGCATTGCTGACTTGTTTTTCAACCAAGCCCCCCATTGTCATAACTTTAGTTTTTAGTGCTTCCAGTTCTTGGTTGTACTGGTGCGAAGTGTGCTGTGCTGTGTTCATGCTATCCATACTCTAGTGACCGCCTTAGCCGAAGCGGCCCGTAATATAGTTTTCAGTTAACTGGTGCTGCGGATTGGTAAAGACCTTTTTGGTATTATTTACTTCAACCAGCTTGCCCAGATGGAAATACGCGGTGCGTTGTGAAATCCGCGCTGCTTGTTGCATTGAGTGCGTCACGATACAGATTGTAAAACTTTGACGAAGTTCATCAATCAATTCCTCAATCGTTGCGGTGGCAATCGGATCAAGGGCAGAAGTTGGCTCATCCATGAGAATCACTTCTGGGCTGACAGCAATCGTGCGGGCAATACACAAACGCTGTTGCTGACCGCCGGACAAACCTGTACCGGGCGTATTCAGGCGGTCTTTGACTTCTTTAAACAGACCCGCCTTGGTCAAGCTGTCTTCAACAATATCATCCAATTCGGCGCGGTTGCTAGCTAAACCGTGTAAACGGGGTCCATACGCCACGTTGTCGTAAATGGATTTTGGGAACGGGTTGGGTTTTTGGAATACCATGCCGACCCGTGCGCGGAGTAACACAGGGTCTTGTTCTTTGGCATGAATGTCTTCACCGTCTAACAAAATGTTGCCTGTTACTTTACAGCCTGCAATGGTGTCATTCATGCGGTTTAAGCAGCGCAAGAAAGTGGATTTACCGCAACCGGATGGGCCGATCATGGCAATGACTTCGTTGCGCCCGATGTCTAAACCTACGTCGAAAATCGCTTGCTTGCCGCCTGTATAAAATACTTTCACATCACGGCAGTGGAACTTGGCATCTTGTTCCGCTAAATACGGTTTGCCGACGGTTTCGGTAATTTCATGGTCGAATTCGTTGCGTTGACCTGCGACAGACTCGCGGGATTCAGGCAGGCTTACTGTCATGTTCATAGTTGCTTCTGTCATAAGGTTTACCAACGTCTCTCAAACTTTTTACGCAAAATAATCGCCAGCAAATTCATGGTAATCATGAATGCTAACAGGATAACAATCGCAGCCGAGGTACGCTCAGTGAAAGCGCGTTCCGGGCTGTCTGCCCACAGGTAAATTTGTACGGGCAAAATGGTAGCAGGGTCAGTCACTGCGTGCGGAACATCCACGATAAAAGCAACCATCCCGACCATTAACAACGGGGCGGATTCACCTACGGCGTGCGCCATGCCAATGATTGTACCCGTTAAAATACCGGGCATGGCTAAGGGAACAACGTGATGAAACACCGCTTGGGTTTTGGAAGCACCCAAACCTAATGCCGCTTCACGCATGGAAGGCGGAACAGATTTCAACGCCGCACGGCTAGCAATAATAATGGTAGGTAAAATCAGCAAAGTCAGCACGAAACTCCCCACCAAGGGCGAAGAGCGCGGCATTCCAAAAATTTGGATGAAAATCGCTAACCCTAACAGACCGAAAATAATTGACGGTACAGCCGCGAGGTTATTGATATTCACTTCAATGAAATCGACCCAGAAATTGTTTTTCGGGGCGAATTCTTCCAGATAAATGGCTGCCATGACCCCAATCGGGAACGAGAACAACAGCGTCAAGCTCATGGTGTAAATTGAACCCATTAACGCGCTCAAAATGCCTGCTTGTTCCGGTTCACGCGAGTCGCCGCGTGTGAAGAACATCGTATTGAACTTGCTGGTTAATCGACCATCCGCTTCCAATTTATCCAGCCACGTCAATTCAAAGTCTTTAATGCGACGGTCAGCTTCGGGAGTCGTCCGGTCGATGTAGCCTTTGTGGTATTGATCAATTTCATCGTCAGCCAATAACCACAGGCTTTGATTTGAGCCAATCAGTTTTGGGTTTGCCAATACCATGCGTTGCAATTCGTATTGCGCATCACTGCTGATTAACGCTTTTAAGGTTTTTTTCTGCTGCCGTTCGCTTACCTCTGGGAATAAGCTATACAAGCTGTTATTTAACACACCCGTATAGTTTGCCGCCCGTAACTGGTCTTGTGTTGCGTCGGGGGTAATACCCAATGTTTGCGCATCCAACGCGACATCCAATTTGATGTAAGTGCTGGTAAAGGCAGGTAAACCTTTGCTGAAAATATTAAACATCAGCAAAGCAAGAAACAGGATGCTTAGACTAATGGACGCAATCCCATAAGCGCGGAAGCGTTTTTCCCGTGCATAGCGTTTGCCTAAACTGGCACGCACTTTTTCCGTCGTAGTACTCATACAGGCTCTCGCTTAATCGTATTGTTCACGGTACTTGCGCACAATGTGCAAGGCAAGAATATTCAAAATCAAGGTTGTAACAAACAACGCCAGACCCAAAGCAAACGCAGCGAGGGTTTTCGCGCTATCAAACTCTTGGTCGCCCGTTAGCAAAGTAACGATTTGTACGGTAACGGTAGTAACGGCTTCCAAGGGGTTAATGGTTAAGTTTGCTGACAAGCCAGCCGCCATAACCACGATCATGGTTTCACCAATCGCCCGTGAAGCGGCTAACAAAAATGCTCCTACGATACCGGGTAATGCGGCGGGTAATACTACTTGCTTAATCGTTTCGGATTTCGTCGCACCCATGCCATAAGAGCCATCACGCATGGCTTGCGGTACAGCATTGATTACGTCATCTGACAGCGAAGACATGAAAGGAATAATCATTACCCCCATCACTAAGCCAGCGGCAAGCGCACTTTCAGACGCGACAGTCAGCCCCATTGACGTGCCCACGTCACGAATAAAGGGTGCTACTGTTAATGCGGCAAAGAAGCCGTAAACCACGGTTGGGATGCCAGCGAGAATTTCCAGCGCAGGTTTGACGTAAGCACGCACTTTATGCCCTGCGTATTCTGACAAGTAAATGGCTGACATTAAGCCCAAGGGTACAGCGATTAACAAGGCGATAACCGAGATCAGCAATGTTCCCATGAACAAAGGAATCGCTCCGAAAGAACCAGAACCCCCGACTTGATCTGCTCGCATAGCCGTTTGTGGACTCCAGTGCGTACCGAATAAGAAATCTGCCGCTGAAATCTCGCCAAAGAAACGCACCGATTCAAACAATACCGACAAAATAATGCCGACCGTGGTCAAAATGGCAATCGAAGCACACACAATCATGACGTATTGCACGACCCGTTCGACTTGATTACGCGCGCGTGTTTCGGGCTTGATGAAGCGCATACCAAAGAAAATCCCCGCGCCTGCCAATGCCAGCACCAAAATGGTTTTCGCCATATTGCTGATGGTTTGCAGATGTGCGTATTCCTCTGCCACGACTTTCATTACTGGGTCAGTCGCTGTTTCTGTTCCTTGTTCTACCAAGTTATGAATTTGGTTGGTTAATAAGCTGATTTGGTCAGCAGATTGCGTTTGCATTTCCGCAGGGAGGTGCGCCAACGTCATGTGAGTAATAATCGGCGTGGCGGCAACCGACCATGCCAATAACACAAACAAGGCGGGTAAAGCACACCAAACCACGACCAAATAACCGTAGTAGCTTGGCAGCGAGTGCAAGTTTTTTCCGCCGCGTTTGCCGCGTGTAGCAAGCGCGAGGGAACGCTTGCGCCCAATGAAATAGCTGAAGGCAGACAAGGTCAGCAGGGTTAGCAAAATGCCCAATGTACTCATGGAAACTCCTGATTGGGTAATGGGTCAGGCTGGTCGATAAAGGCGACCTGCATTCTAGGC
>CAZJDN010000003.1:0-10620 GCA_964544775.1 uncultured Thiothrix sp.
CCGCACCGTTCACCACCGCCAAACCCGCACGCGGCACGGTACGCATCAAATGATGAAACTGGGTTTTAATCGCTTGCACATCGGGGAAAATATCCGCGTGATCGTATTCCAGATTATTCAAAATCACGGTGCGCGGGTGGTAATGCACGAATTTAGAACGCTTGTCGAAAAAGGCCGTGTCGTATTCATCCGCTTCCACCACAAAAAAAGGTGTTTCGCCCAAACGTGCTGACACGCCAAAGTTTTCCGGCACACCGCCAATCAAAAAGCCCGGTTTTAAGCCAGCGTATTCCAAAATCCACGCCAACATGCTGGATGTCGTGGTTTTGCCGTGCGTTCCCGCCACCGCCAATACCCAACAATCACGCAAAATATTTTCATACAACCATTGCGGGCCGGAAATGTACGGCAGATGACGGTCTAAAACGTGTTCGACCACATCCAACCCACGTTTCATTACATTCCCCACCACGAATGCATCCACCTCAGCGGGTAAATCTTGCGGTGCGTAACCTTGCGTAATTGCCACGCCCTGCTCTGCTAACATGGTACTCATCGGCGGGTACACATTGGTATCCGAACCCGTTACCGTATGCCCTTTGGCGCGTGCCAGCAATGCGATACCGCCCATAAACGTACCGCAAATACCCAAAATATGAATTTTCATGCCTATCCGTTTGACCGCTATTTTTACAATCTATGGCGTTGGGTCACTTCATCGAGCGGAATGGGTTTGGAAATCCCGTAGCCCTGCCCAAAGTCGACCCCAATTTCACGCAAAATCTGAATAATTTTCTCGTTTTCGACGTATTCGGCAATGACTTTCACGCCCATCAAATGTCCAACTTGATTCACGGAACGCACCATTGCTTCAGCCACTTCATCGGTAGCAATATCTTTAATAAAACTGCCATCAATTTTCAAATAATCCACTGGCAACGATTTTAAATAACCAAACGAACTAACCCCAGTACCAAAATCATCCAGTGAAAAACTGCAACCTAAGTCTTTTAACGTACCAATAAATTTCTGTGCCAATTCCAGATTATGAATTGCGACCCGCTCGGTAATTTCAAAACACAACATGGCAGGACTAATCCCCGCGACTTTAATTTCATCTAGCACAAATTGCAGAAAGTCTGGCTCATCTAAACTTTGCCCCGAAAGGTTTACCGCAAACACCGGACGCGGCACTTTTTGCGTGACTTCTTGTAAAGATTGCAGCAATTTACGCACGACCCAACGGTCTAAACGCGGCATCATGGAATAATACTCAGCCGCTGGAATAAATTCATCCGGCGAAATCGGCTGATTGTTTTCATCAAATAAGCGAATTAATACCTCATAATGATGAAACGGATGTTTAAATGCCACGGGATCAAGCAAATGAATAGGCTGGGCAACTAGGCGAAAATTTCCCGCTTCAAAGGCTTTCTTTAAACGCCCTAACCACACCATATTACCGCGTTGTTTCAAAATATCTTGATCATTCGGCTTATAGATGTGAATGCGATTGCCACCTTTATCTTTTGCTACACGGCACGCTGCATCCGCTACGGATAAAATCCGATTAGGCGTGGCTAAACCTTTGTATAACGGCACAAAAGCAATGCTCGCAGTTACTTTATGCCTAATTTTATTCCATTCAAACTCATAGTTTTCTAAATGCTGACGAATTTGCTCTGCCGCCCGTGCAGCAATTGCTGGCTCAATTTCTTGGAATAAAATACCGAACTCATCCCCTGATAAGCGAGCAAGTACATCACGCCGCACATCAATTTCTTCTTTAAGAATACGGGAAATACGCTCAATTAAAACATCACCTGCATTATGCCCAAGCGTATCATTAACCAGTTTAAACTGATCCATTGAAACTAAACAAAAAGCATGTTTAATGCCGTGCTGCCGTACCTGATCCATTGCAATTTTTAAACGCGACTCAAAACTTTTGCTATTGAGTAACATGGTTTGCTGATCGTGCATTTCCATGTGATCTAAGCGTAATTGCAACGCATGAATTTCCGTTTGATCACGCAATAACAGCAAATACATTGGCGGTTCTGATTCGCCCAAATGCAGGGCTTGCGCAGAATAGGTTACATTCAACTCGTGGATATTGAGTGTATTGAGCAGCGCATCCCCATTTAAAGGATGACCATTACGGCTGATTTTTTCCAACCACACTAAAGGATTATTCGTGGCTGGCTCAACTAACGTAAATAACTCACTGAAATGTTTTCCCCGCGCACTACGTAATTTGTATTTAAGTAATTTTTCAGCGGCAGGATTAACGAAATCCACTGTCCCAACTGCATTCACCAAAATAGCTAATTCAGCAACTTCAGCCAGTGAGGAAGCAAGGATATTTTGCTGCGCCCAGTGTAATTGCGTGCGAAATCGACGACGCAAAAAAAACCAGAGTACAGGTAAAGCCAACAGAATAATGACACCGGGCAGTAAATACCACACAGCTTCATTATTTAATACATCACCGAGGAGTTCCATCAGTTAGACCCCCAGTTAATAAACATAAAACCGACAAGCTGTTTCCAACGTTGTCGGTTCCATCGCATGATGCAGAAAAAATTAAACTTTTTCTTTGATACGTGCAGATTTACCAGTACGACCACGCAGGTAGTACAATTTAGCACGACGAACATCACCACGGCGTTTTACTTCAATGCCTGCGATGCTGTTGCTAAATGTTTGGAATACACGCTCAACACCTTCACCGTAAGAAATTTTACGTACAGTGAAAGACGAGTTCAAACCACGGTTACGTTTAGCAATAACAACGCCTTCATACGCCTGTTGACGCTCTTTGTCGCCCTCTTTAACCCGCACTTGAACTACGACTGTATCCCCCGGATTAAACTCAGGGATAACCTTTGTCATTTGCTCTTGTTCAAGTTGTTGAATAATCGCGTTCATGATAATCCTCTACTGAAGTTTACTACTTCTTTCAAACTCGTTTACATACTCGTCTAGCAATGCACGCTCGCCATCCGTCAACTGTCGCACTTGCAGTAATTCAGGACGACGTTGCCATGTTCTACCTAGTGCTTGCTTTTTACGCCAGCGGGCAATATCTGCATGATTGCCACTTTTCAATACGGCTGGAATGCTTAGCCCTTCCAGTTCCTCTGGGCGGGTATAGTGAGGGCAATCCAACAATCCATCAAAAAAAGAATCTTGGGCAGCAGATTCGTGATGACCCAGCGCACCCGGTAACAAACGGGTAACAGCATCGATTAGTACCATCGCGCCTAGTTCACCACCACTAAGCACATAATCACCAATCGAACATTCCAGGTCGACTTCCAACGCAATAACACGTTCATCAATGCCTTCGTAACGCCCACACAAGAGAATTAAACCTTCTTCTGCGGCTAATTCCCTGACTAAACCTTGATTTAAAGGCTGCCCTTGCGGACTCAGGTAAATGACTTTTCCCGAATTTTTTTGGCGTGCATCACGTAATGCCTGAAGTAAGCAATCTGCTTTCATCACCATTCCCGGACCACCACCATAAGGGCGGTCATCCACCGTGCGGTGAACATCCAGCGCGTAATCACGCGGATTCCACGACTGCACCTGAATGATGTTTCGCCCTGCTGCTCGCCCAGTCACACCGCTTTCAACCACGGCATTCACTAATTCGGGAAACAACGTTACGACATCAAAGCGTATCGTCATGCTAGAAATCGGGATCCCACTCCACCAAAATGGTTTGTTCTTCCAAGGAAACTGCTTTTACAACATCGTTTAAAATCCAAGGCACAAGACGCTCGCGCTCACCTTGAACTACCATGACATCGTTTGCACCCGTTTCAAACAAAGAATCGACTTTACCTAAAGCCACACCCGTGGTTGTTACCACATTCATGCCTTCAAGATCAGCCCAGTAATACTCACCTTGGCGAAGTGCTTGTAATTGCTCACGCGGAACAGCAATTTCGCAACCAAGCAGAGTTTCTGCTTGATCACGACTGGCAATTCCTTGTAATTGGGCAACAACACTTTTCCCTTGTAATTGCCCTGCTACCACTTTAAAGGTTTGCCACTCACCGTTTATGCGTAAAAACCAAGGGTTATACCCTAGAATCCCATCGCGCTGTTCAGTATGTGAAAAAACCTTAACCCAGCCTTTGACACCGAATACACCGGAAATTTTCCCCAACGTAATCATGCCCGACTGGGACATAACCTTACGCTGCTGCTGTTTCTGCTGTTTCTTTCAACAGCTTTGCAACACGTTCAGTCGGTTGTGCACCACAACCCAACCAGTAAGCAACGCGGTCTGACTCAACGTGCAGACGTACTTCCTGACCACGCGCAACAGGGTTGAAATAACCAACGCGCTCAATGTAACCACTGTCACGCGGCTTGCGTTTGTCACTGACAACGATGTGGTAGAATGGGCGTTTTTTCGCGCCACCTCTTGCTAGACGGATATTAACCATTGCTAAACCTTAAACTAATACTGTTAACGTAGGGCAGTCTACCCACCCCGAAGTAAACGCGGGATTGTACGTTAATTTCAGAAAAAGTGAAGCATTGATTACACTTGGTGCAAAGAAAAAAGCCCCCGCAGAACGGAGGCTTGGCAGTTAACCTGCGGAGGCGTATTGCGTTCCGGTTGGTACGCGCGGGAAATAGCGGAAATGACCACTAATCGGCATTTGGAACAAGACATCTTCAATCTTTTCCCCCTCACCGATATTGTGCACAATCAAATGACGGCTAGGGTCAGCAGAGGAAACGCGGTCAACCACGATACCAATGTGCTCCTGATCACCACCGAGATTCCACGTTACCACATCACCGGGACGGTAATCGCCGGGGTTATTTGTCACCGCTAAACGTCCACCGTGACGCGCAAAAAACGCTTTCAAGTTTGGCACACGACGGTGATCAATATTGCTGTCTGGTGCATTCAAACCCCACTTCGGCAAGTTTGGATAAGCATTGAAATTATATTCCATGTCTTCATGCACTAAACGCTGCAAGTCAACACCCAATTTCCGGTAGGAACGGATGACCGTATCCGTACATACCCCCATCCCCGCAGGGACATCGCCATTGGGATAGGCAATGGGGATATAACGCCCATCATAAACAACACGGTGGCGTAATCTATCCAGTGCCGCATACGACAAACGCTCAGGTGTCGCTAAACCGTAGCGAGCTTGAGGCGAACGCTTTATCTTGCCTGAATAATGCGAACGCGAGCGACTATGACCATCAAAATCATCACTATCACTGGTTTGCGTGGAACAACCACTCAAACTACTTACGGCAATACCACCAAGTATCAACATAGCCATACCTAGGCTAGACACTTTTCTCATTTACCCCTCTCTTGCTTTACGCAACTGAATTACTACAACTATACCTAATCAACAAAAAGACTCTCGCGAGACGCTTTTCTAAGAGTAGTTGTAACATCAGCGTCAGTACGTGAGACTAACCCACCGCAGGAATACCCAACCTTAATAGGTTGGGCAATCAGAGACAAATGGTTCTTTAATCACGCCCCAACGGTAAGGTAAAGGCGCATTCGGGTTAGCACTCAAAGTATTTGCTTCCACATTTTGGCGCAACTCACGTAGCGTCATGTAGTAGTTAGGCTGACCTTCATCCACTAATGTCATTTGCACCATGCAGAAATCATTCAAGTTTTTCATTTCTGATGCAGGTGGTTGATCATTGGAGAAAATAGCCTTTGCCCAACGTGCTGGTTGAGAATGCGGATCAAAACGACCAACGTGGTCTAAATGACGACGAATGGATTCAAAGAACATGTGTAAACGTTTGTCACGACCCGGCGTAGAATAATCATCGTACTCTTTAGCGTTCATGCACTGACGACCTTGGTCACGGATTTGTTGTAAGTGCCATAACGCATCGTAAACATACACGCTGCGGTCATTGGCATACATGCACAATGCCAGCAATAAACGGGTAGTTTTTTCATCAGGGCGTTCTTCACGCTTACCCAGTCTTTTCGAGATAATGTCGGTAAACGCTACGTAGTCATAGTTCAACTCTGCCGCCAAACGGAACTGTTCATCGCTATAACCCGGCTGTTGCTGTGCTGGCATACCAATGTTTTGAGGCTGTTTGAAACGGCGATAGCCATCACCCAAACGCTTATCTTCCGGCACATAGAAAGGGAAGGAAGGTGTACGCATCAAATAACGCGCATCCTTAGGTGTGGTTGATGCTTGCACTTCGGCAATACCTGCATCCGTCACTTCAACAATTTGGTAAGAGTGTACGCCCGGAGCGACATAAATATCCCCCGGTTTAATATCGTTCAAAGCAACCGGGTAACTGTCATTACGCAAGGATTCACTACTGGTCATATCGGATACGTAATTCATGAACTGACGTACCCGCGCACCCGGAGCGAGGTTATCAAACATTTTAGAGCTGTTACTAATAATTTGACCCGCTTTGTCACGGTTATTAATAACAAAAGGTAAATGATTTTCGTAAGAGAAAATCAAACGCATCATATAAACCGCGTCGGCACAATCTGTTTCTAATTGGTAATAAAGCGGTTTCGCTGGGTTCATGAAAATATCGTCTTTCCATTCTGTACGTACCCATTGATGGTAACGGTCTTCCCAAGAGGCATCCCACTGATTTTCAGTCGGCCATACATCCGCCGAAGCAGTCGTGGGGAAATACGAAAACAATACTAAGGCAAAGAAAGATAAACTAAATATTTTTTTCATGGGGGGTCACAACTTAGTAAAAATTTGCTGAACACTCTCAAAAAGATCAGATCATGCCCATCTACATGTATAGGAAAAGCACCATCGCTAGGGACTATTCCGCCCGAAGTCACCAAGGTTAGTGTGCCTTACAATGAATTTCAACCCAAAAAAATGCCCAACTGTATAACAATCGGGCATCAAATGACTTACTGACTAAAAATTTGAGTCCAGTAACAATCAATTAAGCACTTAGGCTTATTTCTGATATTTTTTCATGCTCGCTGTAGCAGCATCATCCATCGCAACTGCGCCTTTGAATTTGCCTTTCACTTTTACTTTTGGCACAGCAACAGCTTTCTTTTGACCTGCTAAGCAACCATAAGTGTGTTTATGACCAGGGTCTTTGTATGGGTGGCTATGCCATTTGCTCAGTGCGCAATCCGGTGCTTCTGGATGTTGGTGGCAGTTTTTGTCAGCTTTCGGATCACAGCCTACTGCTTTGTTGCCGCCTGTTTTAGTACCAGCATCAGTTTTAGTGCCTGTATCAGCAGTTTGCGCTGTTTGCTGGCTAGCACCACCAGCAGTTTGTTGCAATTGTTGGCAGCCCGTAGCGAACATACCTGCAACAAGTAATGTTGCGATTGTGAGTTGGGATTTGATTTTCATCGTCTTGGTCTCTTTCGTTGTTTAAGGGAAAGCACTCGAAGTGTAGCAAAGAATCCAGACTTTCTTTACTAACTGAATAAATTTAGCATGGTTTTTAACAAAAACCGACAGCCGCGTGAATATCTGGCATAAATCGCCGCTTAAACTGTCATCGTATGCCATTCATTATGCGTTAAGTTGCACAAGACAAGAGAAAAGTTCAAAAAAAAACCCTTACCAATAGTGGTAAGGGCTAGCTTTAAGCTAAGTAAGACTTAGCGTCTGTACTGTTGCATCGCACCAGTAGCAGCGGGATCCATTTGTACTGCGCCTTTGTACTTACCTTTCACTTTAACAGGTGGTACTTTGACGGGTGGTACAACTGGTCCACGATGCACAGGGCGATGTACACCACCACCACGTTTAACAGGTGCGTGTTTAACTGGTGCATGAGTTGTTGGAGCAGGTGTCGGAGCCGCAGTTTGTTGACTTGCTGTTTGTTGGCTGCCTACTGCTTGTTGTTGGCTACAACCGGTTGCGAACAAACCAACGCAAATCAGCGCGGCAATTGTTAATTTTGACTTTAATTCCATGGCTTTGGCCTCATTTCATTTAAGAACATAACATCAGATTTTATTTCTGAGTGCAGGGAAGGATACCTACCTTTCCAACACACGCTCTATAATTTAGTACAAATTCTTCTGAATAGCCGACCAGCGGTAAAGATTCTTGATCACATGGATAAAAAAAAGCCTCTTGCCGAAACAAGAGGCTTTGGAGAAACCACATCTAACGTGTAGTTAAACCTGCAAGAATTACTTCTTGTATTGTTTCATTGCAGCAGCTTCAGCAGCGCCTTGTTTAACAGCACCTTTGAATTTGCCTTTTGCTTTAACTTTAGGAACAACTGGACCTTTAGGTGCAGCAGGAGCTTTAGGTGCAGCAGCAGGAGCTTTAGGAGCTTCAGCAGCAGGAGCAGCAGCTTGTTGTGCAGTTTGCTCACCAGCAGCTTGTTGTTGGCTGCAACCAGAAGCCAGTAAACCAGCGAACAACAGAGCAGCGATAGTCAATTGAGATTTCATTTTCATAAGTCAAACTCTCTCACGATTAATGGAAAAGGGGATACTGATACCGAGTCAAACACCGACCCGGACCATGGGTTAATCCAGTTTTCAGCACAACAACCCCCGTCATGCCTATCTCATGGAACCTCTGGACGAAGCGCATCATACAACTAGATAATTCAACAGGCAAACTCCTCTTATCATAAACTGACAAGAGAAGCCTAAAAAAACGTAAAAAACCTTTAATAATTAACCAGAAAAGCCGCCCATCGGGGGGAAACCGCCTCCGGGAGGTAATTTCCCTTTTAAACCACTCATCAATTTGCGTAATCCGCCTTTGGAAAATTGTTTCATCACTTGGCTCATTTGCAGGTGTTGTTTGAGCAAACGATTAACATCTTGTACTTGATACCCACAGCCCGCTGCAATGCGACGCTTACGGCTGGCTTTGATTATATCGGGGTTGCGCCGCTCTTGAATGGTCATGGAATTGATAATCGCAATTGTGCGGCGAATTTCTTTTTCCGCTTTAGCTTGATCATCCACTTTAGGCGCGGCAGCTCCCATTGCAGGTAATTTATCCATTAAACCCGCAACCCCACCCATTTTTTGCATTTGCACCATTTGGTCACGCAAATCTTCAAGGTCAAATCCTTTACCTTTGTGTAACTTTTTCGCTAATGCTTGGGCTTTTTTATGGTCAACTTTGCGTTGCGCTTCTTCAATCAGGCTGAGGACATCCCCCATACCGAGAATACGTGATGCCATTCGGTCAGGGTAAAACGGCTCTAAAGCATCTAACTTTTCCCCCATACCGATAAATTTGATCGGCTTACCCGTAATTTGCCGTACTGACAGCGCCGCACCACCGCGTGCATCACCATCGGCTTTAGTCAATATCACGCCTGTGAGCGGTAAAGCGTCGCCAAAGGCTTTCGCGGTGTTTGCCGCATCTTGCCCTGTCATGCTATCCACCACAAATAGCGTTTCAACAGGGTTAATTGCGGCATGAAGCGATTGGATTTCCGCCATCATTTCCGCATCAATGTGTAAACGCCCTGCGGTGTCGATAATCAACACATCCATGTATTTCAGCTTGGCTTGCGCAACCGCTGCTTTAGCTATCTCAATCGGTTTTTGCGTAGGCTCGCTGGGGAAGAAAATCGCCTCAGTTTGCCCTGCAATGGTTTCTAGCTGTTTAATGGCTGCGGGACGGTATACGTCACAACTGGCAACCATAACGGATTTGTTTTGGCGTTCTTTGAGGAAACGGGTGAGCTTACCAACCGTGGTCGTTTTACCCGCCCCTTGCAAACCTGCCATTAAAATAACCGCTGGCGGCTGGGCGTTAAGGGATAAGGTTTCATTTGCCTTACCCATAATATCGATCAGCTCATCGTTAACCACTTTGATAAGGGCTTGACCGGGGCTGAGACTTTCTAACACTTCTTGCCCAATGGCACGTTCGCGCACGCGGTTGGTAAACTCGCGTACAACGGGCAAGGCAACATCAGCCTCAAGCAATGCCATGCGTACATCACGCAGGGCATCTTTAATGTTTTCATCGGTCAGACGTGCTTGACCACGTAATTTTTTTACTGTCTGCGAAAGACGTTCACTTAAATTCTCAAACATGTTTGACTTCTTTCTAGTCCCATTAAGGCACAAATTGCTATCATAGCATTAAAGCAAAAATGAATGCGTTCCCGAAAGGGTTGGCTGGTTCAACAATATTTAGCGTTACTACACGAAACCCGTTAAACAATGACAATCACCATTAATTTACTTGCCACCTTGGCATGGCTAGTAACTTGGCTGCTCATCGGTGTACGTTTGCGTGACCGCTTGCAAGGTCGTGCGCAAACTCATCGGCATTTACTGATCGTTTCATGGTTGATTGCCCTATCCATGCACGGCTCGACCATCGTACATACGGTCTTGCAAGCCCCTGGCGTGTCGATTCATTTCGCCGCTGCTTTATCCATTGTCATGTGGTTGAGCAGTGTCTTGCTGTTTATCACTATGTTAACCCGCCCCCTTGAAACATTGGGGATTTTTGTCGCGCCCTTTACGCTTACTGCTATGCTATTGCCGTTATTGGATACTTCGCATACGGCAACGCTGGATTTACGCAGTGGATTGGGTGTGCATATTTTTACCTCTTTATTGGCTTACAGCATCTTAAC
>CAZJDN010000003.1:10720-28885 GCA_964544775.1 uncultured Thiothrix sp.
GGGCATTGGCTGTATGGCTGGCGCGGACGTATTGCTATCCGCTGGGTACTTAGCGGCTTTTTCATCCTAATGCTGGCTTTTTTTGGCAGCAAATTTGTATTGGAATTTCTGGTTAAACCATTGTGAATATAGAAACGCTTCCTCTTGGTGCTATCGCGCTGATCTTGTTGGTATTGTTTATTTTATCGGCTTTCTTCTCAGGTTCAGAAACTGCCCTCATGGCTTTGAACCGCTACAAACTCCGCCACCAAGCAGACAAAGGTAATCTGCGAGCAAAACTGGCGCAGAAATTACTCGCCAATCCTGATCGCCTGATTACAGTTATTCTCATTGGTAACAACTTAGTCATCATTTTAATTACCGAAATCGCCACCATGTTGGGCTACCGCCTTGCGGGGAATGCAGGCATTGCCATTGCCACAGGCGTATTAACCTTACTGCTGCTGATTTTTGGTGAGATTCTGCCGAAAACCATTGGCGCAACGCACCCACAACCTGTCTCTTTTTTCGTCGCCCCTATTTTCAATGTGTTATTGAAAATTCTCTGGCCGGTTGTTTGGTTATTAAATGCTTTGGTGAAATTATTTCTCATCCCATTACGCGCTCAAGCCTCGGTGCATGGCGAACACAATCGGATTGCGTTAAGCCATGATGAATTGCGTACCGTGGTTAGCTCAGCGGGTTCGCACATTCCCCAAAACCATTTGGATATGCTGCTGCGGGTAATGGATTTGGAAAGCACCACTGTCGGCGACATTATGATTCCGCGCAACCAATTGGTGGGGCTGAATTTAGACGAAGATTGGAATGATTTGGAAGAACAAATCGTCAACAGTAATTTTACCCGTTTGCTGATTTACCGCGAAACGCTGGATAACGTGATTGGTTTTGTCCACTTACGCAAATTACTGCCGCTATTCCGCGATGGGCATTTGGATCGGGAACGCTTTGAAGCCGCGATTCGTCCTGCGTATTTCATTCCCGAAACCACCTCTTTAACCCAACAACTACTTAACTTCCAAGAAGAATACCGCCGCGTGGCATTAGTGGTGGACGAATACGGTGAAATCCTTGGCTTGGTAGCGTTGGAAGACATTTTAGAAGAAATTGTTGGTGAGTTTTCAACCACACCGATTGCACATACCCGCGAAATCAAGCAACTGGAAGATGGCAGTTATTGGCTTGATGGAGGAGCAACCATCCGCGAAGTAAATCGTCAACTGGGTAGTAATTTCGCCTCCGAAGAAGCTAACACCATCAATGGCTTGATTTTGGAATATTTGGAATCCATTCCCGTACCCGGCATGACCGTATTAATTGACGATTACCCAATGGAAATCCGTAAAACGCGCAATAACGCCGTGAAAACCTTAATCATTCACCCGCGCATTCAACGCGCTAATGCCGAAACAAGCAATGAGTAAAGCGAAACTGCAATACCATTGCACCGCCTGCGGCAGCCTATTCCCCAAATGGAGTGGGCAATGCAGCGAGTGTGGCGAATGGAATACCTTGGAAGAAAGTGTCGCCGCCCCTGCCAGTAAACACCACGAACGCAGCGGCAGTTATGCAGGCGAACAAGCGATTATCCGTTCCCTGCATGAAGTCAGTCTTGCTGAAGACCCGCGTATTCCCACCCAACAATCGGAACTGGATCGGGTTTTGGGCGGCGGTTTAGTAGCAGGCTCAGTAGTTCTAATCGGCGGTGATCCGGGGATTGGTAAATCCACCATTTTGCTGCAAACACTGACGCAACTCACGACACACAGCAGCTTATACGTCACGGGTGAAGAATCGTTACAACAAGTCGGTTTACGCGCTGTGCGTTTAGGCTTGCCCACCGATAAACTGCGCCTACTGACGGAAACGTGTGTAGAAAGCATTATTACACTCGCCGCACGGGAAAAGCCGGGGCTGATGGTAATTGATTCCATCCAAACCATTTTTACCGACAGCTTACAATCTGCCCCCGGTTCAGTCAGTCAGATTCGTGAATCGGCGGCGAAATTAGTTCGTTTTGCTAAACAAACCCAAACAGCCTTGTTTATTGTCGGGCACGTCACCAAAGAAGGTACGCTGGCGGGTCCGCGTGTTTTAGAACACATGGTTGATACTGTATTATACTTTGAGGGTGATCCGGGCGGACGTTACCGCATTTTACGCGCAGTGAAAAACCGTTTCGGTGCGGTAAACGAGCTAGGTGTATTTGCCATGACCGAACAAGGGCTAAAAGGCGTTAGTAACCCCTCAGCCATTTTCTTGTCCCGCCATGATGAGCCTGTTTCTGGCAGTGTTATTATGGTAACGCGCGAAGGTACACGCCCTTTGATGGTGGAAGTGCAAGCTCTTGTGGATGCAAGCCACGGGGCTGCACCGCGTCGGGTAACATTGGGCTTAGAACAAAATCGCCTTGCTATGTTACTTGCCGTGCTGCATCGCCACGGCGGAATTTCCATGTTTGATCAAGATGTATTTATAAATATTGTTGGTGGCGTTAAGATTTCAGAAACCGCCGCTGATTTACCCTTACTCTTAGCGGCACTCTCAAGTTTCCGCAATTGCCCTCTACCTGCTGATCTAGTGGTTTTTGGAGAGGTTGGGCTTGCAGGCGAAATTCGCCCAGTACCAAACGGAGAGGAACGATTGCGAGAGGCTGCAAAGCACGGTTTCCGGCAGGCAATCGTGCCAAAAGGAAATAAACCGAGACAACCCATTGAAGGAATGAAAGTTACAGCGGTTTCACGGCTGGATAAAGCCATTGAAGCTGTGATGTAAACTTACAACAAAAGGTTTATAATTGTTGACTGTACGCAACAGATATAATAATTTTATCCTCCATACCCATGCCGCCATGCAAGTCATAATTACGGGTTTTGAAAGCAGACATGGGGAATTTTGCTGGTTCATCTTCAATCCAGTGTGAAGGTTGTCTTTTAATTTAAACCACTCTCACCCATTTACAGACGGGGAGTACGTGTCTTGTCGTTCTCAGAACTAGGTCTTAACGAAGCATTCGCAGCCACCATCGAGGCGGCTGGTTACGAAAATCCGACTGAGCTGCAAAAGCAGTTGATCCCGCTAATGACTGCGAATAAGAGTGTCATTATCTGGACACAATCTGCTTCCGGCAAAACAGGTGCATTCCTGATTCCAGCCATTAATCATGTGCTGAGTAATCCCTTGGAAGAGCATCGGCACACGCGCGTGTTGATTTTGACATCGCGGCGTGATCGGGTAAACCAAATTAACTATACAATCAAACGCTTACTGGGAGATGGGCAGCAGATTCGTTCCGGCTTTATTGTCAGTGGTCGCCCTTATCAACCGCAAATGCGTTTATTGCGCCGTCCGCTGGATTTAATGATTGCCACACCGGGACGTTTAAACGATTTAGTTGATAATAACAAAGCCGATTTTTCTAAATTAGAAATGTTGGTGATTGATGACTTAAGTGCGATTTACCATAAAGGCTTACACGGTTTAATCAATAAAATACTCTCTGAACGTTCATCCGCTTGTCCGGTGATTTCGTTTGTGCGTAAAGAGGATGATATTGCGAGTTACGCCCGTACTGTTTTAGCAGGTGCGGAAGAACTCGAAATCGAAGATGACCGTAATCCTTTGCTGCAATTGCCGCAAGTTGTGCATTTGGCTGACGATTACACGCATAAAATCGCACTGATGGATCACTTGCTGGATGAATTTGCAGGTGAACCAACTTGTATTTTCACCGTCACCAGTAAAACAGCCAAAGCCTTGGCAGAGAGCTTAAGCAACCACGGGCATACTGCCGATATTGCCGCCGATATTCCCGAAGACGAACGCAACGGCGCAACGTGCCCCATTTTAATCTACGCCGACCAAGACAATCTGCCGATTAATCTGCAAGGCGACGAACACATCATTAACTTTGAATTACCTGCCAAGGTTGAAGATTACGAAGCACGCCTGCAAAGCCTTCCGGTTGAAACCCGCGAAGAAGCGGTAATTTCCGTGGTATTGCCACGCGAACGGGAAAACCTAAAACGCATTGAAGATTACCTTGGTGATTCCATCGAGCAATGTACGTTGCCGGGGCTTGCACCGCTGGAACACACCTCTGGCTTTACCCCTGCGGTACGTTCACCACGCAATAATCATGGTGGCAGCGGCGGTAATCATGGGCAACGCAGCCATTCACAGCACGGTAAACGCCCACCAAACAATGATAGTGGGCGCGGTGGTAATGGCGGCGGCTCGTACAGTGGCGGCGGACGTTCTACAGAGCGCCGTAACCATCATGAACAACGCCGTCATACTAACGATGACCAACAACAAGCCAACGGTGGCAGTAATTCTGCTGACCGTCAGCAGCGTAAAGGACCTTACGGTCGTTTAAATGGTGGCGCACAACGCAAACAACGCGATGGCAGCAATACCGCAGGTGGTGGACAAGCGTATCAACACAACCGTCCAACGGGTGGAATGCGGCGCGATAATAACAGCGGTGGCTCTTACGAAATCGGTAGCTGGGAAAAGCCTAATTACGCACCGCCCACACAAAGCAGCGATAAAGCAGCCGATGACAAAAAGGTCGTTATACGTTACAAAGAAAAACGGCGTATTTTAACTAAGTAATACCATGCATTCAGATACGGAAATCCTGCATCAAAAACTAGCGGCATTAACGCAAGAGCATCGTGAACTCGATGAAGCGATTGCCGCTTTACTGGCTGAAGCGCATCACGATCAGTTTAAAGCCACGCGCTTAAAGAAACGTAAACTGCTGTTAAAAGACATGATCTTGCGCCTTAATAGCCAACTTATTCCTGATCAACCTGCGTAATTACGCGCCCCACAAAGCACGGATGGCAGCAATCCCCTGCCCACCGTGCAGACGGGCGGTTTCAACTTGCGTCTCAGCCAAGCCACCGAGCGCGTACACAGGCAAATTAACCTCTGCTACCAACTGCTGAAATGCTTGCCAACCCAACGCAGCTACTTCAGGATGCGATGCCGTCACCAATACAGGAGATAAAAACGCAAAATCCACCCCTAAGTGTGCTGCATGAGCTAATTCTTGCGCGTTGTGGCACGCCGCAGACAACCATTGCCCTGCGGGTAACAACGGTTTGGCATTCAGTGCGAATAATTGTGTGCTGGTTAGATGCAAACCATCCGCTTCCGCCAGTAATTGCGGTGGCGAATTGAGCATGACTTTGCCACCATAGGCATGTACTAGCGCAATCACTTGCGATGCTAATGCCAAATAAGCCGTTGGTGATAAAGATTTAGCCCGAAACTGTACTAAACGCACCCCTGCTATTAGGCAGCTTTCCAAGCGTCGTAAAAAATCGGCAGTACCCTGCGGCTCTGGTGTAATCAAACAACTGTCTGGCAGTTGGGTAGCGGTAATAATCGGTAAGTTAGCCGCTGGAAAGGTCAACGAGTGTAAGTCTGTATTATCAACCCACGCGGTTTCTTGCCCTTCTTTACCGTGCGGCTCACCACTAAAAGCCGTCACTTCCCACACATCCAGATGCACCAACCGTTCAACGTAATGGTGGTACACCTCAATCAATGGACGAGCAGCCATCACTTGAATACCGACTTCTTCTTGTAATTCGCGTGCCAGTGCTGCTTCACGGGTTTCCCCTGCTTCCACTTTACCGCCGGGGAACTCCCATTTACCCCCTTGAGAAATGTGCGCAGGGCGTTTAGCGAGGAACACTTTACCCTGTTGCTGCCCACTACCACGAATCACCGCCGCAACAACGTGTAAAGGGAGGCTTTTATTCATAACCATAAAAAGTGACCTATCCAAATAATTTGATTTGCTGATCACCTGTACCAGTCAAACGTGATTGAGCAATATCTACATAATTTTGATTAAGCTCAAAACCAATAAAATCACGCCCTAACAACTTAGCTGCTAACAAAGTAGAACCACTACCACAAAATGGATCAAGGACAACCTGCCCCTTTTGCGTACTCAATTCAATTAATGCCTGCATAAGTTTAACAGGCTTCTGCGTTGGATGAAGACCAGCCTCGCCAGCCATAAAACCACTTACTAAAATATTATCAGGTGATTTTTCATATTGAAGAAATGCATCCTCATTAAAAGCACCAACACCATGTGCCAAAACATTATCAGCAATGGTTGTACCAATTTTATAGGGCTTAGTAAACCATAAAACGGGTTCAAATAGAGGTCTTAAATTACCAACACGCCACCCATCCCATAATTGTGCATTAACTGCATCACCCCGACGTTCATAGACAACACTTACACGCTGCGCCCGGTGTGGTGCACGTTGCCGCATCCAAGCAAACATATCTTTAAAACTGAAACCTGCATCTTCTAACGCCGCAATACAACGATGCGATAACCGTCTTCCTGCAAAAATAAAAACCGAAGCACCTGGTTTTAATACACGCAACCATTCCCCTGCCCATTTGGAGCACCAATCATAATATTGGCGAGGAATTTCTCTATCAGCCTCAGACCAACCATTAATTGGCTTGCCGCGCTTTTTAAAAACAGCTCCGGCTTTTATTTGTGCGGGACTCGTTCCCATATAAGCTGAGTTTGTATTTTCATGCAGCACATCCCAATCATCGACACCAATACCATAAGGAATATCGCTTAGAATTAAATGAACAGACTCCTTTGGCAACATGGATAAACCGATAATACTATCTTGATTAATAACGCGATTTAATAGGTTATTCATTTAACATCCTTGCTATATACTAAGCAATGCATTATCAGTAACCGTACTTATTGTAGTCATTCGACTATCTATTTTATTGATACGAATAAGCTCCAATAGCGCATCTGCATGACTCATACGCATAATTCTTTCGCGTTCCTGAGCAAGAAAAGTTAAAGATTCTTCTTTAGTTAGAAAAATAGACTCACTAGCAGCTAACTTTTCTTGATGCCATAATTCAGCAACACGAGGGGAGAAATCTAACATTACCCGATTAATAACAGACCAATAAGTATGTGCATCTTTCGATGGATGAAGAGCATTTACTGTTTTAAATATTTCCAACAACAACGTTTCTGCTAACGATTGACTCGCTACTTGCGCAAAAGCGACTAATACAGCTAGATGCGAATAAGTAAAAATACAAACATGCCTTGTACTTGCCTGCGCATATATTTGACTGGATTTAGCTGGTAATTGATAAATCGGACACACAACCATCGCGTAAGGCTTACCGCGCTTCCAGCCATCCATTGCTTGAACTTTGAAATCTTTTTGATTTTTCGCAGTTCTACTTAATCTAAAGGATTTGGCATCTGCAACAAAACTATAATTGCTTGCATACGCCTCAACGTCAGCCGCATCTGCACGTTCTTTCAACACAAAACTATTTATACCAAGAGCACGAAAAGATTCCGCGAGAAGCACATCGGTATATTTAGAGTATAACTTTTCTTCGCTACTGTCATGTTGATAGGCTTCAGGTATAGCCCCGCACAAATGCAAATGATCCAACAATGCAGCATAGCCTTGCATAATGATTTCAGTCTTTAATTCCTGTTCTAACTGGTCTGCATTGCCGCCGAAACTCCCAGTCAAACTCTGGATATTATCGATCCAATAACGCCGCCGCGCTAATGCTGAACTACCTATTATTTTTTGCATAAAATATTCACAATAATATTAACAGGGAATCAACATTAACACGTTGCAAAATAGACACATTAACTACGGTATTCCGCGTTGATTTTGACGTAATCGTAAGAGAAATCGCATGTCCATGTCGTTGCAGCGGCTTCCCCGCGTCCTAAATGAATGCGGATATTAATTTCCGCTAGCTTCATTTCTGCCGCACCTAATTCTTCGCGGTAAGTGGGAGCTGGCTCACCATTTTCGATCAGCAAGGTTTCACCCAACCAAATGGTAATGCGACTTACGTCCAAATTAGCAACGTGGCTACGCCCAACCGCTGCTAAAATACGTCCCCAGTTCGGGTCACTTGCAAACAAAGCGGTTTTCACCAACGGGGAAAGTGCAACCGTATTACCCACTTCACGGGCTTCTTCACGGGTCAATGCACCTTGCACATCAACGCTAATGAATTTGGTTGCCCCCTCACCATCACGGATAATTGCCTGCGCTAAATACAAGCAAACTTCGTGCAGAGCTTGTTTGAACGCACCTAAACCTTCACTGCCAACATAAACGCCGGAACTCCCCGTTGCCATGACAACCAAAGAGTCATTCGTGGAGGTATCACCATCAACCGTAATGCAGTTAAAGGTTTCTTCCACCACTTCGTTCAGGACTTTTTGCAGGGTTTCTTTTTCCAGCAAAGCATCGGTTGCCACATACGCCAATAAGGTTGCCATGTTCGGGTGAATCATCCCCGCGCCTTTGGCAATCCCCGTAATGGTTATGGTTTCACCAAAAATTTCGACCTGACGACTCATCGCTTTCGCAACGGTGTCAGTGGTCATGATCGTCCGTGAGGCTTCCAGCCAGCCGTTTTCGTCCAGTTTAGCAATCGCTTGTGGCAAAGCTGCGGTAATCTTTTCCACAGGCAATTGCATTCCAATGACACCCGTGGAAAACGGCAATACTTGTTCTGCCCAACAGCCGACTTGCTCCGCCACTTGTTCACAGCTTTCACGCGCAGCTTGCATCCCTTGCTCACCCGTTCCTGCGTTGGCATTGCCAGCATTAATCAGCAAATAACGTGGGTTGGAATGCTGCAAGTGACTCCGGCAAACGTGTACAGGCGCGGCACAAAAAGCATTGCGAGTAAAGACAGCGGCAGTATGGCTGCCCTCTTCCAATTCAATTAGCAACAAATCGTTACGGTTTTTGTAACGTATCTCCGCATTTACCGAAGCCAAACGCACGCCTGCGACAGGCAACAGGGTTTCAGGAGCTTGTAAATTGACCGCCATACTTTTTTCCTCGAAAACTTACGCCAATTTGCCGTGGCAATGCTTGTACTTTTTACCCGAACCACATGGGCATGGGTCATTACGCCCAACTTTGTCGCCTTCGCGCTGATAAGTATCCGTAACTTCTTCATCCTCATCCACGAACGCACCACCCACATCAGGATGACTGAATTGCATCGGTTGTTCTGCGTGTTCTTCCAGCTCTTCCATTGTTTGTTGCGGCTCTTGCAATTGGATACGCATGAGGAATGCCACGACATCGTGCTTCACGCGCTCCAGCAATTGCTCAAACATTTCAAAGGCTTCACGCTTGTACTCTTGCTTAGGATTTTTCTGCGCATAACCACGCAAGCCCACGCTTTGACGCAGGTAATCCATTGCAGCCAAGTGATCTTTCCATTCCGTATCCAGTACGTGCAGCATGACATCACGTTCCAGACGACGCATATTCGGCGAACTGATCATCTCTTCTTTGTAGGTTAAAACCGCAGCAACTTGTTCTTGGATACGGTCACGCAGGTTGTCTTCGTACAGATTTTTTTCCGTTGCCAACCATTGCTTAATCGGTAAATCCACGCCGAAATCGGTGTAAAGCTGCTTGTACAAACCGTCAATATTCCACTGCTCATCCACGCTACCGGGTGGAATATGAGCACTGAAAATGGAATCCACTACGTCTTCGCGGATAGCCGCAATCATTTCTGCAATGTCTTCTGCGTCCAACAACTCATTACGTTGCGTGTAAATGACTTTCCGTTGGTCGTTTGCTACGTCATCGTATTCCAACAAATGTTTCCGAATGTCGTAGTTGTGTGCTTCCACCTTACGTTGGGCATTTTCAATCGATTTGGAAACCAAACCCGCTTCAATCGCTTGCCCTTTTTCCATCCCCAGCCGTTGCATCATGCTTTTAACGCGATCAGAGGCGAAAATACGCATGAGGCTGTCTTCCAACGAGAGGAAGAAACGTGAAGAACCGGGGTCGCCTTGACGACCTGCACGACCGCGCAACTGGTTATCAATACGACGGGATTCGTGGCGTTCCGTGCCGAGAATGTGCAAACCACCCGCAGCAACGACAGCATCATGACGCTTTTTCCACAAAGCGCGGATTTTTTCTTCCGCTTCAGGGTTTGGCTCAGCTAATTGACGCAATTCGTCATCCAAACTACCGCCAAGTACAATGTCCGTACCGCGCCCTGCCATGTTGGTAGCAATCGTTACTGCACCGGGGCGACCCGCATTGGCGATAATGTGTGCTTCGCGCTCATGCTGTTTCGCATTCAATACTTCATGTGGAATGCGCAGGGCTTTGAGTTTTTCCGAAACCAATTCAGAGGTATCAATCGAAGCTGTACCCACCAAAATCGGGCGACCTTTAGCAACTTCTGCTTGAATTTCGGTAATAATTGCGTCGTATTTTTCTTCCGCCGTCAAATACACCAAGTCATTGGCATCTTTACGCACCATTGGACGGTGAGTAGGAATAACCACCACTTCCAGACCGTAAATTTGTTGTAACTCAAAGGCTTCCGTATCTGCCGTCCCTGTCATACCAGAGAGTTTTTCGTACAAACGGAAATAGTTTTGGAAGGTGATGGAAGCCAGCGTTTGGTTTTCCGCCTGAATTTCTACCCCTTCTTTGGCTTCAATCGCTTGATGCAAACCTTCCGACCAACGACGACCCGGCATAGTCCGTCCGGTAAACTCATCAACAATGATGATTTTGCCGTCACGCACAATGTAATCCACGTTACGTTGGAACAAAGCGTGAGCGCGTAACGCCGCATTCAAATGGTGCAGAATGCTAATGCTTACGGTGTCGTATAGACCTTGACCTTCCGGCAAAATGGCTGCTTCCAGCAACAATTGTTCGGCGCGTTCTTGCCCTGCTTCACTGAAATAGACTTGGCGAGCTTTTTCATCCACCCAATAATCGCCAGCAGTATCTTCACCTTCTTGGCGCACAAAGGACGGAATCACCGCATTGATGGCAATATAAAGCTGCGAAGCGTCGTGGCTTGGGCCTGAAATAATCAGCGGAGTACGCGCTTCGTCGATCAGGATGGAGTCAACTTCGTCCACAATCGCATAATGCAACGGACGTTGCACACGGTCTTCCTTGCGGAAAGCCATGTTGTCGCGCAAATAGTCGAAACCGAATTCGTTATTCGTGCCGTAAGTAATGTCAGCAGCGTAAGATTCACGACGTTCATCCGAGGTCAAACCATTAATGATGACACCTGTGGTTAAACCTAAGAAACCGTACAAACGCGACATTTGCCCCGCATCACGTTGCGCCAAATAATCATTGACGGTAATGACGTGCATTCCTTTACCCGGTAAGGCATTCAAGTACGCAGCAGCGGTTGCGACCAAAGTTTTACCTTCACCCGTTTTCATCTCAGCGATTTTGCCGTCGTTGAGTACCATACCGCCAATTAACTGTACGTCATAATGGCGCATACCCAACACCCGCTGACCTGCTTCACGCACAGTCGCAAAGGCTTCTGGTAACAGGCTTTCAAGGGTTTCACCCTTCTCCAAACGCGCCCGAAATTCTGCGGTTTTTGCCGTCAACTGTTCATCAGACAAGGCTCGGTATTGTGTTTCCAGTGCGTTTATTTTTTTGACTACTTTGGAATAAGACTTGACCAAACGATCATTTCGGCTGCCAAAAATCATTTTGGCTACGGAACCCAGCATAGTTTTTCTCTCTTGTATCCTTGTCCAAAGAAAAAGTCCGGCTGTAATGACATGATCAGCACATCACTACACCGGACGGTGCATCTTGATAGTATACCGTGTTTAACTGGCTGCACGGTGAATTTTTGTTAATGTCCAGTACCTTACTCTGCGACGCTTAAATACTCGCGGGGGTTAACTTGCTCGCCATTTTTTATCACTTCTAAGTGGAGATGCGGTCCGGTGGAACGCCCCGTATTACCGACGTATGCCACTAAATCCCCTTTTTTCACCACTTCGCCTTCCGCTGCTTTAATCGCACTTAAATGCCCATAACGACTGGTCAAACCATCGCCGTGATCAATTTCCACCACGTTACCGTAGCCATCATTACGGTTGCCTGCGAAAGCCACAACCCCGCCACCAACCGCAAAGACTTCCGTCCCCACGGGACCAGCAAAATCAATGCCTTTATGCATCCGAGGTAAACCATTGAAAGGGTCACGGCGGAAACCAAATTCCGAGGAAATATACCCGGTATGAACTGGGCGACCCGAAGGCCACACTTCGTCTTGCAGCGTTAGACCATCCAGAATCTGTTCCAGTGCCGCCATAATGCTTTTTTGCCGATCAATACTGTTCTCTGCTTGTTGGAACGCTGACAACAGGTTACTCGCGGATGAGTGTTGATCCGTCGGTAGGGGATGTTCCAAACCACCTTGCGGTGGCTTTTCCTCCAAGGAAAACTCTTTGGGGTCTAACTTGGCTTTGTCTGCTACCCGTTTGGCTAGGGCATTCAAGCGTACAATTTCAGCTTCCATCGAGCCTAAACGGGACGACAGTGTATCCACATCTACCGTATAATTGGCGTAGGCTTTCTTGATTTGATCGACAGTGCTGATTTGCTGCTCTAACGCGGAAATGATTTTCCCCGCTTCATCCTTAGACAGTGACGCATTTTCTGGCGTTTTATCGAGGCGGTATAGACCTAACATTTGGTTGATGGAAAGACCAATGATCAACAAAGCAATGATGCCTGCTGGGATGATCAAATGCTTCCAAGGCTGGAGGCTAAACGAGGCGCGGCGCGAGCCATCGTCACTTAAACAAATTACTTTCACGGTTGTATGTCCCTCAACTTCCTTAATGGGTTCGACGTACTACCATCGCTATCCTTATAATCAACGTTATTGTAGCTGATGAGCCTGCCTGTAGCATGAGAAAGATCAACCGATTGATAAACACAAACATCGCCGAAAGGCTTGAACGGGTAGATGAATTGACCCAAACGATAGGCGAATTTCTGTCGCTGACAGTATACGACCGTATCTGGCCAATATTGAAACACTCTCGGTTGACACTCTTGACTGAAGACCCGCATTTGGCTACCCAAATTCGTTTTCAACAGCATGTACTTGGCAAACATTTAAGCAAACGCCTAAACCTAAAAATTAGTGCGCTGAATGTTAAATTGATTAGTTTACCTTTTGCAAGCATTATGCAAAAAAACAACGGCTATCAACTGTCGCCGAAAGCCGCTTCAGTCATGCAAAGTATTGCTCAAGGAATCAATGACAAAGAATTACAACACGCCGTTATGCAACTTGCCGCCACGGCGCAACAATCCCGCACCCGTTTAGTTTAAATCCCGACGAAAGCGTAATCATCGACGAAAATGACCTGCTGCTTTTCGTCTTCCGCCAGCGTTACCATTTCCCACGCATCCCGTTGTTGCAGTAGTTCTCGCGCCAATAAATTATTAATTGCATGACCTGATTTGTGCGCTTGATACGCGCCGATAATGCCGTGTCCTAGGGTGTATAAATCGCCAATCGCATCCAAGATTTTATGGCGGATAAATTCATCCGCGTAACGTAAACCATCGTGGTTAAGCACCCGGAATTCATCCAATACAATCGCATTTTCCAAACCACCGCCTAACCCTAAATTGCGCGAACGCATCATTTCCACATCACGCATAAAACCAAAAGTACGCGCTCGCGCAATTTCGCTGGCATAGGCTTGATGCGAGAAATCGATTTCCAACGACTGGCGGGTTGCATTCACCGCTGGGTGATTGAAGTTAATGTCAAAACTGGCTTTAAAACCCGCATAAGGTACTAATCGCGCCCAACCATCACCTTTACGGGCTTCAATCGGCTGTTTGATACGAATAAACCGTTTGGGTGCTTTGAGTTCTTCAATACCTGCGGATAAAAGCAAATACACAAAAGGCGCGGCACTGCCATCCATAATCGGAATTTCCGGCGCATCCAAATCAATATACAAATTGTCGATGCCCAAACCCGCTAATGCCGAGAGCAAATGCTCAATGGTGGAAACTTTTGCCTCATTTTGTACCAACGCCGTGCATAACATGGTGTCAGCTACCCGTTCAGGGTGTAGCTCAACTAAGGCAGGCGGATGTAAATCAATCCGATGGAAAACTATCCCAGTATTAGACGGAGCAGGACGAAGGGTAAGGGAAACTTTTTTCCCTGAATGCAAACCAATCCCTATTGTGGATACGGTTTGTTTAAGTGTGCGCTGCCTCAGCATGGTGTCCCCTGAAAATCGTTTCGATACGCCTAGATTGAGAATAGGCGGATTTTATTGGAATTATTCTTTTTTTGTCTGATCGACTTTACACCAGAAACAAAAAATCACCTGAAAATCCCTTTTTGCAAGCTGACTTTCTGGTGATTCTGCTTACCAACATGCTCCTTAAATGGGTAAAAGTTAAAACCTTTTACCCACGTTGGGCATGTTCATCTCAAACTATCACAGCGCGGTCGGTCACGCTTTAGTCTGCTTGTTTACGCAAGAAAGCTGGAATATCCAAATTCGTCCCATTACGTATATAGCTTGGGTCTTCATAAGTACCGCTACCCCGAACACCTATCGTAGTGCTTACTTCGACGGGTGGCAGTTTTGCAATACGGGATTTCTCCGATGGCTGAGCAGGCGGTTGAGCCGTTGGTACGGCTTTCAAGGCTGGCTTTTTCTGCTGTATCGCCATTCCCATTTCTTCCAAACCTGTGGCAACGATGGTGACACGAATTTTTTCACCCAAGGTTTCATCCATCGTTGTGCCGATGATGACGTTGGCATCTTGGTCAGCAAATTGGCTAATTACCGAGCCAACTTCTTCAAACTCGTGCATGGTCATGTCCATACCACCACTGATGCTAACCAGAATACCGCGTGAACCGTCTAAACGGATGTCTTCTAACAGTGGGCTGGAAATCGCCATTGTCGCGGCTTTGGATGCACGGTCTTCGCCTTGTGCTTCACCCGTTCCCATGAGGGTAATACCACCACCAGACATAACCGCTTTCACGTCAGCAAAGTCAACGTTGATTAAACCGGGGCTGGTAATCAGTTCCGAAATACCTTGCACCGCATGGAGCAATACATCGTTAGCAGCGGCGAAAGCCGATTGCATGGATACGTTTTTACCCAGCGAAGTCAGCAATTTTTGGTTCGGAATGGTGATCAGGGAATCAACGTATTTGCCTAATTCGCCAATGCCATAATCGGCGGATTGTTTACGCCGCATCCCTTCTAACACGAAAGGACGGGTTACAACCGCTACGGTCAAAATCCCCATGTCCCGCGCAATTTCTGCAATAACAGGAGCAGCACCTGTACCTGTTCCACCGCCCATACCTGCGGTGATGAACAGCATGTCTGTGCCATTGATCAATTCACGGATGCGATCACGATCTTCGATTGCCGCTTCACGCCCAATTTCTGGTTTCGCGCCTGCACCTAAACCTTTGGTTAACGACGCGCCTAATTGCAATAACGTTTTTACACCTAAGCCTTGCAACGCTTGCGCGTCTGTATTGGCACAGATGTATTCAACACCTTCGATTCCAGAGGAGACCATGTGCTTGACTGCGTTGCCACCGCCACCACCGACACCGATTACCTTGATTACAGCCCCTTTGGCTGCACTGTCCATTAATTCAAACATGCCCGTACTCTCCGACTGTTAAAAGTTCCCGTTAAACCAACTTTTCAAACGTTCAAACCACCCTTCAGATGACACGACACTCGTGGCATAAGTACGCTTGCTTCCATAAGCCTGCTGCGCCATTCCGTACAGCAATAATCCGACTCCTGTAGAATGGATAGGGTTTTCAACTTCACTGCGTAAGCCGCCGAGATTCCGTGGCATACCAATACGTACTGGCATGTGGAATACTTCTTCGGCTAATTCACGCACACCGCGCATTTTGCACGCACCACCCGTTAAGACGATGCCCGCACCAATGCGCTCTTCAAAACCACTGCGACGAAGCTCTTGTAATACAAGGGAAAATAACTCTTCGTAACGTGGCTCAACAACGGAAGCTAATGTTTGTACCGATAGGCTGCGGGGTTCGCGCTCACCAACACCGGGTACTTCAATTAATTCTTCTGCATTGGCTAGCTGGCGTAAAGCATAACCGTATTTAATCTTGATCGTTTCAGCGTGTTGCGTTGGGGTTCTTACTGCTACCGCAATGTCATTGGTAACTTGATCACCCGCGATAGGAATAACCGCAGTATGATGGATAGAACCGTTCATGAATACTGCAATATCGCTTGTACCACCACCAATATCAACTAAACAGACCCCCAGTTCCTTTTCATCATCTTCTAATACTGCGTAACTAGAAGCAACTTGCTCTAAAATAATGTCTTCAACGTGTAAACCACACCGCTCTACGCACTTCACCAAATTCTGTGCCGCACTGTGCGCCGCCGTGACAAGGTGTACCCGCGCCTCCAAACGCACGCCGGACATTCCCACAGGTTCTCGAATGCCTTCTTGCTGGTCAATCACGTATTCTTGCGGTAAAACGTGCAAAATGCGTTGATCGGCAGGAATCGCAACGGCACGCGCGGCATCCATGACCCGTTCTACATCATTTTCCGTCACTTCTTTGTCTTTAATCGCCACAATCCCGTGCGAATTGAGACTGCGCACATGACTTCCTGCGATGCCGACATACACGCTGCGGATTTGCGTACCCGCCATTAATTCGGCTTCTTCTACCGCTCGCTGGATGGATTGAATCGTGGACTCAATATTTACGACCACGCCTTTTTTCATCCCCCGCGAGGGGTATGATCCAATGCCGATGATTTCTAAACGTCCGTTGTCATTAATTTCACCGACAAGAGCAACCACTTTGGAAGTTCCCAAATCCAGCGCGACAATCAAGTTATGCTCTGTTTTCTTTGACATCTCTAACTCCTGCGGCTCACGCCTACTGCTTCCCGCAAGCTCAGCGGGGTTTGCTTCCATTCAACGGCAAAACCGTTGGTATAACGTAGGTCGACACGGCGCACGTTACTCAACTTGCTTACCAGTTCCTGCTGGAAACCCACTTTAAATCTTGCAATACGGCGTTCTTGATCTTCGTTGCCAACTAAAACTTCTGGCCCATTCTTGAACTTTATCCGCCATGCGCCGCTGGCATCTTCCGTTAACTCAGCAATTTCCAATGGCATACCGTGTAGCCATGTGCGCATTTGTAAAAAACGTTCCGCCATTTCCCGCCCTTTTTCTTCTGGACTGTATAACGTCGGAAAAACGCCTTTCATGCTCGGTAAGTCGCCAGCAAACAACTCACCGAACTGATTCATTAAACGCTCATGCCCCCAAAAAGCGACAGGGCGTTGTTCTTCTACTACCACGGTCAATTGATTCGGCCATGATTTGCGTAAGGTGACAGCACGTACCCACGATTGCGTTTCCAAATCCGCCTCCAAGGCTTCCGTGTCAAGGAGGTATAAATTGGTTTGCGCGTACTTATTAATGACTGCCCGTAACTCAGCATCTTTGATGAATTTCAATTCACCTTGAATATCAATCTGACTAATGGGCAGATTTTGTGGATTACTCAACCATGCCCTTACGCCAAGGAAACCGCCCGACACCACTAACCCCACTGACAGCACCGTGGCGAGTTTCAATAAACGCGGCGAAATTTGCGCAATATTAAAACGTTGGCGTTGGTTGCGTTTCGGGGGTTGGCGGCGGCGGTATTGGTTCATTACAACGTTGTCTCCAATATTCGTACAACCAGCGCGTTAAAATTTAAGCCAACGGCGCGTGCGCCCATCGGAATTAAACTGTGGTCCGTCATACCGGGGTTGGTATTTACCTCAATTAACCATGCTTTGCCTTGTTTGTCACGCATCATATCAACACGCCCCCAACCGCGCCCACTCACCGCAGCAAAGGCTTGACGTGCTAAGGCTTGCATGGCTTGTTCTTCGGCGGCAGGTAAACCACAAGGGCAATGGTAACGGGTATCATCACGCAGGTATTTCGCCTCGTAATCATAGAATTCCCCCGGTACTTCCAAACGAATCAGCGGGAATGATTCACCCGCCACAATACCAGCGGTGTACTCCTCACCCGTAATCCATTGTTCCGCAATAACAACTGAACTGCACGCAGCGGCTTTGTGGTAAGCATCCTCAAGGTCTTGCGCCACTTTTACTTTGCTCATGCCAATGCTAGAGCCTTCTGTGGCAGGTTTGACCATTAACGGTAAACCTAATTCCGCCAC
>CAZJDN010000003.1:28985-42206 GCA_964544775.1 uncultured Thiothrix sp.
TCAACCCCACTGTCTTGCAGTGCTTTTAAAACGGCAGCCCCACTTTTGAGGGAAACCGGACGTTCAGCAGCCCAGCCACCGTACAATACCGCGACTTTACCGAATTTTGCTTGCATTGCTGCGTCTACCATTATTCGCCACTCCGTACAGTGAGTTTTTCGGGCAAACTTGCTGCCAAACCGCCCACGCTGCCCGCGCCTTGCGTTAGGATAATGTCACCATCTTGCAAAATGTGTTTCAACACACCCGGTACGTCTTCGACATCGGCAACGAAAATTGGGTCAACTTTGCCCCGAATGCGAATCGCTCGTGCCAAAGCGCGTCCATCCGCTCCCGGAATCGGTTGCTCACTCGCGGCATACACATCCAACAACACCAATACATCGGTTTCACACAAGACTTGCGCAAAGTCTTCAAACAAATCACGGGTACGGGTGTAACGGTGCGGTTGGAAAACTTGCACCAAACGGCGTTCTGGCCACGCATTACGCACTGCATCCAACGTGGCTTTCATTTCACGGGGGTGATGCCCGTAATCGTCCACCAAAGTAGCTTTCTTACCCAAAGCAAACCCAATATCGCCGTATTGTTGGAAACGCCGTCCCACACCATCAAACTTGCGTAACCCCGCCATAATGGCTTCGTCTGACACGTCCACTTCCGTCGCAATCGCAATGGCAGCCAAGGCATTCAAGACATTGTGCCGCCCCGGTAAATTCAGGGTAATCTCCAACGTTTCCTTACCGCGTGGACGTGCCACAGTGAACGTGGTTTGCGTGCCATTGAAACGTACATTACTGGCACGTACATCAGCATCTGCTTGGTCAATGCCGTAAGTAATCACCGGGCGACCTACATCCGGCAAAATTTCGCGGACATGCTCATCATCCACACACAGCACCGCCAAACCGTAGAATGGCAGGTGATGCAAAAATTCCACAAACGTTTGTTTTAACTTGGCGAAATCACCGCCGTAAGTGGACATGTGGTCTTCGTCGATATTGGTAACAACCGCAATCATGGGTTGCAGGTAAAGGAACGAAGCATCGCTTTCATCCGCTTCCGCCACCAAGTATTCGCCCGTACCCAGTTTGGAGTTACTCGCGGAACTGTTTAACTTACCACCAATGACGTAAGTAGGGTCCATGCCACCCTCTACCAGCAAGCTGGTAGTCAGGCTGGTTGTAGTAGTCTTACCGTGCGTACCTGCGACTGCGATACCTTGGCGGAAACGCATAATTTCAGCCAGCATTTCTGCCCGCCGCACAATGGGAATGCGTTGTTCACGCGCCGCTATGATTTCAGGGTTGGTCGGGTCAATCGCGGTGGAAACCACGATTACGTCTGCCCCTGCGACTTGTTCAGCTTTGTGTCCTTTGTATACCGTAACGCCTAGGGATTGCAGGCGACGGGTCATTGCACCTTCCGCAAGGTCAGAACCCGACACGCAATAGCCCAAATTTGCAACCACCTCAGCAATACCACCCATTCCCGCACCACCGATGCCAATAAAATGCACCCGATTAATGCGTTTGCGAGCGAGATGATCGTTTCCTATCTTCATTTGTTATTTTCCTGCTTTGTTTTCAAAGTCATAACCTGCGTAAGCCGCACAGATTGCTGCTACTTGCGCGGTAGCGAACGGTTTCGCCAATTCACGCGCAGCAATACTCATCCGACGTAACTTCGCCCGGTCAGAGCATAAATCTCTCAACACACCTGCGAGCTGTTCCACGCTTAAATCGCGCTGTTGTAATAATAATGCTGCACCTTTCTCCGCTAGGTATTGACCATTTGCGGTTTGGTGGTCATCTACTGCATACGGAAATGGCACTAAAATCGCAGCGACACCCGCCGCCGCTAATTCCGCCACGGTTAATGCCCCTGAACGGCAAATCACTAAATCTGCCCATGCGTAGGCTTCCGCCATGTCTTCAATGAACGGGGTAACGGTTGCTGCTACCCCTGCCTGGGTGTAATGCTGTTGCGCTTGATCAATGTGTTTCACCCCTGCTTGGTGACGCACCATCGGGCGCATTGCTACATCCAATTGGGCTAAGGCTTGCGGTACTATTTGATTTAAGGCTTGCGCCCCCAAACTGCCACCGACCACCAAAATGTGTACGGGTTCATCATCGCGGTCTGCCAGCCGCTCAAGGGGACTGGGTAAACCTGCAATGTCCAAACGCACCGGATTCCCCGTTGCGGTAACTTTATCGCTCTTAGCAAACGTACCGGGGAAACCCTCCAAAACCCGTCGTGCTACCCACGAAAGTAATTTATTGGTCAAACCTGCCACAGCGTTTTGTTCGTGAATCACCACAGGCGTACCCATCAAAGCAGCGACCAAACCACCCGGTCCTGCCACGAAACCGCCCATGCCTAAAATCGCAGCGGGTTTGTGTTTCAGCATGATTTGCACCGATTGCAGCAAAGCACGCAGCAAATTCACCGGAGCTAACAACAGCGTTTGCCAACCTTTACCGCGCAAACCGTTGACCTCCAACCACGCCATTTCAATGCCTGCTTCGGGGATGACACGCGCTTCTAAGCCTTTGCGTGTTCCCATCCATACCACCGGAATCCCTTGCGCAATCAAAGCGCGGGCTACCGCTAACCCCGGATAGACATGCCCGCCCGTACCGCCAGCGGTAATCATGATTGGACGTAACACTTTCTCAGCCACCCATTGCTCCTTTTGTTGCGTGTGGTCGACGCACATTTACCACTTTGCGCTCTGGCATTCCAAAACGGGCGATATACGTTTCACGATGTACCCGCATGAGTAATGCCATTGCGGCGAATGTCACCATTAAACTGCTGCCACCGTAACTCATTAACGGCAAGGTCAACCCTTTCGGCGGTAGCACTGCTAAATTTACCCCGATGTGCAAGACGACTTGCAACCCGATCCAAAAACCGATGCCATAAGCGACGTATGCGCCAAAGTGTTTACCGCTTTTATCCGCTTGAAAACCAATGCTAAAGGCGCGAAACACCAGCCAACCGTACAAGCTCAATACCAACAAAATCCCCACGAACCCTAGCTCTTCCGCCAGAATCGAGAAAATAAAGTCGTTGTGCGCTTCCGGCAGGTAAAACAATTTTTGAATGCCACCGCCTAAGCCACTACCAAACCAACCACCATCACCCACCGCCATCAGTGCGTGAACCGTTTGATAACCGGAAGTTTCCGCATACGCCCACGGGTCAATCAAAGCGTCCCACCGCGCACGGCGATAACTCCATACCGAAGCCACTGCCATAATGCACAATGCGCCACCGATCAAAATGCCCAAGCGTTTCAACGGTACTCCACCCAAAAACAGCAAGGCTAAACCTGTGACGAAAATGACCACGGTTGAACCAAAATCCGGCTCTAACAACAACAACCCACCCGTTACGCCTAACACCAGCAGGGGAATCAACAACGGTTGGTAGGAAGGCGATTCGGTCAAGTTTTTACCGTGCCGAATTAAATACCCCGATAGGTACAACAGCATAATCAGCTTGGCAGTTTCTGACACTTGCACCGCCATGAAACCAAAATTCAACCAACGCCGACTGCCGTTTACCTCCCGCCCAATGCCGGGAATCA
This sequence comes from uncultured Thiothrix sp., assembly GCA_964544775.1. GTDB lineage: Bacteria > Pseudomonadota > Gammaproteobacteria > Thiotrichales > Thiotrichaceae > Thiothrix. The sequence goes on from CAZJDN010000003.1 coordinate 32,584, forward strand.
ACACAATAACCAGTAACAGCAGCACCATTGGCAGTAAACGCACGCCCAATTGTTGCCAGAAATCCAACCGCACACGGTACATTATCAGGGCGATAAACACACCAACCCCAACGTACATGAGTTGCCGATCAAAGTAGTAGTAAGGGTTTTGGTAACTTTTTTCGGATACCCACATGGAAGCAGAAGCCAACATGACCAGCCCAATACCAATGATAGCGAACAACGCAACCAGCAAATCGCGGTCGATGTATCGCTCCCAAGGGCTGTGCTCGTACACGTCTGGCGTTAAACTCATGCTAAACCTCGTACCGCCGCACTAAAAACGTCTCCACGATGCCCGTAGCCTTTAAACATATCGAAACTGGCACACGCTGGGGAAAGCAAAACATTATCTCCCGCTTGCGCCAAGTCTGCGGCAGCTTCCACCGCTGCTTGCATACTGTCAGCGAACACATAAGGGGCGAAACCTTGCACCACAGCGGCAATTTTTTCCCGATCTTCGCCAATCAAAACCAAAGCACGGGCTTTATTCGCCGCAACTTCACGTAACGGGGAAAAATCTGCCCCCTTACCCTGTCCACCCGCAATCAATACCGTTTTACCCGGCAACCCTGCCAATGCCGCCAAAGTCGCCCCCACGTTTGTCCCTTTGGAATCGTCGTACCAATTCACCCCTGCACGTTCACGTACCCATTGGGTGCGATGTGCTAACCCCGTAAATTCACGTAACGCGCTTAGCATCCCTTCCAACGGAATGCCTGCCGCTTCGCCCAATGCCAATGCCGCCAACGCATTAGCAATATTATGTTCACCCGGTAATTTCATTTCACCCGTAGCGAGAAGTAAGGTTTCACCTTTGGCTAACCAACGTTTACCAGCATGTTCCCGCACGCCGTAATGCCCCACTGCCGGAATATCCAACCCAAAGCTAACGTATTCCCCCACTACCATTGCCATTACCAGCGGGTCTTCGCGGTTAACTACCTTGCACGCACAATTGCGGTAAATCACCGCTTTCGCGGCAGCGTAATCGGCATAACTGGCATAACGGTCAAGGTGATCTTCGCTGACATTCAGCACGACCGCCGAAACCGCGTGTAGGGAATGCGTGGTTTCCAACTGAAAGCTGGATAACTCCATGACATACACATCCGGCACGGGCTGATCCAGCAGCATATCCAGCGCGGAATAACCCAAATTGCCCCCCGCGAAAGAACTCATACCCGCCTTTTTCGCCATTAAATCCACCAAGGTAGTGACACTGCTTTTACCGTTAGAACCCGTAATCGCCACCACTGGGGCTTTGGTATCGCGCACAAACAATTCAATATCGCCAATCAAAGCCGCACCGCGTTCACCTGCGGCTTTAATTTCAGGCGTAGCAATGGCAATACCGGGGCTAACCACCAAAGTTTTCGCATGGGCGAAAAAATCGGCGGCATGGGAAAACGCGCCAAAAGCATACGCGGCTTGCGGGTAGTTTGCTTGCAATTCAGCCAGACCCGGCGGATTTTCCCGACTATCCACCACAGCAAACGCAACACCTTGCGCTTGTAAATACCGCGCAACCGATAAGCCCGTCTGCCCTAAACCGACGACTAAGGTATCCCAGTTGTTGTGTTGCATTGCCATGTTGCCTTTACCTGCTTAACGAACTTTCAGTGTTGCCAAACCCACCATCACCAAAATGACGGTAATAATCCAAAAACGCACGATAACCCGTGGTTCTGGCCAGCCTTTTTTCTCGTAATGGTGATGCAACGGTGCCATACGGAAAATGCGCTTCCCCCCCGTGGCTTTAAAATAACCCACCTGTAAAATTACTGACAGCGTTTCCAAAACGAAAATCCCGCCCATGATTGCCAGCACAATTTCTTGACGCACGATTACCGCCACAATGCCCAAGGCTGCACCCAAAGCCAACGCGCCGACATCACCCATAAAGACTTGCGCGGGGTAAGTGTTAAACCACAAGAAGCCTAAACCTGCCCCGAAAATACCCGCGCAGAACACCAACAATTCGCCAGCCCCCGGTACACGCGGCACACCTAAATACTGCGACATCCCCGCATGACCACTGACGTATGCGAAAATACCCAAGCCACCAGCCACCATAATCGTCGGCATAATTGCCAAACCGTCCAAACCATCGGTCAGGTTTACCGCATTACTCGCACCTACCACGACCAAATAAACCCAAGGAATAAACAACCAGCCCATTTGCCAGTGCGCTTCCTTAAAAATGGGGAGGAAAAAGGTCGTTTCTGTCGACGTTTGGGCAGTAAAATACAAATAAAATGCCGCCGCAAAGCCCACCAAGGTTAAGCCAACCGTTTTTTGCCGTGCGGTTAACCCCATATTGCGCCGCATTTTGAGTTTGATGTAATCGTCCAAACCACCCACCAAACCGAAGCCCAAGGTCACACCCAATACCACCCAAACGTAGCTATTGCTCCAATCTGCCCATAGCAAGGTGGAAACCGTAATCGCCAAGATAATCATCACACCGCCCATTGTCGGTGTACCTGCTTTCATTTGGTGTTGCGGCCCATCTTCCCGAATGTATTGCCCAATTTTCAAGCGTGTTAATGCCCGAATCATTCCCGGTCCTGTCCACAAAGAAATGAACAACGCGGTCAATAAACTCAAAATGGCTCGCAACGTAATGTAGTGAAAAACATTAAAACCGTGATAAAAACGATCAAGGAAATCAAAAAATAACAATAACATTACGCCGCCTCCTGCATGGAAGTGACCGTTAATGCATCAACCACGCGCTCCATGCGTGCGGAACGAGAACCTTTCACCAACACATTCGTACCCATCGTTAAATCGTTTGCCAACGCTGCTAGCAAACTGTCTAAATCCGTAAAATGTTGCCCAGTAACACCCAACGCACGACTTGCACCTGCACTTAATGTCCCCAAGGAATACAGTGCATCAATGCCTACCTGCGCCGCTTGCTGCCCAATTGCCGCGTGCAATTGTTCACCTGTTGCACCCAATTCGCCCATATCACCCAACACCAAAACTTTGCGTCCTTTTAACCCTGCCAACACATTCACCGCCGCTGCGGTTGAAGTCGGGTTCGCATTGTAAGTGTCATCAATGACCCAACCACCATGCTTACCTTGTTTCGGGTTTAAACGCCCTTTCACAGGCTGCAACGATTCCAAACCTTGTTGCACGCTTGCCAAATCCACACCCAATGCCAACGCGGCGGCGGTTGCGGCTAAGGCATTCATCTGGTTGTGTTTACCCAGCAGTTTTAAATTTACCGCGACGGTTTGACCTTGCACTTGTAAATGAAATTGGTTGTTTGCATCGCAAAAGCCTTGCACATCTGCTGCGTGTTCCATGCCAAAACTAAGCACTTTGCGCTGCGCATTTAAGCCTTGCCAATAAGCGGCGTAAGTATCGTCAGCATTAATCACCGCAATGCCCGTTGCGCTTAAACCATTAAAAATTTCACCTTTCGCCCGTGCGACACCCGCAATATCACCAAAACCTTCCAAATGCGCCGCGCCTGCATTATTCAGCACGGCTACATCAGGACGGGAAATCTTGGTTAAGTAATCAATTTCACCAAAATGGTTCGCGCCCATTTCAATTACGGCGAATTGATCCGTTTCACGCAAACGTAATAAGGTAAGCGGCATCCCAAGGTCATTGTTCAGATTCCCGATAGTAGCGAGTGTTTGACCTTTGCCCGTTAAAATCACGGTGAGCATTTCTTTTAATGTGGTTTTACCGTTACTGCCCGTTAAACCAATGACAGGACGATGAAACTGTTGTCGCCACGCAGCGGCTAAACGCCCCAATGCCAAGCGCACATCGTCCACCAGCACTTGCGGAATCGCCGCATCAACCAAACGTGAAACCAAGACTGCACTGGCTTTACCCGCTATTTGTGGCACGAAATCGTGTGCGTCGAAACGTTCGCCTTTAAGCGCAAGGAACAAATCCCCCGCTTGCACCGCGCGCGAATCACGTTCCACCCGTTCAATTGCCACATCCGTCCCGTGTAATGTACCGCCAGCCATGTGTGCAATCTGGGAAAGCATTAACCATGTCATAGCGCACACTCCTGCAAGGCTTGCGCGGCTTGCACACGGTCATCGAATGGAACTGTGCCATTTGCCAAAATTTGTACGGTTTCGTGCCCCTTACCTGCGATCAAAACGGTATCGCCGGATTGTGCCTGCGCAATGGCGAGGCGAATAGCGCGTGCACGGTCGTGCTCTACGGTTACGTCCGCTGAATCGTGAATGCCCTGCATGATGTCCTCAACTATCTGGTGTGGATTTTCCGAGCGCGGATTATCGTCAGTTATGATTACCACGTCAGCACCTGATTGTGCAGTTTGCGCCATTAATGGGCGCTTACCTCTATCACGATCCCCACCACAGCCGAAAACACACAGCAAACGCCCACGTGTGTGCGCCCGTACCGCTTTCAAAACCTGTTCTAATGCCCCCGGCGTGTGTGCATAATCCACCACCACCAATTTACCGTTATCGTATTCCGTGGTGACACGCTCCATCCGCCCCGGTACAACCCAAACGTGTTGCAAACGCTGCAAGGCATCCGCCAATGCCAACCCTTTCGCCAATAACACGCCTAATGCTGCGAGCAAATTGTGTAAGTTAAACTGCCCCAACACTGGAGCTTGCAACGTGCCCATACCATCAGCAGTGCAAACAGTGGCACGGATGCCACTATGATCAAATACCGCATCCGTTGCGACTAACGTACCTGCGGGGTAATTAGCCGCCTCGCCCACCCCGTAACCCAACACTTGCACGGGCTTGTCTGCCAATTCCGCTGCCAACTTACACCCAAATGCATCGTCCAAATTCAATACAACGGTGCGTAAGCCTTCCCAATGAAACAGTTTACGTTTGGCTTGTGCGTAGGCTTCCACCGTACCGTGATAATCCAAATGGTCGCGGGTTAAATTGGTCAGCACTGCCACCGCAAAACGAATACCATTGACTCGCCCTTGATCCAAAGCGTGCGAAGACACCTCCATTGCAACACTGTGGAAACCTTCCGTGCGCAGTTCACGCAATAGCTGGTGTACGCTCAGCGCATCCGGCGTGGTATGGGTTGCGGGGCGTAAATCCCCCGGAAAACCATTACCTAATGTGCCGATTACCGCTGCTTCACGACTACCCACGTTCAGGGCTTCCGCCACGAAATGACTGACGGAAGTTTTACCGTCTGTCCCTGTCACACCAACCATGAACAATTCCGCACTGGGCTGTGCATTAAAACGATCTGCCAATGTACCCAATTGCTGGGCTAAAGCAGGCACAGCAACGAATGTTACGGGTAAAGCGGGTAACACCAGCCCCTCTTCCGGCTCGTACAAAATAGCCACAGCTCCTGCATCCACAGCAGCGGCGGCGTATTGCAAACCGTGTTGGCGCGTCCCACGCAATGCAACAAACACCATACCCGCTTGAATCCGGCGGTTATCCAATGAAAACCCACTTACCTGTATGTCGGGTACGTGCTGCGTAACCATCCCCGTTAACAATGAACGTAACGCCATTGTGCTCATTGCACACCTCCTGTTTGCCCGGTTGGAATGGATTGTTGTAAGGCGGGTGCTGGAGCTACAACCGCAGGTGCGGTCGTTACTGCGGAAGTAACGGGCGCAACAGGTTGAACCGCTGGCTTAGCAGCAGGCAAGTTATCCGGTGGAATATCCAATAAGCGCAAGGCTTCCCCCATTACCTTAGAAAAGACAGGTGCAGCGGCACGACCGCCGCTATCATCTATTTTTGGTTCATCAATTTGTACCGCAACCACCAAACGCGGTCGGCTCGCGGGTGCAACGCCAATAAAGCTCGTCAAATAGCGGTCATTTTGGTAAGCATTATTAATAAATTTATAGGCAGTACCCGTTTTACCTGCTACACGATAGCCTTCCACCATCGCTTTTTCACCCGTGCCGCCTTTTTGCACTACCGCTTCCATCATCCGCACAACGGAACGCGCCGTGTCCGCTGACATAACGGTTTGCCCCAATACCGGGCGATCCACTTTGTAAATCGAGGCAGGCATCAATACCCCACCTGCTGCAAACGGGGCGTAAGCGTGTGTCAATTGCAGCAAACTCACCGACAAGCCATAGCCGTAACCGTGTGAAGCACGATCCACTTTCCCCCACTGGGTATAGCTGGTCAGTTGCCCCGGTGTTTCGCTTGGAAAACCTGCATCCGGTACGCGCCCAAAACCCACTTTACTCAAGAACATCCAGTGTTGCCGCGCATCCATCAGCAACGCAACCCGACTCGCCCCTACGTTACTCGACTTGGCTAGCAACGTGGGCAAGCTAATTGAGCCGTAATCTTTGGGGTCTTTGACTACATATTGTCCAAAGTTAATCTTGCCGGGGGAAGTGTTAATTTCCACATCCGCCCCTAATACCCGCGATTCCAAAGCTGCTGCAATGGTCAATGGCTTTAAGGTAGAACCCGGCTCAGATTTATCCGCAACCGCGCGATTACGGTACAACGCGGGTTGAATGTCTTTGCGGTTATTGGGGTTAAATGAGGGCACATTTACCATCGCTAAAATTTCGCCCGTGTGTGCATCCAATACCACCAGTGAACCCGCTTTGGCATTCAACTCAAAAACGCGGGTTTTCAACTCTTTATAGGCTAAATATTGGATGCGACGGTCAATGCTGAGCTGTACATCTTGCCCCGGTTGCATATCTTCCAAGCGCACGACGCTTTCCACTAAATGCCCTTTGGCATCACGTACTACGCGGGTTTTGCCGTTCTTTCCGGCTAGCTGGTCATTACGGGCTTTTTCGATGCCTTCAATACCCGCTCCGTCCAGATTGGTCATGCCAACCACCTGCCCTGCGGTTTCTGCTAACGGGTAATAACGGCGGTATTCGCGGGTAGAGGCAACCCCCGGTAAATCAAGGCTTAAAATGCTATCTGCCAATTCCAACGGCAGTTGCCGCCCAAGGTAAAAGAATTGCTTATCGCTGGCTTGTTCCAGTTTTTTAACCAGTTCGCCTTCTTGCATATCCAGCTCTTGTTCAATGCTGTGCAAACCCTTCTCTAAACGCGCAAATCCCGTGGCAGCTATATCACGGGATTCCTTTTGTTCAGCATTTGCATCACCCAGCGTTGCATCCGTTCCCTGTCGCGTAAGCTCATAATCGTGACGCAACGCTTCCCGCGCTTTTAACAAATCCTGTGGGTTACACCACAAGGATTCGACCGGGGAACTAACCGCCATTGGTTCGCCATTGCGGTCTAAAATCATGCCTCGGTAAGCAGGCACGACGACATCACGCAACTGACGTTTGTCCGCTTCTTTTTGTAACCATTGCTGCTGAGAAACTTCCAACCATATAGCACGCAGCAGCAATATGCCGATTACCAGCAACAGGAATGACAGCAGAAACAACCGCCGCCCCTGTAAAATCGGTAAGTTAAATTGCTTGCGTTTCACTCACGTATAACCTTAATGTTTTCCGCTAAAGGCTTCTGCATACCTAATTTTTCTTGCGCTTCTGTTTCTACATGCACCTGATTTAAGAGCGTACTTTGCTCTAATTTCAGACGACTCCAGTTTGCACTTAATTCGTCACGCTGCTTTTCTAACTTTTGTAATTCTGCAAACAATTTGCGTGATTCGTGGCGATTCGATACCACCATCAACGCCAAAACCATGACCAGCAGATACAACAGCAACAAACCAAGCAGCTTGAAACGTGTCATGTTACCCGCTCTCCCACCCGCATAATCGCACTACGCGCACGCACGTTAGATTGAACTTCTGCCTCGCTAGCACGTTGCGCTTTGCCGACAATCCGCATGGGTGGCTGAATGGCTTGGGGCATTACGGGTAAACCTTTAGGAATCGGTGGTGGTGTGGATACATCGCGCAAATAATGTTTCACGATCCGGTCTTCCAACGAGTGGAAACTAATCACCACCAAACGCCCCATTGGCGCAAGGTAATCACACGCAGAACGCAAACAGGCTTCCACGTCGTCGAGTTCCTGATTGACCTTGATCCGAATGGCTTGGAAACTGCGCGTAGCGGGGTGTTTACCCACTTCACGCTTACGCACCACGCCTGCAATCAACTCTGCCAATTGCAACGTGGTTTGTAACGGTGTTTGGGGACGTACTTTGACAATTTCCCGCGCAATTTGCCGCGAAAAACGTTCTTCACCGTAACGCCATAACACATCGGCAATCTCTGCTTCCGCCGCTTGCATTAGCCAATCCGCCGCACTCAAACCGCGTGAAGTATCCATACGCATGTCCAAGCGACCATCTCGCATAAAACTAAAGCCACGCTCAGCATCATCTAATTGCGGGGAAGAAACCCCAAGGTCTAGCAGCAAACCTTGAATTTTACCTGTAATACCCGCCGCCGCTAATGCCAAGGGAAAATCCCGAAACGAACCGTGCCAAACAAACACGCGCGAGTCATTAGCGTAACGCTGTTGCGCATGGGCAATAGCAACAGGGTCTTTGTCGGTAACAATTAACCGCCCCGCTGCCCCCAACTGTTCCAACAGCAAGGCGGAATGCCCACCACGCCCGTAAGTGCCGTCAACGTAAACCCCCGCAGGTTGGATTGCCAACGCCGCGATAGCTTCTTGCAACAACACCGTGTCGTGCTTTAAGGTTGTATCTGTTGCCATTGTCGTCATTACAGGCAAACCTGACTGAGAATCGCGTTAGTTTCGTCACTATCCTTGGCTTGAGCCAACCATGTATCGCGCTCGCGTTCCCATGTGCCTGCATCCCACAATTCAAACTTATTCATTTGCCCTACCAGCACCACTTGTTTGTTTAAACCAGCGTACTCACGCAAAGGTGCTGGCAATAAAATACGTCCTTGGGTATCTAACTCAACATCAGCGGCATGACCCAGAATCATCCGTTGCATAGTGCGTACTCGACGATCTGTATTGGGTAAAGCGGTCAACGTCTTTTCCACAATCAACCACTGATCCATTGGGTAAATCAGTAAACACCTATCGGTGTGATCAATAGTGACTACGATTTGCTCAGCAGCCGTTTTCTCAAAAGCATCGCGGTACTTAGCAGGTATTGCCAAACGTCCTTTAGTATCGATTGAGATATGCGAAATACCGCGAAACATGCCCGTAGAATCCACTGTTAAGGGGAAAAACACCCACTTTTTCCCACTTTTCTCCACTTGAAAGGGAATATAGGCAGACAACCTCAGACTGTCAACGAAATTCCGAGGAAATCATTTTAAAGATAAATAATTAACGACTTTTAGCACAGCAGGCGGAAGAAAAAATAAGCTGTTTATCTTTATTTTCAATGAAATAAAAACAAAACCGGATAAACCGCTTTAACTTTGAAAGCAAAGATATTTAATGCGTGCAGCGCAACAAAAAAACCGGAGGGATAAAGAATAGAGAGTTGATCTGTAAGCCGGGTTCTGTCGTGGACAATCATTCATCTGGGATGCACGTCACCGTACACCTCAAGCAACCTACCCGGATGCAGTGCGGGTCACACCATTGCACCCCTATTTGGTTTTGCTCCAGACGGGGTTTGCCGTGCCGTCGACTGTTGCCAGCGACGCGGTGCGCTCTTACC
>CAZJDN010000004.1:0-6669 GCA_964544775.1 uncultured Thiothrix sp.
GGCACAGGGTTTGTGCATCCGTGCTGAAACGCGCGGCATTGGCGTAAATGTAAAACGCACCTTGCGGTTCAGCTTGAATGTCAAAACCCAATTCGCGCAATGCAGGCAGCAGAAAATCACGCCGTTGCTGCAATTCTTGGCGTTGTGCTTCCATAATGGCTAGCGCGTCGGGTGTGAAAGCAGCCAAAGCCGCGTATTGGGCGGGTGTAGGTGCGGCGAGGAAAACATTTTGCGCGAGACGATCCAAGGTTTCGACCGCGTATTCGGGTGCGACTACCCAACCTAAACGCCAACCAGTCATGCCAAAGTATTTAGAAAAGCTATTGATAACCCAAATATTTTCCGTATCAATGGACAACACGGTCACGTCCGGCACGCCGTAGGTCAGCCCTTGGTAAATTTCATCAACGATTAATTCACCACCGCGCTCCCGCGTGGCGGCGTACAAAGCACTTAACTCCGCCAAACTAGAAACCATACCCGTAGGATTAGCGGGTGAAGCCAGTAATACCGCACGAGTAGTGGGTGTCCAATAGTGTGCTAAATGCTCAGGGGTTAATTGGTAAGCGGTAGCCGCGCCGACGGGAATGCCAGTAGCTTTACCTTCAAATAAGCGCACGAAATGCCGATTGCACGGGTAGCCGGGGTCAGTCATTAACACTTCATCGCCCGGATTCAGCATTGCGCCCAACACCAATTGCAATGCCCCCGACGCACCGGGTGTAATCAGAATGCGTTCGGGGGCAATCATTACCCCGTAACGGCTGGCGTAGTAATCTGCAATCGCTTCGCGCAACGCTGGTAAACCGCGTGCAGCGGTATATTTGGTTTGCCCTTGCTGTAATGCGCGAATCCCCGCTTCGACAATCGGTTGCGGCGTAGGAAAATCCGGCTCGCCGACTTCCAAGTGGATTATGTCTTGCCCTGCGGCTTCGCGCTGACGCGCTTCTGCCAGTAATGCCATGACATGAAATGGCTGAATATCACGCATTCGTGACGCTGTGCTATGCTCATTCATTAATTTGCTTACACCCAAACCCCAAAGGTAAATGCAATGAAAAAACTATTTTTGCTGGCTCTTGCCTTGTATTCCAGCAACCTTGCTGCATTCCCGCATGCTGACCCCGTACCCGGCGGGATTGCCATTATTCCCGTAGCGGAGGCTTCCCTCCAAGCACCCATTGTACAATATGAAGGGCGGCGGGTAACGGTTGCACAACAAGCCAACCAATGGCTAGCCCTTGTCGGCATTCCCTTAAATGCGCAAGCTGGCGAACACCGAATTCAAGTGCGCGGCGGAACAGCAATTCCGTTTACCGTACAAGAGAAAGCCTACCACACGCAACGCATTACGATTCAAGACCAGAATAAAGTTGACCCTGACGAAGAATCCAGCCAGCGCATTGTTAAGGAAATGGCTATTCAGAAACAATTGAAAAACCGCTATACCTCGCAAACGGCAGCATTGGACTTTATTCGTCCTGCACCGGGTGCTGACACAGGGCGGTTTGGTATGCGCCGTATTTTCAACGGGCAACCGCGTAACCCGCACAGCGGGATGGACATTGCCGCAAGTGCAGGAACACCCGTGCAAGCCGTAGCAGCAGGGCATGTTATTTACGCAGGTGATCTTTTTTTCAGTGGAAATACGGTGTACGTCGATCACGGCGAAGGTGTAATCAGCATGTACGGGCATTTAAGCCAAATTAATGTGAACGTTGGTGCAGCAGTACAACAAGGCGACGTAATCGGTGCTGTAGGCAGTACCGGACGCGCCACCGGCCCACACTTGCATTGGTCAGTCTACCTTAATGGCGATGCGGTTGATCCGAGCTTATTCCTTTAGAGCAAAAATCAACCGAATGATTCAGGTTCAGTTCATCGCCTCCGCTTTACTATGGCTTCAACTTCAGCAGGAGTCGTGAACTTGGGGTTTGTGGTAACGATTTCGTCGTCAGAAGTATCTGAAATACTAAAAATAAGCTGTTCCGCCGTTCTGACACTCAATGGCATAAGAGATTCGGAATGACGGCAAGCTGAAGTTGCATTCTCGGACAAACCCTGAAAAACCGGCCATTCATTGGGGAGCTGGTTTCAGGGTAGGTTTCGAGAACAGGTTTCAATGTTTACTTAATTGACACTGGGAGTTAATTAAATAACAGCGAAACCGACTACAGATGTCATGGCACATAACAGGGGGTTGCCAGCATCTATCCGAGATTCCGACCTCGGCGTTCTTGAGTCACCTTCACAAGGCGGGGCAATTTGCCTCGCTTTTTTTGTGTCCGCCATTATACAGATTCTGTGCATAAATAAAATTTTTTTGTTGAATCACGTACCCGTTTGCAACCAAAAAACATTATCCCAAGCGTTTCAAATACGCTGTACCACCAATCGAACGCATTTGGCGTAAAATTCGCCCTTGCCGCATCTTGACATAGCCTGACGGTTTCGCCGCATTGAATTTGGACGGCGCGGGTAATACAGCCGCTAGCAATGCAGCATCCGACGCGCCTAAACGTTCCACAGGTTTATGCAATAAATTTTGCGCTGCTGCCCCAACACCGTAATCTGCCGTACCAAATTGTGCTGTATTCAAGTAAACCTCTAAAATACGCTCTTTCGACCAAAACAGTTCCATCACACTTGCAATGCCCCACTCTAAACCTTTGCGCACGTAACTACGCCCTTCCCATAGGAATAAGTTTTTCGCCAACTGCTGTGTAATGGTGCTACCGCCGCCTTTACCACGACCACGCATTTCATTTTGAATCGCCGCACGAGTAGCATCAATGTCAACCCCCCAATGTTGTGCAAAACGCTGATCTTCGGAAGCAATGACCGCCAATTGCATGTGGTAGGGAATCTGTTCCAAACTGACCCAATCGTGACGCACGAATGGTACTTCGCCACTAAAAACCGCTGTAACATCTTGCCGTAACATAAAGGCAGAAGTTGGCACGGGCAACCAACGAAACACGAGCAACCAGCCACACAAGGCAAGCAACAGGTAAAACGGCATACGCCATAGCCAACGAGTCCAAGCATTTGATTTCATTTTGTGCAAAAATCGTCCAGTTAGATTACGGAACGTATTAAACCTTATTCACAGAATACATGCTACCATCCCCGCTTTTGTTTGGCAGAAAACTGCATGACAGCAGCACTTGACATACGGGGTTTGCGTAAAACTTATAGTAACGGTTTTACCGCTCTGAAAGGTATCGACCTCACCGTGCAACAAGGCGATTTCTTTGCCTTACTGGGGGCAAACGGTGCAGGAAAATCAACCACCATCAGCATTCTTAGTTCACTTACGAATAAAACCGCTGGCAGTGTAAGCATTTTTGGTTACGACATTGATACTCAGCGCGAACAAGCAAAGGCACAGATCGGTTTAGTCCCGCAGGAATTCAATTTCAATATTTTTGAACCTGTGATTGAAATCATTACCAATCAAGGGGGCTATTACGGCATTAACCGTACTGAAGCGCTGGAACGCGCCGAAATTCTCCTTAAACAATTGGGTTTGTGGGAAAAACGCCGTGATCAAGCGCGTAATTTATCAGGTGGAATGAAACGCCGCTTAATGATTGCACGGGCATTAGTGCATCAACCGCGCTTGTTGATTTTGGATGAACCAACCGCTGGGGTAGATATTGAAATTCGCCGCTCCATGTGGGATTTTTTGTGCAAGCTGAACGCGCAAGGTACAACCATTATTTTAACAACCCATTACCTTGAAGAAGCCGAAAGTCTGTGCCGCAACATTGGCATTATCGACAAAGGTGAATTGATTGAAAACACTGGCATGAAACAATTGCTCAATCGCTTGGATACAGAAAGCTACGTTTTCGACCTCACCCAACCGTTGGAAACACCTTTAACCAGCAGCACATTATGCCAATTTACCCTGCAAGACCCAACGACCTTAGAAGCGACGTTTCACCGAGCGCATTATTCGTTGAATGAAATATTCAATTTACTCAATGCGCAAAATGTATACGTGCAAAGTATGCGAAATAAAACCAACCGTTTGGAACAGCTTTTCATGGACATTGTGGAGAATAATAAACCATGAACACCCAACAAAAATGGACAGCCTATTATACCATTCTGATTCGTGAGGTATTGCGTTTCTCGCGTATTTGGATTCAAACCATTGTCCCTCCCGTTATTACCACGGCACTGTATTTTGTTATTTTCGGTAATCTGATTGGTCCGAAAATTGGGCAAATGGCTGGGCACAATTACATGGATTTTATTGTCCCCGGTTTGATTATGATGACGGTGATCACAAACTCTTACGCCAACGTGGTTGCTTCTTTTTACGGTAGTAAATTTCAAGGCAATATCGCTGAAATGTTGGTTTCACCCATGCCCAACTGGATTATTTTAGTAGGTTTTGTAAGCGGCGGTGTTGCACGCGGTATTGCCGTTGGCATTGCTGTAACGCTGGTGTCATTACTATTTAGCGACCTTAGCATTCAACATTTATTGGTTACTAGCACTATTGTTGTTATGACATCCGTTTTATTTTCACTGGCTGGATTAATTAATGGGGTATACGCCAAGAGTTTTGATGATATTAATATTATTCCGACTTTTGTTCTAACTCCGCTGACTTACCTCGGTGGCGTATTTTATTCTATCAGCATGTTATCACCGCTGTGGCAAAAAGCCTCGCTGCTAAACCCAGTCTTGTACATGGTTAATGGCTTCCGCTATGGCATACTGGGGGCATCCGATATGCCGATAGCGGTAAGTTACGCCGCGATTTTAGGCTTTATTCTCGTGCTAGGTTCATTTAGCTTGTACCTGTTAAATAAAGGTGAAGGTATCAGGAATTAGTCGGGGCAAGATTTAAACCAGAACGTTTACCTTTAGCAGGTTTAAGCCATGACCACCAACGCCCAATAGCTGCTGTACGCGGAATTGGGCGTTTATAATAACGGTAATCCGCCGCATTTTCTTGTGACTTAACCATTAAAAAGCCCACCACATTACGTTTTACCCGGCGTAATTGCTCAATTGCTGTCAGTAAACGTTTACGGTTAATGTGATCCTCATCGGTTACAATAACGGTAGCTTGCGCTAATGATGAAAGGTAAATAGTATCGGCAAAACCAATAACAGGCGGCGCGTCAATAATAATACTGTCAAAATGTTTGGTAGCTAATCTTAATAATTGCGCCATTACTGGGCTAGCCAATAACCCCACGGGATCACTGGTGCGATTACCTGCTGGTACAAAATACAAACCTTTCACATAACGCACCGCTTGCGTCACAACCGCAATTTCCACTTCACCATCCAAGAAATTACTTAAACCACGGCTATTATCTTGCTCTAGTTTGCTATGCAGCGAGGGTTTGCGCAAATCAGCATCGATTAATAACACTTTCAAGCCTTGTTGCGCTTGGCTCATTGCTAGATTGGTCGCAGAAGTGGATTTCCCTTCTGCCGGTCCAACACTCGTAATCAACGTGACACGCGGCGCACCGTGCGGTTGGATGAAACGTAAATTCGCTGCCGCCACACGGTAGGCTTCTGCTACGGGTGAATCGGCATCCCGTACCGCCACCAAACCCAGTTTGCTTTTTGCCGCACCACGTACCCGTGGAATTGTCCCTAATACAGGTAAACCACTCAGGGCTTGCAGTTCACTGACCGAAGCAACGGTTTGCCCTAACGTTTCACGCAGCAATGCAGCCCCCATACCTAACATTAGCCCAACTAACGCGCCTAACATTAAGTTAATGCGTTTTTTTGGGCGAAATGCCTCGTCCGGCGGCACCGCAACATCAATGATTTTCGTTGTATTGCTCGTTACATTGGCAGCAACGTTTAATTCTTTCATGCGCTGTAATAAACCATCGTATAAATTACTGCTGGTTTCTACTTCGCGTTTTAAGGCATTATATTCAATACTGCTATCACGCAAGTTTTCCAACTCACCTTTGTATTGATCTAAATCCGTTCGTAATTTATCTTCCACTTGTTTTGCAGAAGAATAATCCGCTTGCAATGATTGTTTTAAACGCCCCACTTCGCTGTCTAATTGGCGGCGTACTTCTTGTATTTGCTGTTCTAAACGTTGCATATCAGGGTAAGCAGGCTTGAATAACTTCAGTTTTTCTTGGTAATCCGCTTCAAGCGTCACTAGATTTTGTTTAATACCTTCAATGACAGGGTTATTTAAGACATCCCGTACATTACCCGTGTGACGACTTTGCAACATCATGCTTTCAGCTTGAATTCGGTTACGCTCCGCTGCACCTAATGCAGCATACATTTCATCCAGCTTTTTTTCTTGGCTGGACTGACTATTATTCACTTCCAAAATATTGTGCTGTTTTGCATATTCAACCAGTTTTGATTCTTGCATGGTTAAACGATTACGGGCTTTTTCTAATTCTTGTTCTAAGAATTCTTTCGCATAGGCATCGGTTTCTGTTTGTGAACTCAAATTGCTTTTAATAAACTCATCAATGACTGCATTAACAATTTCTGCCGAAAGTGCGGGATCAGTACTTTCGTAAAAAATCTTGACCAAATGTGTTCGCTCAATGGGTTCGATATATAAACCTAAAATAAATTGGTTGACGTAATCCGTTGCTGTTAGTGCTTTGGGAGCAACGGGTTTTGAAAACAGACTTATCAACCGCG
>CAZJDN010000004.1:6769-11439 GCA_964544775.1 uncultured Thiothrix sp.
GCGATTAATCACCAATTCTGCCAATTTACGGCTTTTTAGTTGTTCGTATTGCGTGCGAAAGAAAGGGTCTTCCTCCCCCATATCAGGAGCTGTATCATTTGGGGTATCAAATTTAACAATTTTTGCCCCCTCTTTTTCAATTTGAATGGTCGCAACAGCGCGGTAAGTCGATGGCGTAGTTAAGGTGTTATACGCTGTCAGCAGTGTGACCAATAATGCCACCACGAGCAAAACCCATTTTTGCCGCCACAAACGCCGCCCAATAGCTTCCAACCCTAAACCTTGGGTCGGTAGATTTAGCGCAGGCACAACAGGAGACGGCATAGATAGACCATTTTCCAACCTGTTCATGGGCATTTTCTTATCAGAGACACTCAACATAGCACTTCACGCGAATCGTTGTTATTAGCCGTGATTGTGCGAGAACACCCGCAGACTTGCCAACCATAAACCAGCATTCGTAGGCGTTTTATGGACAAACGGAAAGCCTCTCAACCAATCCGACCGCTCACCCTTGCGAGCTTTGCCGTTAATCAGCCCACACTAGCAAGTAAGCAATAAAAACCTTACAAATAGTTCAAATCACAAAATTAAGATGATATGGAATGAGCATATTGATTACCCCCGATTGTAATGCTGCCCGTAATGAAACCGACGATATTTTTCTATCTTCTGCTTTTCGGCGTATTATTGCAGGGGAGTTTAAATTAACCGCCGTACAAGTGCAATTGCAGCATAATACAAATCAATACTGTTTCCCAGCTTTTATTCAAAGCAATTTATTTGGCAAGAAGACCTTAATTCTGGGGGCTGGATTCGATAAGACAGGCGCAATTCCTGTATTCTCATCGGAAGATTACCAAAACAGTATTGAACTGTTGCTTAAAGCATTAGCGAATACCTACATTAGTACGCTAGAAATACGCACCACGCAACGGATTCCCTGTTTACAAGATGATTCGGATAAAGTTGAACCGAATATTGACATGCCTAATGGCGCAGCCGCCGTTTGGGAAAATTTGTCAAAGAAAACCCGTAGTAACATTCGCCGTACATTAAAACACGGATTTAGCGCAGAAATAGGAACAAGTGAAAATCTGCTAGATACATTTTACACGCTATATCAACGGAATATTCAGCAATTAGGTAGCCTCCCGCATCCAAAAACCTTTTTCGCGCAAATTCTCAAACAGCACCCTGAACAAAGCCTTATTTTTATTGGTTATATGGAAAATAAACCTGTCGTGGCTGCATTTAATTTAGTAAATACAACCGAAATTTATTTTGCTTGGGCGGGACGTGATCCAGATTATCGACAGCACGATCCGTTTCTAACCATGCTCTGGCAAATGGTTGAGTATTGCGAACAAAACGGAAAGAAAACGTATAATTTAGGGCGTTCATCGTTTGAAAGCAATCCTTATACGTTTAAAATGAAACTTGCCAATCGAGTGAATAAAATTTATTACTATAAACTCAATATACCACGGCAATCAGCCCCATCAAGATTACGCAAAGCCGTGAGTTGGCTGATTCAGCGCAGCCCGACGATGGTTATGAATGGCTTTTCACGGGCATTAATTCATAAATTTTACTAACACTAAAACGGCTTAAGAATATGTTAAAAGTTTTAGAGGTTTGTACCGTTAGTAGTTCAGCCTATGCATTGGTTTTTAATCGTGCTCATACGCTTAATCAACAATATGCAGGGCAAATGCAGATTGATTTACTTTGTACTGATGGGGCAGATGTTTCTCTGATGCGAGCAACAGGAATGCAGGTTATTACAGCTACCTTACATCGCAGTTTAAACCCCATTAAATTATTACAATCGGCTTGGTCTTTATATTCTGTAATTCGCCAAGGTAATTACGCTGTTATTCATTTGCACTTTGGCATTCCCGGTTTGGTTGGGCGTTTTCTTGCTGTGTTTTTACGGCAACCTGTGTGGATTTACCAAAGCCACGGTTACAGCATTACCGAAAACACCTCCGCTATTGCTCGCACTGCTTATTTATTGGTTGAAAAACTCTTTAAACATACGGTGCGTTATTCCCTATTTCAATTGCATGAAGACATTGCACTTGCACAACACCACCGATTATTAGCTCCTGAACAAATAGTGTATTTAGGTAATGGAATTGATACGCGCCGTTTTGCTCCCGTTGCCTCGGAAATGCCAGCATCAACGCTAACGGTGTTTGGCATGGTGGCGCGGTTTGAAGCGGTTAAAAACCATGCGTTACTCTTGGATGCGGTGGAATTACTCGCCCAACAAACTACCCATTTTAAGCTCAAACTGATTGGGCAAGGGCATTTACGCACCCAGATTGAAGGGCTAATTGCGCAAAAAAGCTTAACTCAGTGGGTCGAAATTGAAGCCTATCGTAATGATATGCCTGCTTTTTATCGCAGCATTGACGTGGCAGTGCTGACTTCACAGTTTGAAGGCATTCCCCGCGCATTGATTGAACCAATGGCATGCGGCAAACCCGTCATTTGTACGGATGTTAAAGGCAGCCGTGAAGCCATTATTGACCAACAAACAGGCTTTACAACACCGTTGGGTAAACCGGAATTACTGGCGCAACGCCTGCTTTGGTTTATCCAAAATCCAGAAAAACGGTTGCTTATGGGGAAAACTGCCCGTGCTCATGCGCTGCAACATTTCCAAGAAGAACGCATTATTCGCCAACTGGGTGATCTCTACCTAGCGTGCGCGAAAAGTAATACTTCACCCCAAGTTACGGAGGTAACAGTATGATTTTCACCGCTGATATTGAAGATTGGCAACAATCGGTGTACGACTTTGATCGCCCTATTTCCAGCCGCGTTTTGCGTAATACCAGCCGTTTACTGGAAATATTGAGTGCCCATAACGTTATCGGTACATTTTTCGTGCAAGGCATGGTGGCAGAAACATTTCCCCGTTTAGTGCAAGCTATTGCGGCGGCTGGACACGAAGTTGCTTGCCATTCCCACAGCCATCGCCGCATTTACGACCTAACTGAACAACAATTTCGTGAAGAAATTCGGCGTAGCGTTGGTGTATTAGAAGACCTGACTGGTGCGAAAGTATTGGGTTTTCGTGCGCCGACCTTCTCCGTGCGCGATGCCTATTTGGACTGGTATTGCGACACTTTATGCAGCCACGGCATTGTGTATGATTCGTCCATTATGCTGGCAACTGTGCGCAGTTGTTACGGTTTTAATGACGACTCCATCCTACAGCGCATTGCTGAGCGCGGTTTGGATTGCTACCCCATGAGCGTGGCACAGGTAATGGGGAAAAATTTACCCGTTTTTGGTGGTGGCTACTTCCGCATTTACCCCTATTGGCTGACACGTTGGTTGGCGCGTAATCTAGTACAGGAAGAGTGTGTGTTTTATATGCACCCGTATGAATTGGACACCAATGAATACCGCGAACTTGCTTCCAATTTGGCGATTTCGTATCCAATGGCAGTCCACCAATTTGCAGGGCGCGGTACAATTCCCCGCAAACTGGAACGCTTATTTAGCGATTACCCCTGCACTTCTTTTCGGGATCACTATTACGCGCCTAATGCCCTTTTAAACGGTGGCAGTCCAATAAAAAACGCAGATAACCAACGGGTTTCATTAACATTAGCAGGGCATTCGGCAACCAACCCTGCACTTGGATCGGCGTAAGTTTTTGTTGTTGTACGTGGGCATTAAAACGTACAAAACTCATGGCAAGGTCAAGTAAAACAATGGGGGAGTAAAAAAAATACCGCGCACCGTGCTCTAACGAAGATTTGAACGCAAGCGCGTGACCTAATGCATGTTGATCGGGACGCGCAGTACGGGTGATTTGATCCGAACCTGCATGGTAAATACGCAATGTTTCATTCACAAAACGAGTTTTATAATGGGTAGCAATCGCTTCCCAAACGATATTTTCTGGTACTAAACCCTGAATACCGTCACAAGGGAACGGGTGTTCGCGCAATACATCGGTACGTTGAAAACCCCACTTTTCGCCCTTAACCCGGTAACGAAAACTCAATTCCACACTGTCTGAATCCAGCCATGCTTTTCCCGCTTCAGTCGGAAAACGCGAACCGACCAATTTGCCCGTTTCATCTTCGCACAATGCCGTTACCGCACTGTATTGCTGCCGCTCTAATGCAGGAATCGCCTGCCAATGCCACCATAAACGCGCCAATGCCTTAGGTTTACACGCATCATCGCTGTCCAAAGATAAAAACAATTCCCCTCGCGCTGCTTGAATAGCGCAATTATGTGCCACTTTTTTATGATGATTTTGCTGATAAATGTACCGGATAGGAAAAGTTGCCTCTACCTGCCAGCGTGTAATTAATTCATGGGTGTTATCCGTTGAACCATCATCCACAATTAACCATTCAAAATCACGAAATGTTTGTGCACAAAGGCTTTCGTAAACACGGTGAATCGTCTTTGCGCGATTATACGTAGGGGTAAATACTGTAAATGCATATTGATTTTCCACTGTCATAGTCCTTTATTATTGTCACTTGATTTTATCAGTATAATCTGTGCGCTCAATATAAGCCTGCGACCCTTGGTAGGAAATAACTTTCCCCGGTATTCCCACCACAACAGCATTGTCTGGAATATCTTTTGTCACTACACAATTTGCCCCAATTGCCACATTATTTCCAACG
>CAZJDN010000004.1:11539-39285 GCA_964544775.1 uncultured Thiothrix sp.
TGGAATATCTTTTGTCACTACACAATTTGCCCCAATTGCCACATTATTTCCAACGGTAACTGCACCGATAATTTTTGCCCCTGTAGCGATATAAACATTGTCACCAATTACAGGGCAACCTTTGTTTTTACCTCGATTTGCACCACCGATGGTAACACCTTGGGAAATATTACAATTCTTACCAATAACTGCCTGCCCATTCACAACGATTCCGCCAAAATGCCCAATATAAAATCCTTGCCCTATTTGTGTATAATAAGGAATAGAAATACCTAATTTGTAAGTTAAACGCCAATGTAGAAAGCGTACAACAGGGTAAATAGTCAAGCGCAATAGTTTATGCCACCGCATATAAGCACAAGTACGTAAATAAAATGTATAGCGCAAATTGTAATTTGTTAGGCAGTACCAAATAAGTAAACGTACCGATACATAATCTGTTTCTGAGATACGATATACATCCGCAAACAATAAACCTTTATACTCTTGAAAAGTCATGTGCTAGCCCCTTGAAATAACTGCCGATAGGCAATAACAACTTTATCCATACTGTAATTGTATTGAATACGTTGCTGTGCAGCCTGTCCCAATTGCTTACGTGAGGTAGCAGATAAACGCAAAACCTCAGCCCATGCATTGGCTAATGCTGCTGGATTTTCTTTTTCAACAATAAAACCTGTACCCGCGACAAATTCAGCAATATCACCAACATCAGTAGCAACGCAAACAACACTGGCAGCCATTGCTTCAGCCAAAAATAAAGGGAAGGCTTCACGCCGAGAAGAAAGTGTAGCAATGTCCATGATTGACAACAGGGCTTTCACGTCTGTTCTTACCCCCAACAAGCGCACCTGCGCTAAACAATTAGCTTCTCGCAATAACGCTACCAATGCCAAATTATCAGCGCACATTCCCTCCCCTGCTAAAATAAAATTAGCTTTATTACCCACTTGTAAAAACAAGCGAATAGCCGCAATTAAATTCGGAATGTCTTTAGCAGCCACAAAACGGGTCAAACTTCCAATGACGGGAATATTTTCTGCTAGATTTAACGACTCACGCAATAAGTTATCCGCTTGTAAAACATTAATACTGGCATCAACGCCATTCGCAATAACAATCGCGTTTTTTTTGCAAAAACCCAGATCCGCATGACGCAATTGACTGCGTTTAGAAACATAAATAACTTGCCCAGGTAAAAATGATAACCAACGACTAATTACTAATAATAATCGATGATGTAAACGACTGAAAATAGACTGATCCGGTGTGTGATGAATACTCCAGAATAAAGCAGGACGCAAACCTGCAAATAACCATGCTAAAGTTGCCACTAAATTTCCATGATACATCCAACCGTGAATAATGTCTGGTCTAATTTTCCAAGTTAAATAGGCTAGTCGCCACGGCGATAACAGTAAGCCACTCATTGTCTTCACGTCTAGTGTATGAATAACAGCATTCGTATTAGCAAATTGTGCTTGCAGTCCCTGTGTTTTTACCAATGCAATAATGTATGGCTGGTAATCTTGTGTTAGTTCAGTTTGCACCAAATTTAGTAAGGCTTTTTGCGCCCCACCAACACTTAAACAATTGATAAGATAAATTACTTTTTTCATGAGGATACTGCTCGCATATACCGTGCCAATACGACTGTTTTGAATTCAGTAAAACAAACACGCACATCACCAATGTTTAACAATAAGACCATGCTGGCATAAACTAAAATACCTAATAATATCTTTAAAATAATTGTCGTAACATTAGCCACATTCATTAAGTGGTTCATGGCAAATAACATAATACAAGAAGAAATCAATACTTTAAACAAATCAACCCACGGCACGCTCATTTTAAAGCTATTACGTCCCAGCAAATAACCATAAATCACACACAACAAATAGGCGATAGCAGAGCTTATTACTGCTCCTTTTAAGGCAAAAGTTGAAATTAAAACCACATTAAGTGGCAAACTAGCCAATGCCCCTACAGCAACAACCTTAATTGCATCAGTGGTGCGCTTGGCTAACTGAAAAGACAAGAAAATATAAAACGAATATAAGCAATGACTTAAAACTGCCACACCAATCCAAGGCCATAACATAATAGTGGATTCCACAAATTCACTTCCCATTAACAATGGGACAAAGCAACGACTAATTCCAACTAAACCGAAAACAGCGGGAATCGTTACCCCAAGCAAAACCAGTAAATACTGTTTAAATTTTTCTTCGGCTTGCGTTTGCCCATCATTTTCTAAGACACGCACTATTACAGGGTAGGCTGCAAGATTTAAGGAACTGGTCAACATTAGAATTATTTGATGCGGTATATTATATGCTGCTGTGTATTTACCTGCATCTGCCGTGCCTTGCAATAAGCTCAATAAGAACCGATCTGAAGTATAAATAATATCCAACAAAATGGCTGAAAAACTTAAAGGCAACCCATATTGTAACGTCTTTTTTAATAACGTTAAATCTAATGCACCCCAGTAAAATCTTACATAACGACTTATCCCCCGCGAAAAAAACAGCGCACACAAGCTACCTAAGATAACACCAATAACAATGCCAAACCATGAATACCCCAACCATACTAAAGCCAAACCTGCCAACAATGTTAGTAATGTACGAATCACTTCAACTTGCAAATATAAATTGACTTGTTGACTAACAATATTCACCCGTTGGTAAGATTCATAAAGTGCAGAGCTACTAAATAATATAAAAAAGGCAAGTGCAAGAAGAGTATTTCCTAAAAATAACGCATAAGCCGCAGTAAAAAAACCAATTACAATAACAATAGACATCACCGTAAAACTGATTAAACGCTGCATAGCCATTGCAGAAAACGCTTCGGTATCCCAAAAACGCATTACACTAATATTAAGCCAGCCAAACAAAAAACCATTAAGACTAGAAGCAAAAATGACTAATGTTGTATAAATACCGTATTCTTCGGTACTAAGCCAACGTGTATAAGCGGCAATTGAAATAAAACTTGCCAACACGGGAGCCACTTTAGCCAATAAATAAATTAACCCATGTTTAATATACACGATTAACTTCCTTATGCACTAAGCCATGCATCAGCCACGACTTTAATGTTATTATCACAAACAGAGTAAGGAGCATATTCACTCATACATTGACGTAATGCTTCATTAAAAAACAAAGTATCTATATTTTCAGCTAAAGCATCAATGTTACCATTTTCAACTAATAAACCA
Organism: uncultured Thiothrix sp.; assembly: GCA_964544775.1. GTDB lineage: Bacteria > Pseudomonadota > Gammaproteobacteria > Thiotrichales > Thiotrichaceae > Thiothrix. The sequence goes on from CAZJDN010000004.1 coordinate 14,772, forward strand.
TTTTTTCCTTGTTGTATAATCTCTCGCGGTCCTGTCAGGCAATCGGTAGCAATTAAAGGGCAACCCAGTGATAAGGCTTCAATCAATACCAAAGGATAACCTTCATACATACTACTCATCACTAAAAACTTAGCTCGTGCCATGTATTTATACGGGTTATCATCAAATCCCAATAATTTTACTTTTTCACTTAAGCCTAGTGTTTGAATAGAGTTTTCTAAGCGCGATTGCCAACTGCCACTACCAACAATGAATAATTTACATATTTGACTTGCCTTAGTTTTGGCAAATGCTTCAATTAAACGATCAAAACGTTTTGGCTCTTCTAAACGTCCAACTGCCAAAATAAAATCGCCATCAAAGGCAATTGGCTCATGTGACTTTTCTTGAATCACAGCTACATTAACAGGATTGTAAATACAGTTAACATTTCTTAATCCTGCTTTTTTTTCTAGCAAGGCTTGCATCTGTTTAGAAACAGCGATAACACTTTTGGCACGTGGGTAAACCCATTGGAATAACCGCCATTCATTGCGTGTCATTCGTGCCGGATTGCTGTGAATGGATACTACTGCCTTACGACTCGCAATTGCACAAGGTGCATTAGCCGCTTCCAAAAAAGAAAAGATATGATCAAAGCCTTCTTTTTTAAAAACCCGTCGAAAATGCCACGCACGTTTTAGCATTAATCCCACTTGAAAGAAAAGATTACCTTGCCGTTCAGGAATAGCTAAATCAATAAAACGAGCATTAACTACGTAACGTATTTCATGCGGTTCTAAATTGGCAAAAGTAATAATTGCCACATCATACTGTCTCGCACTAAATTCATTAGCTAAATCTGCTGCTACTTTTTCAGCACCTCCCCCTGATGCAAGTTCAGCAATAACTATCGCTATTTTTTTCATTGTGACTCCGTTATTCATTTTTCATTATGAAATCAAGGAAGTTTATATGTGCTTTAACATACGACGCTTGCAAATGACTCGCATCATCCATGTAGATAGGCGTACCATCTGCCATGACGATAGGGCATTTCCCTGCATGGCAAAGGTAATCTGCTGGATCAATAATCTGAACCTGCGTTTGTTGCGCAAGTACCAGTAATTTTTCGCGCAACGTTGGATTAGCATCCACATAAGCAACTGGTGCTGGCGTTTTCTTAACTGTAAGCCCTGAAAAGCGCGTTCCCTCGAATAAAGACTTAGGGCTAAATGCCATTCCACCGGGATTTTCTAACAATAAATAAACTCTCTTGTGCTCGGTTAATTGTAGCAATAATTTTTTTAATGCTTGCCATGCAGCTTCTTGCCCGTTCTCATGCAAGAAATAGTGCTGATCACCTTGCAAATAATAATAGCCGCTATTATTTATTATATTTTCTTCTTGTTCAGCAAAATACCCTTGCCAACGCGCTGCAATAACAACAGTGTCTATTTCAGAAGAAAGAGCATAGTTAATAACAGCATTTTTGTATTCAATGCTACATGACTTATGCGTTGTCTTATAAACGTTAGGCAAGGGTGGACAAGCTCCAATCGTTGCAAAAACGGCTGTTTTAAACTGTGAGGGCTGTTGTCTGACTAAACTGGCTATGCGTGGGATGTATTGCTCCATAAAAGAATCACCCCAAAATAAGACCTTGCCACCATTGCCTTTTACCGCTTGTAAGGCTGCTCCATTAATAACTATTGTTTCCAATGTTTCACTACCCGCATGATCATCCAAGGCTTGAACTATTTTTTCCAATTCAGGTGAGTCATTACGTGGCGCTATCTTTCCTAAGAAAGTCAATAAACCCAAGCCCCAAATAATACTCGCCAACAACAATAATAGTAAAACAGTTTTATTTCCTGCTCGTCTTATGGGTTTTTCAAAAAACTCATAAGTTATTACGGCTAAAATAAAAGTATTTGTAAAACTTAACGCTTTCACCATTAATGTATTGATTGCAAAAACATTTGCATAGGCAATAAATATCCAATGCCAAATATATAATGGGTAACTTATTAAGCCAATGTAAACCAAACCTTTTATACTAAGAACATGCCGATTTAACCAAGCAGTTGGGGTTGAAAGTAATAATAATGCCCCTGTGACTGGTAGCAATGCCCAAAAACCGGGGAAAATGCATTGCTCATTAATGAATAGTAAACTTATCAATAATAGCAATAAACCTAACCATGCACGTAACTCAACGTAATATTGTTTGCTTTCAAAATAACTCCCTTTATGCAAGAACCCGTATGCAAGGAGACCACCCAGCATTAGCTCCCATACGCGAGTTACAGGCAAGTAAAATAAAGAAGCAGAAGATAAATCACGAATACCATACAGATTAACAATAAAAGATAAGCACAAAACCGCCATGATTGCCAGTATAAACCCTAAACGGTAACGCCAAAATAGACCTAGCAAAATAGGCCAGAACAAATAAAACTGCTCTTCAACCCCTAATGACCATAAATGTAAAAGCGGCTTCAATTGTGAGGATTGCCCAAAATAACCATCTTCTGACCACAAGATTAGATTAGCCATAAAGCTGATCCCACCTGTGATATGCTTACCTAACTGTTTGAACTCATTAGATAACAATACAAACCAACCCAATGCGTAGACCACTATCAGCATCAGTAATAATGCAGGGAATATACGTCTAATACGTCTGGAGTAGAATGTTACATAGCTAAAAGTACCATTTTCTAACTCATGAAAAATAATAGTAGAAATTAAAAAACCGGATATAACAAAAAAAACATCAACACCGATAAAGCCGCCGGATAAATAACGAGAAAAAAAATGAAACCCTAATACAAAGAGAATCGAAATCGCGCGTAAGCCATCAATGTCTCGACGATAATCAAGCACTGTTCGCATTCACTGCACTCCTTGCGATAATGGTTTCTACTTCAACAAAATTAGTGGTGTAAGCATGAAGTGTCACCAAAGCAAAAGCCAACCAAATATACAAACGATCTTGTAAATCCAATGACATTTGCCCAACTACCGTTATTAACAAGACTGAATACAATAGTATTTTATCGGTGAAATTTTGTGGTGATTGCCAAACATAAATAAACGCAATCACGATCATGGATAAATATAACAGTACTCCTACCAAACCTTGTTCAACACTCAACGTTATGTAACTGTTGTGCCCAATATAAGAAACATTATGCTTATTTAAAATACGTTTAAAAGAGTCTAAACCATGCCCGTAAACGGGGCTTGTTTTCCATTCATCATAAGCGTTACGCCAAATATCAGTGCGTGAATTTAATGTCCCAGAAGATACCTCATGCCCAGTAGATAAAACCCGCTCCAATGTTTTTTGTGGAATTGCACTAATAGTAATGGCGAAAACCAATACCGCAATGATTACACCAATCACACGCCCAATAACGTCAGTATATTTTAATAGTGTAACCAAACCTGCACAACCAATTACCATACAAATTGAACCTGTGCGCGACCCTGTAATAAGAATGGTATACATTGCAATCGGTAAATAAACCAAGCCCAACAAACGCCACAATAAAAAACGTGAGTAAATAAGTAAGAAAATAGCCATTGGCATCATCATTGCCAAACGGACTCCAGCCTCATTACCATCCACGCCCTCTATTTCATAACGAATCATATTGGTTGTGACATGATAATCGCGCAGCATGTAATAAATTAACCAAAACGCACCTAAAACTAACGGTACGTAAAGTTTTTCCATATCCCGCACGGTATCAGCAAATTGAAAAATGAGTAAAACCAACACTAAAATATACAAATTCACTTTCAATACGCGCGGATCATCTTCACCATCACCATAAGGTGCAGGCATTTCAGTCCACGTATATGACAGGATAATCCACACAATAGCCAATAAAACAGCGATGTGAAAATCAGGTAATAGCTTTATGCGTTCACCGCCAATTAAACGTAGCAAGCTAAAACCAACCACCATATAGCCGGAAAACTTCATTAGTGTCATGCCTGCAATCTGAATTAAATCTTCCACACCATCAACAGGTAATGAAAGTAGCAGCAACATAACAGCAAACGTAGCGAAGTATTTAACGACTTGCATTTCCCATCGCCTTTTTTTGTTGTAATTGACTGAGACGCTCCCCCATTGCTTGGCGTATTTGCATTAATAATTCAGGATTATTTTCCCAATCCCCAAAATTACGAGCCAAACGACTTACTTGCGTTTGCACAAAATCTTTTTCCCCTGCTTTTAATAGCAAATCAATGTACATGTAATCTTCAATAGATTCACGAATCCACTTTAAACGCAAAGAAGGTACAGGAATATCAAAACCAATATTGGCAGCCTTCCCCGCATAGGTTAATGAGCCGTCACCATTGAAAACTGTGTTATCTTGTGCAAAAAAACTGGCTGCATTTTGCCATACATGGCTTCTTTTATCGCTGGCTAATGTTTCCCAATAAACTAACCCAGTAATACCATAATGATGAAATAACCAAGTGGGAATTCGATAATTCATGGCAGGGTAATCTAATTGCCAAACGGGCGGGTAATTGCCCCGTAATGCATCGGCTGTCGGGTGAATACGCCGATAATCTTCAAATTCAGGAGTTAAAGCGGTATATGCCCAAACGGCTTCACCTCGCTGCAAACGCTGTTTAATTACATTTCTACCAAGGTAATCAATATCTTGCCAAACATCATAAAAACGTGGAACCCACACATCCACCGCCCCGAATAAATTACCTGTTGCTCTATCCTCATTCAACGGCGGCTCTGTCACTTGAAATGCGATACTTTGCCCATTTTCCAACGGAATACTGTGGAAAAATGCCCCCCATTCACGCACACGCTGGTAATCTTGCGCCGTACTGGGTTCATCCAAAAAAGAGGGATTCGTATAGCAACGCGCATTGCCTGCCAAGTTTTGACACCATTGCGCATAGTCTTGCATAAAAGTCTTTGCCAATAGCGCATCCCGCCCTAACGGGTCAGGTAAGGGAATATCATCCGCAAAGGCATAGGTATAAACGGTGGCATGTTTATCCTGCATATAATGCTGCATATTTTCCGTTACCGTGCCCAAACCTGCAAAATAGCGCGAAAAATCGGGATGCCCATTTGCATCAGGTAAAGGTATTGCATCCCAATAACTTTCTGGTGACAAATAATGGGCTAACAAAAAGTCATTATAGGCACGAATAATCTTATTATCTGCTGCATTATCGCCTGTACGCTCAAATTGATATTCTTCTGCTACACGAAAGCCGTTTGTACCAAAAACGGTATATAACGGTGAACGTGTCGGCAAAACAAAATCCCATACCGTTAATGTTACAGGTAATTCCTGCACGGTTTCATTTGCAGAAGTAACCGTTATTGTACCGGAATAAACACCTGACTTTGCTATTTTCGGTACATAGACATCAATCCATACAGGCAGATTTTCACCTGCACTTAATTGTTGTGGGAAAGCCCGATTATTTGCCGATATACCAGCAGGCACATTCGCCATGACAGGCAATAAAATATCTGCCCATGCGCGAGGTGAATAAGGCGAATAGGGGCTAGATTTTGTTACTTGCACATAACGTTCACGAAAGATTTGGATTTGATCTAAACTTTCCCCTGCATCATTAGTTAGAGCAGAAAAATGAATATTAATATCTTGCGCCCCCAATTTACCCGCCGTAATGACCAACTGAAAACCTTCATATTCATTATGAGCCGCAAAAATAGTTACCTGATTTTTCCCTGTTACCGTTTCAAATGGCGCGAAACGTTCCATATTACCGATGGCTTTGACTTGTAAACCCTCTGAGACAGGTTTCATGCAACCCGTTAACAGCAACACGTAAAAAACTAATCCAACGAGACGGGTTAAATCGCTAACCATTGTGCTGCCACCTGTTCAATGTCCAGATGCGCTACCGAATGGGCAGCATGTTGTTGAAAATAGCTACGTAATGCCTCATCCAAACACACTTGGTCAAGCGCACTCGCTAGTGCTGCGGCATCCGCCACCGGAACTAATAAGCCATTTTCCCCCTGACAAATAATTTCACGCGGCCCTGTTTCACAATCGGTTGCAATCACAGGTTTCCCCAATCCCAACGCCTCGATTAAAATAACAGGAAATCCTTCATGCTGGCTGGAAAGCACCAAACATTCCGCCCCCGCAATATACGGGTATGGATTTGGCATAAATCCGGGTAAACGTACTTGCTGCCCCAAGCCTAATTGTTTTACTTGTTGTTCTAATGCTGTGCGCTCGCTACCTTCACCTAAAATAAGCAACTGGTGTGTATAACGTGTTTGTGATTGCGCATAAGCCTGAATTAGATTCGCAAAATCTTTTTCTGGGCTAAGGCGACCTGCTGCAACAATGTATTTATCACGCAATTGAATCGCAGGATGTTCTTGCGCTAAAGCATGAATACGTTTTAAATTAACGGGATTATACAAATATCCCAAATTTTTTAACCCTACCGTTTCCTGAAAAATACGCATTCCTTCTTTAGAAACAGCAATCACTTTTTTGGCACGCGGGTAAAGCCATTTCGCAAATAACCAATCAAAGCGGGAAAAATTTCGTGCTGGGTTGCAATGATTTGCCGCAATGGTTTTTTTACTGGCTAAAATTGCGGGGAAACTTGCATGTTCCATCACCCCAATAATGGTATCAAATTGCCGCTGCCGAAAAATATTTGCCAGTATTCGCGCTCGTGTTAAAAAATTAAAAGCGCGTGGTAAAAAACCTTCTTTAGACGGGCAATTAATATCAATTAATTCACCTGCATACGGGTAATGCATACGGCTGGTATCAAATAAAATCAGGGTAACATCGTGTTGCCGCGCAAACTGGAAAGATAAATCGGAAACGACTTTTTCCGCCCCTCCCATTCCCAATGAATAAATAATGAGGGCAATCTTTTTACGCATAACCTAATCTCATCAAATAACGCTCTAGGTTGCCAAAACGGCGATGAATATGCAGTGCGTCTGCCACAACCGTTGTCTCACTTAACCCCAATGTGTGTATGCCCTGCATATCGAACGCACCATCAGGTACGACTTGGCTAATGCATTCTTCTTGATAACACTGTGTATCTAACCGTTTGATACGGTTAAGATTCAAGCCTCGTCCATACCACCCCGCACAATGTTGTGACGGGCGATACCACTGCCCTTTTTCGGCGAAAATAGCCCCTGCGGGGCGTGCATGGGTAGCAGAGGCTACGACTGGATTTTGCGGGTGTGCTTTCCAATCCGTACTCAATGGCGAATCGGCGTAAAACAGGTACAAAGCCTCATTCGGCGAACACGCAGCATGGTGGCGTAAACTGACAAATAACCACCAACGCCCATCATACTCGCACAAGGTTGCATCATAGGCTTCCACATCCTGCATTAGCGTTTGCACAAATACCCACCGATGGGGAAATTCCACACAGCGGTAAAGTTCAATACAACGGTTCGCTGCTGTTTCTGGCAGCAGGTAATATTCTCCCTGCCATTGGAAAACAAACGGGTAAGACAAGTGATAAGGGCGTTCCAACACCGTTACAGGCGCATCATACCGACCATCTGCATACAAGCGCACACAACTTAAATGCCCAATGCCTTGCGCATAAACGAACTCTTCAAAGAAGAGGTATTCAGCCCCCGCATGTTGCACCAAAAACGGGTCAGCCCAAAAACGATCACGAGGAGGCATTATTTTACGCAATTGAGAAACCGCCAACTGTCCATCACGCACACAGTCACGCTTCCCTAACAATAAAACCCACTGTTCCTGACGAAACAATACCGTATACAACTTACGCAACAATAATGCAGGGTAACGCCGTAGCATTCCCAACCCAGTCAATCCAGTTACTGCAAATGCCGCTTCATGGCGCGTAAGGGGTTGCAATACGCCCTCGCCATGTTGCATAAGTGCTTGTACACGCTGCGGGATAAAATCCGCCATTTTCCATAAAGCACGCTCAAGGCTGCGGCTAAGTGAAATATGATCAACGCCACTGTTAGCCTGAAATAAACATCGCGCTTTTGTTTCACCTGCAACAAAACATTCCACTCCAGCCAGCATTTCATCCTGTCGGTGAGCGTATTCGTGTAACCCCATTACAAACGGTGCGGGACTTCCCGCCGCGTTATAGAAATACCGCCATACACCCTGCTTAGCCCATGCAACCATCTCAGACGATGGCTTTTCCCCCGTAAAATCAATCACCAAATCAACGGACTGTGTAGCAAGCAATTGCACGTAACGCACACTGCCAACATCACACAATGTCACATCACCTAATAACGGTAAGCAACTGCGTAATGCTCGCGCCCGCAATGGGCAACGAAACAACCAGCTATCAAAACGGCACACCGTCATAAACAAAGCGCGTACAACACGCTCCCGCCACGTTAGTGGTGCAGCTTGTTGGAAAATTACTGCCACTAAACTAACGGGTGGTATCGCCAGCAAGCGTTCCAACATCCAATACTGCCAAGCCGCTAGGTACTCACTATCGACAACAAACGCAACCCTGAATGGCAAAACGTTGGTGGACATAAACACTCACTATTATCATTTTAATCATGTCTAACAATTTGCCCCTGCAAATACGCCGCAGAGGTAGCGCAAACCAGATTCAGTGTTGCCACATCATTGACACCTTTTACAATGACACGGCTACCTATTTCACTGAGTTGGTGCGTTAATTTGTGTAAATAACGTGCCTCTTCCGTATCCAATGCCACATTCGCCGCTAATTCTGGGGCTAAACGCACAAACACGGGTTTTAATGCCTGAATAAATTTCAACATTCGGGCATCATCCAACACATTATCCACAGCAAAATGCACACCGGATGCACGCAATAACTTGTTCACCTTACTCAATTGACGCACATCACTAATGCAATCTTGATACTGCACAGCTAAGACAATACGCCGTGTAATGCGAGGTGCAGCAGCCAATAATGCTAAGAACCGCTTACGCCAACCTTCATTATCAAAAATCCATTCACCGACAGACACAAAAACCAGATAATTGGACGCATCAGCTTTACGGGCTGACAAATGCAAAATGGTTTGCCCCAGATTCCAATAATCCAAGCGAAAACGTGCGGCAGAATCGTACACCCGCCGAATTAACGCGCCATAACTATAACGCCGACCTGTTTGGGGTTGGAAAACGGGTTCAGCAAAATACAACGGGGGCTGACTTTCGCGCAGACGCATGGCAGCCACAAAGACTTCCTGCATTCCTGCTAGCACAGGTAAATGGGGTTTGGGAGCTTCCGGCGCGGGGCGTGGCACAGCTAACGTTACGGCAGGCGGTTGTGTATCGGCTGGGGTATGCACTTTATCCCACGGGCTTTCAATCCTTTCACGTTGGGCGGCATTGCTGCGACTCACCCGTTCTAAAGGACGCACATGCAACTGGTAACAACGTTTGCCTTTCAAAACTGCGGGGATAAAGCGGATTTCCGCACGGATAATTTCCCCCGTCAAAGTACGTAAGGTCGTCAGTAAACGGTTAGAGGGGCGATTTCCCACATCCGCCGCACGCCCTAGGGCTTCAAACATGTGTCGCTCGTCATGGTCGACCAACTGTGACACGGGTGTCGCACGCAATGCTGTCACCGATTCAAACCCAAACAAGGAAATGTAAGCGTGGTTAGCGTACAGGTGAGTACCCTGCGCAACGTAAGCAATGGCTTCCCACGAATAATCCACCAACCAATGGCAGCGCAACTCGGCAACGCTAAGCAATTGCTTACACTGCCGGAATTCGTGTTTCATTCGGGCATAACGCAGCAGAAAATCAATGTATTGGGCGAAATAATCGACATCACCAATGGGCAAGGTACAAGATTCCACGCCTGATAGCCAAGTCGTCAGACCTTGCCAATCCGTGCGTGAAATTTGCACCAATAAAGTATCAGGAGAATGACGTTGTAAGTTTTCCAGTAATGCACTTGCCCCTTCGGCACGTAATTGTGGGCAAAATAACAAGTGTGGCTTACGTTCAGACAATGCCGGAACAAGCTGTTGCATAGACGCGATACGCTCCAACTCTTGTGCTGCGTCCGCCGAATGCAACGCTGCTTCCAAGGAAGCGGTAATTTCCGCATCACGATCAATAATCACACAATGTATCTTCTGCTTTTTCATACCTACAGAAGATACGCACCCCGCTGGGACAAACCTACATAAAGACCGATTATCGAGTGTTAGTGGTTGACAAACTGCTTAAGCCCTAGAGGGATTGCCACAAAGCGGTGAAATCATCCTCATCTTCCTCACTGACTTTTTCCACCAAAGTCACAAAACGGAAGTACGCAAACGCCCCCAAACACTCATCCAACTGCGTTAGACGTACCCGTTCGTGGCGTTCCGCAAATTCCAAACTGACCTCATCTCCCGGTTGGAAAATATACGCAGGTAAAACCAATGCAGGGTCAGGGCGCACGCCTTGAATACTCGGTAACATCAAGCCATCAACAGGCAATTTCTGCCGCACGGTACGGTTCGTCACTTCCTTGACGGTTAATACCATTGCCTTGGTTGAGAGCAATTCCACCCCACAACACAAACCTGTTACGCGGGTACTTTCCATCCATTTGATAACCCCAATCATCCAGACCGAGCTGTCGTTGGTCAGGTCACGCATGGCAACAATTTCACCAACACGTACCCCCGATTCTTCCTTACCGTCCCAACACAAACCGTAGCCACCCACGCTACTATTCAATACACGCCACGTTTGAATACGCGCTCCGACTTGCTCTTCGGCATTCGCCATAACGGCTTTGCGTACATCCTCTTCCGACCCGTAATCACCGGAAACGAACACGTTAAACAGCATGTCTTCTTCTGCTGTATCTACCGCCGCTTCCGGCTTTTGCATTTCACGCACCACGGCTAACACGTCATTCATGCGCGTCACCATACCTACTTTTTCCTTTTTCGGGAAACGGTTAAAGCTGCGATTGCGCACCGCCGTTAAGTGGTACATTACCCGTTTAGCAAGATTGCGGCTCAACCCCGCTTGCATCGCCAATACCGACGCACCCGCTTTATCAAGGCGACGAATATCAGCATCTATTTCCGCGAGCAAGGCTTTCAAGTTCAAGACGCGCACCGTCGGCGAATGCGGTAAATCGCTAGCAGGCATTAAAACGGCGGGTTCGTCGCTGTTTAACATTGCCGCGTGTACATTCCCCCCTACTTCATCCAGCCCATCCGCAGTCAGGGTAACGAGCAACGAATGCGTGGTAAAATAGTGCATTACGCGCTCAATTTCACCTTGGCGCAGGCTGTACGGTTTCGCCAAAGCCAGCAAATTCATTTGGATGTAACGAGCTTCAATCGTTGGTGCGTGTGGGTTAGCATCCTTGACCCGCAGTTGATCAATGCCGTTTTCAACCGCGAGTAAATACAGGTGATGAATGTCATGCCACAAGGTTTCACGGGTACGCACATACACTGTGTAGGTCAATAACGATACACGCCCCATGTAATCCATTGCATAGTAAATCGACTGTTGCAGTTGCTTTTTCGTCCCTTCTTTGCGCGTCAAAATATCCAGCGTTGCCACCTGCCACGAACCTGCAAACTCCAACATCAAGGATTGGGTTAACTCGAAAATCTTCTGGCTTTTTTGACTCAAAGGGAAAGCACGGGCGGCTAAGTGGCGTTGCAAGTTTTCCAGTGCAACATTTACCGCAGGGATCAATGCCTCGCTAATCGCAATGCGTGTCTGCGGTGGCACGGCACGGCGGTTTAAATCCACCAAACCGTGGAATACGCGCTTGGTCGTTTCCCCCGTATCCGCTAAAGGTAAAGCCGCAATCCATTCACGCGCTTTGCTCTCAGTTAAGGGGATAAAATGCCGATCGGCATACGCTGCTTCTGCTGTCGCCATACACGAATACATCCATTATTATTTTGCGATTGTGGTGTGAATGAGTGTAGCAGCCTCCCCGCCAATAAACGACACGGAGGCGATAATCGTACTATGTTTCCTTTATGCCCCCAACCTTACACCGCGTAACGTTGCTAAAAGCTCTGCCATGTCTTCTGGCACAGGCACTTCCCAATGCAGTGCTTCCCCCGTCGCGGGGTGAATCAACCCCAAACGAGTTGCATGTAAAGCCTGACGCGGAAAATGCTGGATTGCACTGCGTTCGGTTTCTGTCATACCTGCGGGAATGCGTGGTCGTCCTCCATAAACCTGATCGCCCACAATCGGCATGTGCTTCCAACTTAAATGCACCCGAATTTGATGGGTACGCCCGGTTTCTAATGCAACGCGCAATAACGTATGGTGGGCAAAACGCTCTTCCACCCGATAATGGGTAATGGCTTCCTTACCGCCATCTGTTACCGCTTGCCGCTTACGGTCTACTGGATGCCGCCCAATATTGGCTTCAATGGTTGCCCCCGCCACCACGTTAGCATGAACTAACGCAAGGTATTCGCGGCTAACATCACGCGCTTGTAACGCCGCAACCAAGGCAGTATGTGCTTCCAACGTTTTGGCTACGACCATGAGTCCGGTAGTGTCTTTGTCCAAACGGTGAACAATCCCCGCACGCGGCAACATTTCCAACGCTGGACTGTAATGCAACAACGCATTAACCAATGTTCCCGACCAATTCCCCGCTGCGGGGTGAACCACTAAACCCGCTGGTTTATTGAGGATGATAATGGAATCATCTTCATAGATGATGTTAAGTGGAATTTCCTCCGCATCGAATTCTGTTTGCGGTTCGAGTACCGCATTGATTATGATCACCTCACCGCCGATTAAGCGATCCTTGGGTTTTAGGGTTTTATCATCCACCCGGACGAAACCGCCCTTGATCCATTTCTGGAGCTGGCTGCGGGAATATTGCGGGTATAGATTGGCAACGACCTGATCGAGACGCTGCCCATCCATGTCGGGTGGGACTTTACTGACGAACTGTTGGTTTAGAGGCATTCTTAATCCGGTTAAATACGCTATACTTCAAACTCAATTCTATCATCATGTGATGTTAAGCAAATGTCGATAACCACAAAAAAATCCACCGCCGGAATTTATCTGGCAAGCGTATTAGCACTCGCTAGCTGTATGGGCGGTTGTTCGGTTTTCTCCCAAACAGAGAAAGATCCTACTGAGGGCTGGTCGGCTAACAAGATTTACGAAACAGCGAAAGAGTCCATGACTGCGGGCGATTATGAGCGTGCCGTAACCTTGTACGAAGCACTGGAAGCACGTTATCCGCTGGGTCGTTTTGCCCAACAAGCACAGTTAGAAAAAGCCTATGCCTACTACAAAAACGATGAAGCTGATTCCGCGCTGGATGAAATTGATCGTTTCTTGCGCATGAATCCTAGCAGTGAAAATGCTGATTACGCCCTGTATTTACGTGGGTTAGTCAACTTTAACCGTGGCAGCAGCTTCATGGATAAAGTTTTCCCTCGTAGCATCGCCGACCTCGATACAGTACGGCAAAAAGAAGCCTTCCAAGATTTCTCGCACGTTGTTACCCGCTACCCTAGCAGCAAATACGCCCCAGACGCGCAAGAGCGTTTGCAACACTTGCGTAACAGTTTGGCGCAAGCAGAAATCAATGTAGCAAACTACTACATGATGCGTGGCGCGTGGTTAGCTGCATTTAATCGAGCAGAATACGCGATTAAACATTACGAAGGCTCACCAGCCGTCATTGATGCCTTAGTTATCAAAGTCAAAGCCGCAGAAAAGCTCGGCAAACCAGACCTTGCCGCCGACAGCTTACGGGTATTGGAATTAAATTTCCCCGAACGCGCAGCTAGCTTAAAAAAATAACATTGCCCTCATCGGCGGTAAAAGGCTTACAAACCAGTCTTTTACCGCCCGTCGGATGGTATCACAAAACCCTCCCCTTACATTTACAGCCCCCTTGCATCCCTATATCATCAGGTGTAATCAATTAGACCCATATAACAATTAATAATTAGGGGCTTTATGAAAACTGCGTTCTCTATTACTTCCAGTGTGCTCGCTATGTTTGGTTTGCTTACCAATGCGTATGCGGCAGACAATACGCCCTCAAAACCCTTTACCCCTATTACCTCTAACGGCTCAGCTAAAGCTGACAACTACATTGGCGGCAGTGTGGGCAGTGCATCAGGGGGCGGTAAAAGCTGGAAACTGTATTCTGGTATTCGTGCCAGTGACAACCTACTGGTTGAATTGGGCTATGCCAATCTCGGTGAAACCAATGAGCAAGATAGTAACGGCAGCGTCTCGCAAAAAAGCCGTGCGGTTACGTTGACGGGTTTAGCAACACTCCCCATGAATGAACAAATCGAGCTATTTGGTAAAGCAGGGGTTGCACGCTGGAATAACACTTACACAGACAGTACAGGCTCAACGAAAACATCCGCGAATGATGTCGTAGTTGGTGCAGGTGCAAACTATGATCTTGGTGACAATATGGGCGTTCGGGCGGAATGGGAACGCTTTAAAAACGTCGGCACAGGGCAACACGCCAACGACATCGACCTGATGAGCGTTGGGGTAACATTCTCTTCTTTATAATAATGACAGCATAACTCCTTCACAGGAGTTGATTGGGGGCTTGTATGAAAACACAATTTTCCTGTGTAGTAGCAGGTGTCATGCTATTGACAAATATTGCAGAAGCAGGCGGCAATGGCTTAGAAGGCTACGGCGTTCCATCCAATATGGAATTCTACGGCGGTGGTAGCATTGGCTCTGCCTCGCAAGACGCATCCTGCACCCTTGATAATTCCAAATCTTGCTCCGATAAAGACACGGGCTACAAAGTCTTTGCAGGGGCACGCCTAACACCGGATACCGAACCCGGTTCACTGCCAACATTGGGAGTAGAAGGCGGTTACATCAATTTTGGTAAAAGCAGCAGTTCGGGCGATTTACTTTCCACACGCGGCAACGATATTGGGGATACTTCAGCCAATAGCGATGTCACAGGGCTTTACGCGGCAGGTGTTGCATTCATGCCTGTTGCCCCACAAACGGAAGTTTTCGCCAAAGCAGGTGTTATTCGCTGGAATCAAGACAATAAATACACACAATCGGAAACAGAAGACCCTGAATCCGATTTGAACTACTCGCAAAGCTCTTCCCGCAGCGGTTTCGGTGGTATTGCCGGGGTTGGGGCGCAATATAAAGTTACCGACAACGTTGCCGTGCGGGGTGAATACGAACAAGGTTTCAGCATCGGTAAAGACAAAAACAAAACAAACCCCAGTTTGTTGAGTGTTGGTGCTGTTTTCTCCAGTTTGTAAGGAATACCGCGTATGAAAAGCGCATGGCTATTATTACTCCTGACAGGCAGTGCCTACGCTGAAAGCTACCTTGGCACACCGGATTTCATGCAAGGCACAAAGCTCTACGCGGGGGCAAGTATCGGGCAAAGCCAACAAGGTGATTCCTGTAACGACCCGTTTTTCACGGGTTCGTGCGATGACAAAGACGTAGCAGGAAAAGTTTTCGGGGGCGCACGCTTTAACCCCATGTTCGGCGCGGAAGTGGCTTACAACAAACTGGGCACAACCCGTAAAAGCGGGGTAAGCAACGGGTCTGCCGCCAGCATGAATAATACCCTGAGTGGCATTAGTGTCAGCGGAGTCGGTTATTTACCCACCACACCGGAAATCGAAGCCTTCGGTAAAGCGGGGCTGATGAAATGGGAACGCAATACCACCCAGACCGTTGGCACTAACACCACCAACAGCCAAGCGGATGGCACTAGCCCTTTACTCGGTGTTGGGGCGCAATACCGCTTGAATGAAAACCTGCACTTACGCAGCGAATGGGAACACGTCTTTAACGTTGGCGCGGATTCTGCGTATGAAACGGATGCGGATTTATACTCCGTTGGTATCTCTTACTCCACGCTGTAAAGCTATCTCAGCCGGAAGGGCTGCATTACCTCAGCCTTTCCGGTACAGTGGTGAACCTTGTTAAACACCACAGATTTGAGGAACAACTTATGGCGCGGCAAGCTGATTTCATCGCCCCTTCCATTTTATCGGCTGATTTCGCACGTTTGGGTGAAGAAGTCGCCAATGTACTCGCTTCTGGGGCGGATATTGTGCATTTCGATGTCATGGACAATCACTACGTTCCCAACCTCACGATTGGCCCGTTGGTGTGTGAAGCCTTACGTAAATACGGAGTAACTGCACCAATTGATGTGCATTTAATGGTTAAGCCCGTGGATCACATTATTCCTGACTTCGCTAAAGCAGGCGCAACCTACATTACCTTCCACCCCGAAGCCTCCGAACACGTTGACCGTTCACTGCAATTGATCCGCGATTGTGGCTGTAAAGCAGGTTTAGTTTTCAACCCTGCCACGCCCTTATCCGTGCTGGAATACGTCATGGATAAAGTCGATATGATCTTACTCATGTCAGTCAACCCCGGCTTTGGTGGGCAAAGTTTTATTCCCGCTACATTGAACAAATTGCGCCAAGCTCGCAAACTGATTGATGATTCCGGTTTGGACATTCGGTTGGAAATTGACGGTGGGGTTAAAGTTAGCAATATCGCGGAAATTAAAGCCGCAGGGGCAGATACATTCGTCGCAGGTTCTGCCATTTTTAACGCGGTCAATCACGCAGACCCTCAACATTACAACAGCATTTTGGCGGATTTCCGTGCGCAATTAGCCGCCGCAAAGGTTTAACCCATGTTTACCCCACAGTTAATTTTATTTGATTTGGATGGAACGTTGGTTGACAGCGTTCCCGATCTTGCTTACTGCGTCGATGGCGCAATGCAGCAAGTTGGTTTGCCCGTGCGCGGTGAAGCCGCAGTCCGCCAATGGGTCGGCAATGGTATGCAACGTTTGGTCGAACGCGCACTGAGCAACGACCTTAACGGTCAACCCGATGCCGCCTTGTTAGCGCAGGCGTTGCCGATTTTCATGCAGCTTTACGGCGACAATCACGCGAAACACAGCCAATTATACGCGGGGGTAAAAGCAACGCTGGATGCTTTACACGGTAGAAATGATTTAATCCTTGGCTGCGTTACCAATAAAGCAGAACAATTCACCCACCCGTTGTTAAAAACCTTGGGTATTCACGATTATTTTAACATTATTGTCAGCGGCGATACCTTGCCAGAGAAAAAACCGCACCCATTACCGTTACTGTATGCTGCGGAACAAGTAGGCGTAAACCCTGCCAATGTGCTTATGGTTGGTGACTCTAAATCAGACGTAAAAGCAGCGCGTGCGGCGGGTGTTCCCGTAATTTGCGTGACATACGGCTATAATCACGGCGAAGATATTCGTAACTATGAGCCGGATGCTGTGATAGATTCAATGTTGGATTTACTGGCTTGGATTACGTCAAATCAGGTCTGATAATGTGTAAAAGAACAGGGGTTATTCCACCCCAACCCCTGTTTGCTTGGGCTATTTTTATTGAGAAAGTCGTGTAAGAAGGTCATCTACCGACATTTTTTCACCGTTTAGCTCAAGCTGCCCATCAACCAATGATTTTAGTTGCAGCGCGTAACGGTTGTCTTTTTCCGTCAGCAGCTTTTGCTCAACCTGTATCCCCGCCATTTGTTGCATTTCTTCTGGCAATACAGCTTTATCCACACCAATAGCTAGAGCCGTATTCAGCAACTTCACCCAATCTTGCGGCGTATAGTTTTCAAATGCCTCAAATTTCAGTGGTTTATCGCTATTTCCAGTATAAACTACATCCAAAGTACCATCACCTGCACCTTGGTCAACGGCAAAATTCAACGCATAATGCAGACGCGACTTATTGGGTTGTAACACTTTGCTAAACAAAGTGGTTTCCAGCTCACTGATTAGGGCTGTTTGTGCTTCTGCATTCGCGGCTAAAGCAGCTTCACTTGCTGAAACTTTGTCTGCTGTTTCCTCTTTGCCTTTACCCTTAGTATCCGTTTCCGGTTCGTCAACAGCTACATCAATGGCATCCGCCTGCTTTTGTAACGCATCAAACTTACGCCCAATGTCTAACAATGCTTTTATGCCTTGTAAATTAATTCCAGCCGTTTCTTCCTCCAAATTCAATTGCTTAAGGGTTTTAATGGGTGAACCTTCAAGCGCGGATAAATCGGCATTTTTCACTTGCACATGGGTTTTGGCTTGCAAATCACCATCGGCTAAGTAGTTTGCCTCCACTAATCCACTTCCCTCCCCTTTATCCGAAACAAATTTCAAACCATAACTTAAGTGTGATTTACCCGGCTGTAATACTTCAACCAACAAGACATCGACCATTTGCAACGCAAGGTTTTGCAAGGCAGCTTGCGCTTGTTTTGTTTTCTCTAAGTCTTTATCTGAAGCGTCTACATCATTTTCACCTGTTTCTCCTGTTGCCGCAGGTTGCAATTGCTGCATTATTTTTTGTGTTTCTGTCGAAAGCTGTTGAATATGTTCCAGCCCTTTTAAGTTAAATCCACTCAAATTGCCTTCCAGCGTTAATTGTTGTGGAGTAAAGTCTAAATTCTTGATCCCTGTCAGGCGAATATTATTAACCGTTAAATCACCCTTGCTATTAAGGCTGTCACCTTCCTCATTGGAATCAAAATTGGCATTGAGATCAACCTGAACCTTTTGTTTGTTTGCATCGTCCGTCCCGTTGAATGTTATATCTTTTGCTTGCAAAGTAACTTGCCCACTTTGCGCTGAACGCATTTCTCCATTTACGGTGAATAATGGAATAGTGGTTTGAGAGTCTCTGCCAAATTCCACCCCATCTAGCTGAACATGGAAAGGTCCTGCCTGTGTTTCAGTATCGATGTCGGCACTAATACTTGCCTTAGCAACTTTAAGGCGACCATTAGGAGCATCATCAAAAGCCAAGGGGCTAAACTGCACTTCAGAGTGCGCTTTACGGTCAAAGCCCACTACCGTTTTTGCTTCTAAAGGAGCTTTACCTGCAAAAGCTGTTGCTAACCATTGGCGAGTTGCTGCGTCTACCTGACTTAAATTGAGATGGCTTTGCCAGTCTGACAGTGCGAAATGCAAACCATCTTGTAAGATAATCGGACCATGCTTGATTGCATGCTCGAATTGCAAATTATTCAGCCATTTACTGAATAAGGGGTTATCCACTTTTAAGCGAATGACTGCCTTTGCTCCCAATAAGCCACGCTCGTAGCTCACCAACTCTTCTTTCAACCCTTGTACTTGGCGTTTTTCCAGCAATACATTGGCTTGTTCAATTTGTTGCCGCACCAAGGCTTCAGTTTGCTGACTTGTCCACCACGTTGCTCCCAACCAGCCAACCCCTAATACGGCTGGAACGGCAACTGCTAGTACTAACTTATTCATCATTTGCTCTCCCGTTATATTCATAAACCAATGTTGAAGTAGCTCGGTCATGAAACTTTAATGACCAGAATAATATAGCCTATCGTATTGTACCAATAGCTAAATCCAATCAACGCAAGAGAACTCAGCAGCATATGTCCGAATCCCTGTACGGATTTTCATACCTCTCCCTATTCAGCCTATGCTAGAATCCCCGCTAAGTTCACCAATAGACTGATGTTCAATGAGACAGCTTATTCCAAATAAACAGTGGCGATGGCGTTCCTGAGCACGACCCACACGCTCAATAACTCCGTTTTTGTGAACTTTTTGTTTGGAAAGATGCCATGAATCAGGACACCTTTGTTACCTATATCGCCCAAGGCTATAACCGCGTTCCCGTGCGCCGCACAATTTTGGCTGACCTTGATACCCCGTTAAGTGCGTATTTAAAGCTCGCCGACGCGCCCTATTCCTACTTGTTTGAATCCGTCCAAGGCGGCGAAAAATGGGGTCGTTACTCCATGCTTGGCTTGCCAGCGCAAACCATTATTAAGGTGTTTGGTTTGCGGGTGGAAATTCACCGCGCTTTCCAAGGCGTGGAAAGTTTCGAGGTTGCTGACCCGCTGGCATGGATTAGCGAGTTTCAACAGCAATTCAAAGTGCCTGATATTGCCGATTTACCGCGCTTTAATGGCGGTTTAGTGGGCTATTTTGGCTACGAAACCATCCGTTACATTGAGAAAAAACTCAGCAAAGGACGCGACAAACCTGACCCAATTGGCACGCCCGACATTCTGCTGATGGTGTCGGATGAAGTGATTGTGTTCGACAATTTGCGCGGCGAAATGCATTTGATCGTCCACGCCGAAGCGGGTGGCTATCCAGCGGCGCAACAAAAACTCGACGCGCTCGAACGCCAACTGCAAGAAGCTCGCCGCCTGTACCAACCCGCGCCGAAAGCCACGCACGTTGTTGAAAGCGATTTCGTGTCCGGCTTTACCGAGCAAGGTTTCAAAGACGCGGTACTCGCGGCTAAAGAATACATTAAAGCAGGCGACATTATGCAGGTGGTGCTCTCGCAACGCATGAGCATTCCGTTTGCCGCCCCGCCGTTGGATTTGTACCGCGCTTTACGCCGCCTCAACCCTTCACCCTACATGTATTTCCTGAATTTGGGTGACTTCCACATTGTCGGGTCATCGCCGGAAATTCTGGTGCGTTTGGAAGACGACGTAATTACTGTGCGCCCGATTGCAGGCACACGCAAACGCGGCGAAACCGAACAGCGCGATAAAGACCTTGAAACCGAATTACTCAATGACCCGAAAGAAATCGCCGAGCATTTAATGCTGATTGATTTGGGGCGCAATGACGCAGGGCGCGTGAGCGAAATTGGTTCGGTGAAGCTCACCGACAAAATGATCGTCGAACGCTATTCGCACGTTATGCACATTGTTTCCAATGTAACGGGGCGATTACTGCCGAATTTGAACGCGATGGACGTACTTCGCGCCACATTCCCCGCCGGAACAGTAAGCGGTGCGCCAAAAATCCGCGCAATGGAAATCATTGACGAACTCGAACCCGTCAAACGCGGCATTTACTCCGGCGCGGTGGGTTATTTGGCGTGGAACGGCAATATGGATACCGCGATTGCGATTCGTACTGCGGTGATTAAAGACGATGTATTGCACATTCAAGCGGGTGCTGGCGTGGTTTACGACTCGATTCCCGACCTTGAATGGAAAGAAACCATGAACAAAGGGCGTGCTGTGATTCAAGCAGCAAGCGCGGCATTATCGGGTTTAAACGGCAAGCACAAATAGGGGTTAAGCGTATGAATTTATTAATGATTGATAATTACGACAGTTTTACTTATAACCTTGTGCAGTACTTCGGCGAATTGGGTGCGACGGTACAAGTGGTGCGTAATGACGAAATTCCCGTCGAAGCCATTGATGAAATCGCCCCCGATAAAATCGTGCTATCGCCGGGACCGTGTACACCGACTGAAGCGGGTATTTCTATCCCTACTCTGCTGCGTTTTGCCGGAAAAATCCCGATTTTGGGCGTGTGTTTAGGGCATCAATCCATTGGGCAAGCCTTCGGTGGGCGCATTATTCGTGCCAAAGAAATCATGCACGGCAAAACTTCGATGGTGCATCACCAAGGTATTGGCGTATTCAGCGGCTTACCCAGCCCGTTTGAAGCCACCCGTTACCACTCGCTGGTGATCGAACAAGCGACCATTCCCGATTGCTTGGCAATCACCGCATGGACGGAAACTCCCGATGGCAAGATCGACGAAATCATGGGCGTGAAACACAAAACGCTGCCCGTCGAAGGCGTGCAATTTCACCCCGAATCCATCCTGACCCAACACGGTCATGACATGCTGCGGAATTTCTTAGAGGGGAAATAATTCCCCTCTTTTCGCCCCCCATTAGCGTTTAACGATTTCTACCCGACGGTTTTTGGCTTTGCCATCGTCGGTGTCGTTAGTCGCAACGGGTGCTGCCATGCCCACACCTTGCGCAGTTAAACGTTTCGCTTCAATCCCGTAGTCTTTGGTAAGGGCTTTTACAACTGATTCAGCACGGCGTTTTGACAAGTCCATGTTGTAAGCCAATTCACCTTGATTATCGGTGTGCCCTACTACCAATACATTTAAATCTGTTTTTGATTTCAACAGCTTGGCAATTTCATCTAATTGCGGTTTGGAATCCGCTTTCAACGTATCTTTATCATAATCAAAATAGATACCGTACAAAGCAATATGCCCATCTGCACCCAACCCTTTGCCCATATCATCCGCAGGTACAACTGTTACCATGTGTTGTTCTCGTGGTTTGCCTTCCACCGCCGCTAATACCAAAACGGTACGCCCATCCAAGGCTTTGCAGTAATTGCTGTCTTTTAACGTGTATGCCAACAACCCCAAATGCACTTCGGTATTATCCGGCGTGGTCATTTTCATGGCAGCAAAACGTTGATTGCTATGCCAACTGTTAATCGCGCAATTGCCATTAGTAAAAGCCGCTTGCACCATTTTCGCAGCGGGGTAAATCATCTGAATCAGCCCGGTTTCATTCCCGCCGCTGTCCGCGCCGTAAGTAACATTGCCGCCGCATTCATCCTCTTTGCACTCGTACAAAGTTGAGCCGCCTTTAGCCGCCAACTCCTCTTGGTAATTACGGATAACTTCCAACGGTGTGCGATCAGTGGGTAAAACGTAAATCGTGCGGGTTAGTTTACCCTCTAAATCCAGCTTGGTTTTCGGCAGACTCAGGTAATTATTATGGCTGTCCATCTTATCGGTCTTTTCTAACACCGCTGTTGGCAAACTGATTTCCGCAAATTTTTCTTGCAATTGATCAACAATAAACGCGCCGTCATAACGTTTGAGGTAAGGCAAATCCGCCGCGCCTTTCATGTCTTTGGTTGGAATACTGGCATCCGCCATTGCTAAAGCTGGCAGCAGCAAACTCATGGCTAACCATTTACGCATAAGTAGTCCCTCGTTTTGAAGATTGTTATTCATTCGACACTTTGTCAAAGTGTAGCTGTTCTTGCCACGCAACAACTTGATCAATCCCATTCAAAACTGCCGTTCGTCCTAATTTTGGCTGGATTAGAGTTTGAAAAGCGCATCTGCTATAGTCCAATCACGATCCATTCGCACGACGCTAGCCCTATGTCCCAACCGCAACCATTGCCTTACATTACCGAAACCGAATACCTCGCGGGTGAACGTGACGCAACGATCCGCCACGAATACGTGGATAGGCAAATTTACGCAATGGCAAGTTCAAGCAAACGACACAATCGCATTGCCATGAATTGCGCTATGTATTTGGGCATGGCTGCACGGCAATCTCCCTGTAATGTTTACGCTTCCGATGTCAAAGTTCGGGTACAAAAACGTAACAGCTACTACTACCCCGACATAGTAGTTGGCTGCGCGGAGGATGATAACGACGATGATTACTATCTGGAAAAACCTTGCCTAATCGTCGAAGTTTCCTCTAACTCAACAGTACGTAAAGATTATCTGGAAAAATCGCTGGCATATCAGACCATTGCGAGTTTGCAAGCCTACCTGATTGTTGCGCAAGACAAACTCCTAGTGGATATGTTAGTGCGTGACGAAAGTGGCGCATGGGAATTGCAGCAATTTGATCAATTAACAGACAGCATCAACTTACCGTGCCTCGACCTATCGTTGACGCTTGCCATGCTGTATGAAGGCTTGGAAAATCCAACGACTAACGCCAGCGACGCATCCCAGACCTAAGGTAAAAATGCCTATTATCCAAACCATTCTCACGCATTACCCCGACGCGCAAGCCATTTATTTGTTTGGGTCGTGGGGGACAGCCTATCAAACGCCACACAGTGATTTAGACATTGCGGTGTTATTGCCACCCGCTACGGCTAAACAAGTGGATACGTGGGTGTGGATTACACTTTCCCAAGAACTTGCCAGCATTACGGGTGTGGCAAACGTCGATTTGATTAATTTACGTCAGGCAAATACGGTGTTGCGCAAGGAAATCATTGCCGCAGATCGCCGCATTTGGTGTGCTGATGAAAGTAACGCGCTCGAATTCGAAGCATTAATCATCTCGCTGTACCATCAACTGCAATTTGAACGCAAAGACATCATCACCGATGCCATCAAGACAGGACGTTTCCGCCATGTTTGATGCAGTATTGAACAAGAAAGACAGCCTCGAACGTTGTATTCAACAGATTCGCCAGTATTACGCACTGCCTTCGGGTAAAGCATTTGCCGACGATTTCATGAAGCAAGATGCGATTAGCGTGAACCTGCAACGTGCGGCACAGTTGTGCATTGATTTAGCGAATATTACCATTCGCCAGCAGAAATTAGGCTTACCCAAAGACAGCGGTGACACTTTTACACTGTTAGCAGAGACTGGCATTATCAGCGCGACCATGAGTAAGCATCTGAAAGGTATGGTGGGTTTTCGTAATGTTTTGGTTCACGAATACACCAAACTTGACCTAAAAATCATGGTCGATGTGATTGAACATCATCTTGATGAATTACTCGATTTTGCACAATTGATCCTATTGCAATTTAAGGACACAACACCTTGAACACCCTTCAAAATGTTTCGTTACTACGCCGCCTTGGGGCGATGATTTACGACACCGTGCTGGCGGGTTTTAGCGTGGT
>CAZJDN010000005.1:0-8300 GCA_964544775.1 uncultured Thiothrix sp.
AACTGTTTGCGAGTGATGCTGCATTTAAAACATCGTGGATGCAAAGTATGCAGCGGGTTATTGCTGATGCATGAATTTCAACAGTACATTTGCGGCTAAAGGAATAGCCTCTAGCCGCGTTGTTAATTACCTCACAATACCGAATGCAGCATTTTCGCGCTGAGTAAAACTAATAATACGGCGAAGACTTTTTTCAGCGTAGCAACAGGTAAGGTATGTGCCCAATGTGCGCCAAGTTTGGTGGTAAAAAAACTTACTGAGGCAATGAGCACGACCGCTGGCCAATACACATATCCCAAGGTATACGCAGGCAAACCTACTTGCCCCCAGCCGTTAAGGATATAACCTGCCGCGCCTGCTAATGCGATGGGCAAACCGATTCCGGCGGAAGTGGCAATCGCGTTACGGATATTCACATTACACCACGTCATATACGGTACAGACAGCGAACCGCCGCCAATCGCCACCAGCGCGGAAATACTACCAATCACCAAACCTGCTACCGACAACCCAGCCATATTCGGTAAATCACGGTGCGGGGTCGGTTTCAAACCGATCCACATTTGCAACGCGATATAACTCATGAAACAGGCGAAGAAAATAGCCAGTGCTGTGGAAGACAAATACGCCGCAATAAAGGTTGCTGCGAATGTACCCAGCAAAATACTGGGGGTAATTTCCCGTACTACGCGCCAAATTACCGCCCCTTTCGCATGATGAGCGCGAAGGCTGGCGATGGAAGTCGGAACAATTGCCGCCATTGATGTGCCCAAAGCAAGGTGTACAACGTGTTCAGGGGCGAAACCTTGCGCGACGAACAGTGCGGTCAATGCCGGAACCATAATGCCACCGCCACCGATTCCCAATAGTCCTGCGGCAACGCCGACTACCGCGCCCAATGCTAGAAATGCCGCCAGTAATTGCCATTCCACCGTATAATCTCCCGTGTTTTATCAACTTCAGGCTGAGTTTATGCAATACATTATTCTTCCTGTCACGGCTTTTCAGCAGAATTGCAGCATTATTTGGTGTGAAAAAACCAAAGCCTGTGCGTTTGTTGACCCCGGTGGCGATGCCGCGAAACTCATGGCAGCGGTGGAAAAGCACGCGCTGCGTCCGATTGGGGTGTTTTTAACCCACGGGCATTTGGATCACGTCGGCGATACGTTCGCGTTGGCGCAGCATTACCAGATTCCCATTAGTGGTCCGCACGAAGCCGATAAATACTGGTTGGATGCGTTAACCACGCAATCGCAGCGGTTTGGTTTGCCCCTTTCCGGCGTATTTACCCCTGACCGTTGGTTGCAACACGGCGACACCTTGCAAGTGGGGGATGAGCAATTGGAAGTCCTTTTTACCCCCGGTCATACTCCCGGTCATGTGGTGTTTTTCCATCGTGGGGATAATGTGTTGTTCGCGGGGGATGTATTGTTCCAAGGTTCAATTGGGCGTACCGATTTCCCCGGTGGGAACCATCAGCAATTAATGGACTCTATTAAGACACAGCTATGGACGCTGGGCGATGCCGTCACGGTTGTACCGGGGCATGGTCCGAACACAACAATAGGCACGGAACGCCGTTACAACCCTTATGTTCGTTAGGAGTTCCGTATGCGCCGTTTGCCTTTGGTTGGGGGGGGGTTATTGTGTACTGCCTGTGTCGCAGTTACAGCCCCGCCGTTGAATGCTCCCACTGCTTTTTTTCCTACGGTCGTCGCGGCTGAAGTTGAGCCAGTGGCAATGCAAGGCATGTTGGCGGCGCATAATCAAACCCGCGCAGCGGTTGGGGTTGCACCGTTGCAATGGTCAGGGCAAATGGCGGCGTATGCGCAAGCGTGGGCCGTGCATTTAGCGACTAATAATGCTTGCCGGATGCAGCACCGTTCCCATGCCCATGCTAACCCGTTACAAGTGGGGGAAAACCTGTTTTGGGCTAGCCCGTTACGTTGGTCAGATGGGCGGGTGGAAGTGCAAGCCATTACTCCAGCGGAAGTTGCCCACGATTGGGCAAGCGAACGCAGCGATTACGATTACGCCAGTAATACTTGCCGCGCGGGTGCGCAATGTGGGCATTACACACAAATGGTGTGGCGTACAACGACCCAAGTGGGTTGCGGTATGGCGATTTGCCCCGATAAAGGGCAGATTTGGGTGTGTAATTACAACCCCGCAGGTAATTGGGTAGGTGAAAAACCGTATTAGACGGGCTTATTTCTCGTTACAATAGGCGGCTTTTAGGCACGAATAGGGGTTTGCATCATGTCACAAGTGGATATTGCTGCTGTCAAACGTTACCTGCTGGCGTTGCAGGATGCGATTTGCCACCAATTGGCAGAGGAAGATGGCAGCGCGGACTTTGTGGAAGATGCGTGGGAACGTGCAGGTGGCGGTGGCGGACGTACCCGCGTTATCAGCAATGGGGCGGTATTTGAGCAAGGTGGGGTCAATTTCTCGCACGTTTTTGGCGATAAACTGCCACCCTCGGCAACCGCACAACGCCCTGAACTCGCGGGGCGCAGTTTCCAAGCAATGGGCGTTTCGCTGGTGATTCACCCCAATAACCCGTTAGTGCCAACTTCACATGCCAATGTGCGTTTTTTCATTGCGGAAAAAGAAGGCGAAGCCCCGGTGTGGTGGTTTGGCGGTGGGTTTGATTTAACCCCGTATTACGGTTTCGAGGAAGACTGCGTGGCATGGCATCAAACCGCGAAAGCAGCGTGTGACCCGTTTGGGGAAGATGTTTACCCGCGTTACAAACAATGGTGTGATGAATATTTCTTTCTCAAACACCGCAATGAAGCGCGGGGCGTGGGTGGTTTGTTCTTTGATGATTTGAATGCGTGGGGATTTGAGCAAACTTTTGCTTTCATGCGTAGCGTAGGCGACAGTTATATTAAGGCTTACCGTCCGATTGTAGCCAAGCGTAAAGCCCTGCCTTTTACAGAAACGCAACGCGATTTCCAACTTTACCGTCGTGGGCGTTATGTGGAATTCAACCTTGTGTATGACCGTGGCACATTGTTTGGGTTGCAATCCGGTGGGCGTACCGAATCCATCCTGATGTCGTTACCGCCGTTGGTGAAATGGCGTTATAGCTGGCAGCCGGAAGCAGGGTCAGAGGAAGCCAAATTGTACACAGACTTCCTCCCGCACCGCGATTGGTTAGCAACAGCGTCGTAACCACTTACCACGCTTTTTCGCCCGGTTTGGGTTTGTGGTTGGACAGTTTTGTAAACTTCCAAAACAAATACCCCAAAAAGCCGAGGATGAAAAGAATGGTGAAACTAGACATAAAAACAATGCCTTGTGCGCTAGAGAAAAAATGTGCCATAGGATAATCGCTCCGTCGTATGAACCTGTGCCTCATCCTAGAGGGGCACGGGTATTCTGGCTTTGAGGCAAATCAAAACGCCCAGACGGATTCTCGCTTTCTTGCTACAGATCAAGTTTTTCTGGCATTTAATGCACACCAATCGCGCCTAATGCGCGTTCGGCACTGACTAAGCCATAACCGTAATCGTTATCGCGCCCCGGTTGCCCCAAATCAATTGCGGTATTATTCAACAAGTTGGGGTTGAAACGGGTACGATTTACCGCCATTAACAACGCAATTACCCCGCTGACGTGCGCGGTTGCTAGTGATGTTCCGCTAGAAACTTGGAACGTGCCGCGTGGTGCAGTGGTTAAAATACCCACGCCGGGGGCGGCGAGGTCAATGTAATCCCCACGATTTGCTCGCCCAAATACCTGTTCCCCTTGATCCACTGCGGTTACGGCAATTACGCCGGGGATAGCCGCTGGGTAAGTGGGTTGCGCACCCGGACCTTCATTACCCGCCGAAGCCACGACCACAATACCGCGTTGTACGGCAGCCGCGACTAACTTATCCACAATCGGGTCTGATTTACCCGCAAAACTTAAATTGAGAATATCGACCCCTTGTTGAATGGCTAATTCGAGGGCGCGTGCAACTAAGCTGGAGTTACTGCGGCGTTCATCAGGGTTGGTAGGGTTCGTGCTAAAGGCACTGATCGCAACCAGTTTTGCTTCGGGAGCAATGCCAATGCGCGGGTTATTGCTGACTAATACGCCAGCAACTTCCGTCCCGTGTAAGCGGTTGTTTTCATCCCCTGCTGAAACCAGCTCAAAGCGTTCAATGGGTGCGTGTAAACTGTCGCCGTAATTCACATCAATGGGCGTGTCGATCATGCCAATCGTAACCCCCTTTCCCCCCGTATGGCTGCGTGCATTGACGACCCCTGTCATGCCTAATGGGTAAGGGGTGCTGGCAATGTTAGCGGTGCGGTAATGATTGTTGGTGGCTGCATCGACGGCTTTTTCTTGCTGTTTAATTTGTTGCACCAACTCAAATGGGTCTTGCCCATTGGTCGCTGCCGTAATTAGGGTGGTTTTAATTGAGTCTAAATTATCGCTGCGTTTTGCCCGTAAGCGGTATTTTTTTAACACCTCATCGGCGACTTCAGACGGTTTACTGCTATCGTAGGTGATGAGCATTTCATCTTTTTCGTAATCAATGGGGCGCAACAGGTGGGTATTGAGGCATTCGATTTCGCCAAATTGGCAGGAGGTAGAACTCGGTATTGTGCCAATGACTTTGTATTCGGTGGGGGTACTGGCACAACTGCTCAGGAATAAACAGGCGGAAATACTAAAACCAAGACTGAGACGCATAACGTAACGCTACCATTGAAGTTAGACGGGTGTACGCGACTCTTCCTGCTGTGCGTTTAAGGAAACACCTTACCCGCGAATAGCACTACCGTTTGATCCTGCTGCATTTGCTGCAAGATCATTTCAGAACGTTGGTCTTCGGCTGGAATATCACGTACTTCAAGGTGAAATAAGTTATTTGCATCTGGCCCATCGGTAATGTGAGCATTCCATTTAAGCAGAAAATCGCGTAACTCTTGCACCTGCGCTGAATTATTGAATTCTACCAGCAGTTTCATACCCTTGCTAACCGACACCGCCGTTGGTTGATCGTTAGCCGTTGCCGACACGTACACCGTTTCCGTTGCCGCTTTGGCTTGAAAAAACCATGCCGCAAACCCCACTTGCAGGATTAATAAACTCGCAAATACCGCATTCGCTGGGGTTAACCACTGCAAATCCGGTAAGTATTGGCGTAACCATTGCTGGAGTTTGTGGGTAAATGCCGGGGCAGTGACTGGCGGGGGCGGGGCAACAGCGGTTTTCGGTGCTTCGCTGTGTTCTATCCGGCGCATGAGTTTATCGAGGCGCATTTGCGTGGAATCCAGCGTGGTAAGCTCCAGCAAACTTGCATTGGTGCGAATAACCCCGACCATTTTGCATTCGCGTTCATAATCGGCGCGTAATTCGGCATTTTGGCTCAGCATACGCTCGACAAGTTCGCGTTCTGCGTTACTGAGTTTGCCAGTAATATACCAAGGGAGCAGTAAACGCGCTTCTTCAACCGTATCTGCCTTTGAATGTTGGCTCATAAATATACCTAGTTATTTACAGGTCAAAGCCAGCAATACCGGCTTTTTCTAATAATTGTGCCATGCGTTTTCGGGCGTAAAACATGCGTGTTTTGACGGTATTTTCGGCGATTCCCAATAAGTCTGCGACTTCCTTAATGGATAAGTCTTCAAAATAAGTGAGTCGTAATACTTCACGGTGTTCGTCACTTAGGTGATCCATCTGACGCAGCAAATGCTGTTTTACGTCATCCATTGCCAATTCCTCATGAGGAGTCGCGGACGGATCAATCAAAGCCTCCAGAATGGATTCATCCTCTAACTCAACTTCGGACGTTTTTCGTAACCACGAAATCACCTTATTGCGAGCGATAGAGTAAATCCAGGTGGATGCTTTTGATCTGCCTGCAAAGCTCCCGGCTGACCGCCATATATCAAACATAGCATCGTCCACAAGATCAGCCGCTTGGGCGAGATCGTCACGCAAAACCCGTGCGCAGTACCGCACTAACTTCGGTTGGTAGCGCAAATACAGTTGGCTAAAGGCTTGCTGATCGCCTTCGCTAATCAATGCTAGCAGCACATCGTCAGTGGGCTTACTGCTTGATTTCGCGGGGCTTGTATTGCCTTGTGGATGACCTTCCATGTTCTGTGTCGCTCTTACTGCTAAATTGGTTCTAAAAAAATTTTTAGTGTGTTTTGAACCGACGGAAACGTTGCTGCGACAAATCCGGTGACACACTACACAATTAGTAATACTCAAAAGTTATAATACTCCCTCGCAAGTGTAGCGGATCTTCGGATCCGCTTTTTTTATGTTTACAAGGGTGTACTTGCACCGCATAATCGTTTGATGATATGCGTATTTTTTGTTCAAAGACGCAAAACCCACCATTCTAAGATTTTTTATTCTCTGGAACTAGGCTTATGTATCAAATTGGCACTACTTTGACACAATTCATTATCGACGAGCAGCGGCGTAGTGGCGATGTAACGGGCGAATTCACCAGCGTTTTGAATGACATTGTGTTGGCGTGCAAGAAAATCGCCGCATTAACCAGCAAAGGCGCATTAATCGGTGTGCTCGGTTCAGCAGGCTCGGAAAACGTGCAGGGCGAAGAGCAAAAGAAAATGGATGTCATCACCAACGAAGTGATGCTTGAAGCCTTATCGCGCGGTCATACTGCTGCGCTTGCTTCGGAAGAAATGGATGAAGTCTATCACCTGCCAGCAGGTGTGCCGCGTGGTAAATACTTAGTGCTATTTGACCCGCTGGATGGTTCTTCCAACATGGATGTGAACGTTTCGGTGGGGACTATTTTTTCCGTGCTTAAAGCACCGGAAGGGGTTGAAAACCCTAGTGCTGACGATTTCATGCAACCCGGTACGCAGCAATTAGCCGCAGGTTACTGCTTGTACGGCCCTTCCGCGATTATGGTGCTGACGACGGGTAATGGCGTAAGCATGTTTACCTTGGATAAAGATTGCGGCGAATTCCTGCTGACCCGCGAAGATGTGCAAATTCCAGCCGATACCAAAGAGTTTGCGATTAATAGTTCCAACCAGCGTTTCTGGGAAGCTCCTGTGCAACGTTACATCAGCGAATGTTTGCAAGGGAAAGAAGGGGTACGCGGCAAAGATTTCAATATGCGTTGGGTTGCATCAATGGTGGCAGAAATTCACCGCATTTTGTCACGCGGCGGCATTTTCATGTACCCGATTGATGAAAAAATGAAAGCCTCTGGTAAAACGGGCAAATTACGCTTGATGTACGAAGCGAACCCAATGGGCTTCATTGTGGAACAGGCGGGTGGTTTGGCTACTACGGGTTACACCCGCATTTTGGAGATTCAGCCCAACGATTTGCACCAGCGCGTCCCGGTGATTATGGGGTCACGTAATGAGGTGGCATTGGTGACAAGCTACCATTAATCGCGGCTAACACCCTAAGATGGCCCGTGCTTGCGCTGCATCGCGGGCGATTTGCGTTTGCAGCTCACTAAACGCGCTAAATTTCATTTCATCACGGATAAAGGCTTGCGGTTCGACGCATAAATGTTGCCCATAAACATCGTGTTGAAAGTCGAATAAATGCGTTTCCAAGCGGTTTTCTACCCCGTGAACCGTGGGGCGCACGCCTAAATTTGCCACGCCGTAAACAGGTTGTGCCTGTAATCCGTGTACTTTAACCGCATACACCCCCCGTCGTAGCGCAATGTGCTGTGGTACGCGCATGTTCAAGGTGGGAAAGCCGATGGTACGTCCACGCTTATCCCCGTGCCGCACGCGCCCCGAAATTTGGTAAGGATGCCCCAATAATTCCGCCGCTAAATCCAATTCAGCGGTACTCAATGCCAGCCGAATGCGGGTACTGCTAATGCGTTCGTCGGTGTGTAAAAACGTAGGTGTATCCACCACTTGCATTCCGTGTTCCGCGCCAAGGGTTTGCAGTAAATGGTAATCCCCGCGTCGCCCTTTGCCAAAACGGAAATCGTCCCCGACGACCAAATAGCGCACGCGCAACCCTTCCAGCAGTACCGAATGCACGAAGTCTTCCGCTTCCATATTCGCCAGTTGTTGGTTGAAACGTAGGCAGGCAAAACGGTCAATGTTCATGCTTTGCAACAAGCGCAATTTGTCGCGTAAGGCGTAAATGCGCGGGTGCGGCGGGTTACGGAAAAATTCCAACGGCAATGGTTCAAAGCTAATCACCGTAGCGGGTAATTGCAGGGCTTGTGCTTTGGCTTCGACATGGCGAATTACCGCTTGATGCCCTCGATGCAACCCATCGAAGTTACCAATGGTAGCGACACAACCGAGGTCATCGGGCAAAGCGGG
>CAZJDN010000005.1:8400-38631 GCA_964544775.1 uncultured Thiothrix sp.
ACCCATCGAAGTTACCAATGGTAGCGACACAACCGAGGTCATCGGGCAAAGCGGGGGAAAGGTGGCGTAGTAGTTTCATGTGAAGGGGTTAAGTAAGTGAGTTCCAGTACCCGCAAAATCATCCACATTGCGGGTAACAACCGTTAAATCATAGAGTAAGGCCGTGGCGGCAATCAGTTTATCCAGTTCGTGCTCGTAATGCGGCACCCGCAATCGTCCCCACAACTGGGTAATATCCGTGTCAATGGGAATAATATTGTCGTGGTATTGGGTGAGAATAGTTTCCAACCACTGTTCTAACTGCCGCGCTTGAGTGTGGTCGTTGCGGTAGCGAATCAATTCAATGCCACGCCGCAATTCCCCAATCGTTACTACCGAGAGAAATAGCTTGGTATGGTTTGCCATTGCGTGTTGGAAAAAGACTTTTACCCCTGCATTGGCACGTTCACCTTTGCGCATTTCGCTGATGACATTGGTATCAAGCAAATACATCGGCAACCTGTTGTGGGGTTTGAATGCGGGTAAAGTCACTGTCTTGCCCTACATCGGGCATGGTTGCTAATACTTCGGCAAAGCTGCGTTTTTTTAGCACGAATAAAACTTCGCGCAGAATCGCACGGTGTTCCATTTCGGCACTGCGCCCATTACGGGCGGCGCGTTGGCGCAGGGCTTCGATGATTTCTGGTTCTAGTTTACGCACAATAAGGTCTGGCATGATCAAGCATCCTCGTTGGAAGAAGATGCTATCAATGATAACAGCAATGTGCGCAGTAACGTTACCCTAAATCGGGAAAACCGCACTGGCGTAAGGCTTCGTATACCACGACTGCCACCGTATTCGACAAATTGAGGCTGCGGCTGTCGGGTAACATGGGGACGCGCAGTTTCAATTCGTCCGGCAAACTCAATAATAAGGCTTCGGGCAAGCCGCGTGTTTCTGGACCAAATAGCAACACATCGCCTGTTTGAAACACCGTTTGGGCATAAGTGCTGCGGGCTTTGGTGCTCAAGGCAAATACCCGTCTGCCTTGCATGGCTTGGTTAAACGCGGCGAAACTGTCGTGCTCTTGCACCACGGCGAGATCGCGGTAATCCATGCCTGCGCGTTTGACTTGTTTTTCATCCAAGGAAAAGCCTAATGGATGAATCAAATGCAAACGGCAACCCGTATTAGCACACAAACGCATAATATTCCCCGTATTGGGGGGGATTTCCGGCTGATAAAGTGCAATATCAAACATAAACAATCAGTTACTGAATACCGTTTTACCCGCTAATAAAGTGCGTTTAACCGCACCGTTAAAATTCCAACCGTTGAACGGGGTGTTTTTACCCGCGCTGCGTAAGCTGGAACTGCGGATTTCCATTAAAGCCTGCGGGTCAAACAACACCACATCCGCAGGCGCACCCACGGCAATTCGCCCTGCTTCATTACCGACAATCAGGGCGGGATTACAGGTAATTTTGCGTAAGGCTTCTGGCAGGGTTAACACGCCTTCTTCCACCAAACGCAAGGTCAGGGGCAACAAGGTTTCCAAACCGGAAATACCCGGCTCGGTCTGTTGGAAGGGGGCAAGTTTTGCATCCAATTCGTGCGGTTGATGGTCGGAACAAATCGCGTCAATCGTGCCGTCGGCTAACCCTTCGCGCAAGGCTGCCCGGTCACGCGCCGAACGCAGCGGCGGCATAACGTGGCACAGGGGGTTGAAGTCCGATACATCCATTTCCGTCAGGAACAATTGGTGGGCGGCAACATCGGCGGTGATATTCAGCCCACTTTCCTTGCCCTGGCGAATTAAACGCACGCTCAAACGCGCGGATAAGCGGCAAAAATGCACTTTTGCCCCCGTATGGCTGGCTAAGGCAAGCGTTTGTGCTACTGCTACCGTTTCCGCCGCAGAAGGAATCGCCGGAACGCCCAACCGCGCCGATACTTCGCCTTCGTGCATATAACCGCCAGCCGCTAGTGCGTGTTCCAGCGGGTAAACAAATACGGTTAAATCGTGGGTGGCGGCATATTCCATCGCCCGCCGTAACGTTTGCAGGCTTTTAAATGGCTGCCAACCGTTGCTCACCGCGACACAGCCAGCGCGTTTCAAACTGCCCATATTGCTGAGTTGTTCGCCTTTTAACCCTTGGGTCAAATTGCCTATCACCAGCACATTCGTTTGGGCAGCTTTGCGATTGAGATCATCAATCAAGCGTACTTGCGCCGCTGAGTCGAAATTAGCCCCCGGTTCGGGCTGGTAACACAAGGTGGTTAAACCGCTGGCGGCTGCTGCGGAAGTTTCGCTGCGTAAGGTGGCTTTTTGATCCAACCCCGGTTCGCGCAACCACGCGGATAAATCAATTCCACCGGGGAACGCCCACAAGCCGCTGGCATCGATTGTTTCCTCAGCGGCAAAACTTGCGGAAACCTCAGTAATAGCCGTAATACGCCCATCA
Organism: uncultured Thiothrix sp.; assembly: GCA_964544775.1. Lineage (GTDB taxonomy): Bacteria > Pseudomonadota > Gammaproteobacteria > Thiotrichales > Thiotrichaceae > Thiothrix. The sequence continues at coordinate 10,846 of CAZJDN010000005.1, forward strand.
TGGATCAGGATATTACGCGGCGCATCCAAACTGCTGGCAGGGTCAATCACCCGCGCATTGCGAATCAGTAAACTCATGCCAACCCTCCCGCTTGCGAACCCATAATCATTGACATGACCGCCATCCGTACTGCGATGCCGTTGGTCACTTGTTCCAAAATGACCGATTGCTTGCCGTCCGCCACGCTGGAATCAATTTCTACCCCACGGTTAATTGGACCGGGGTGCATGATGATTGCGTCGGGTTTTGCGAGTTGCAGGCGTTCTTCGGTTAAGCCGTACAGTTTGAAAAATTCGCGTTCCGAAGGTAACAGCGCGGATTGCATCCGTTCGCGTTGCAGGCGCAGTGCAATCACTACGTCTGCGTCGGCAATGCCCTCTTCCACATTATGGAAAACGTTTACCCCCATTTTTTCGATACCCGCAGGTACAAGTGTTTTAGGCGCGACGACCCGTACTTCGCCCGTGGCAAGCGTGGTTAAGGCATGAATCTGCGAACGTGCCACGCGCGAATGCAGCACATCGCCGACAATGGCGACTTTCAACGGTTGAAAGCTGCCTTTTTTCTGCCGAATCGTAAACATATCCAACATGGCTTGGGTGGGGTGCGAATGACGACCATCACCTGCGTTTAGGACGCTGACATGGGGGGCGCAATAACGTGCAATGAAATGCGCCGCGCCTGCGTGTTCGTGCCGTACCACAAACATATCCGCGTTCATGGCTTCGAGATTGCGCACTGTATCCAGTAAGGTTTCACCTTTGGCGGTGGAAGAGGTACGAATATCGAGGTTGATGACATCCGCGCCCAACCGTTGCGCAGCGATTTCAAACGTGACGCGGGTACGGGTTGAGTTTTCAAAGAACAAATTCATCACGGTTTTGCCACGCAGCAGTGGTGCTTTTTTCTGCTGTTTATTGGGCAACGTGACAAACTGTTCGGCACGGTCGAGGATTTCTTCCAACAGTAGCGGGGGCAATCCTTCAATCGTGAGGAAATGCTTTAATTTACCATCAGCAGTAAGCTGCATGCGTGACGGTAATGGCCCTGGAGAGAAATGAGCGTTCTGCATTCATTACTCGCTTATATTTTCGACGAATGGGAGTGCGCTTATCTTACCGCTTTGTGACATAGCGATAAAGCCGAATTGTGCTGCAATGCACCGTAACAGGGATGGAATCCTGCTCTGCTTTGCCGTAAAGTGCAGAAGTTTCATTAAATCAGGCATTCGCAGAAACTATGGCTGACACGATCCGTATCGCAACCCGTACCAGTCCCCTTGCTATGTGGCAGGCAGAACACGTTGCTCACCGCTTACAAGCCATTCATCCCGGTCTGCAAATCGAGATGGTTGGCATGGTGACTCGTGGGGATAAAATCCTCGATAGCCCGTTATCCAAAATCGGCGGTAAAGGTTTATTCGTAAAAGAGTTGGAAATGGGTATGTTGGAAGGTTCAGCGGATATTGCTGTGCATTCCATGAAAGACGTACCAATGGAATTCCCTGCTGGTTTGCACCTGCCGATCATTATGCAGCGCGAAGACCCGCGTGATGCGTTTGTTTCCAACCGTTACGCCAGCTTGGATAAATTACCTGAAGGGGCGATTGTGGGTACGTCCAGTTTGCGCCGCCAAACGCAAATTCGCGCATTGTTCCCGCATTTACAGATTCGGGATTTGCGTGGCAATGTGAATACGCGCTTGGGGAAATTGGATAATGGCGAATACGACGCAATCATTTTAGCGGCGGCGGGCTTGATTCGGTTGGAATTTCAACCGCGCATTACGGCGTATTTAGCCACGGAACAAAGCCTGCCAGCGATTGGGCAAGGCGCGATTGGGATTGAGTGCCGGGAAAATGACCCGCGTGTGGCAAGCCTGCTTGCACCGTTAAACGACACTGTTACCAGCGTGTGTGTGCGTGCCGAACGTGCCATGAATCAGCGTTTGAATGGTGGTTGCCAAATTCCGGTGGCGGGTTTTGCCCAATTGCAGGGGGAAACGTTACGGATGCGCGGTTTAATCGGTTTCCCCGATGGTTCAGCGGTGTACCGTTGCGAAATGCAAGGGGACGCTGCCAACCCTGAAACCTTGGGGATTGCCTTGGCAGAAAATTTACTGGCACAAGGCGGTGATCAAGTGCTGGCTTCGCTCGGTATTCATGCCTGATTTGCAAGGCATTACGGTAGTGGTAACACGCCCTGCGCATCAAGCCGCAGGGTTTAGCCAAGCCTTGCAACAAGCGGGGGCGAATGCGGTTTTATTTCCGTTGATTGCCGTACAGGAATGCCACGATGTAGCAGCAGCAAAAGCCCGTTTCGCCGATTTAGCCGCTTACGATACTGTGTTGTTTATCAGTGCCAATGCGGTGGAATACGGGCTAGCGTTGTTGGATGCGCAACAGACGCAAACCTTACGCCATTTAACCCTCGGTGCGATTGGGAAAAAAACCGCAGCGGTATTGCAGCGTTACGGTTTGGTGAGCCAATTAGTTCCTGCACAAGGTTTTACCAGTGAAGATTTGCTGGCGTTGCCTGCGTTGCGGGATTTACACGGGCGGCGCGTATTGATTGTGCGCGGTGAAGGTGGGCGGGAATTGCTGGCGGATACCTTGCGTGAACGTGGTGCGAACGTGGATTACGTCGATGTCTATCAACGCATCGTGCCACAAAATGCGGGGTGCTTATTGAAACACCTCCACGAAGCGCGACAGCTTGATATAATTGCTATCACCAGCAGCGAGGGTATCTTAAACCTGCTTGCTTTGCTGGATAATCCTGAATGGATAAAAACGGTTCGGTTACTGGTCGGAAGTCAGCGTATGGTGGCAACCGCGCGACAGGCTGGTTTTACAGGACAGATGGTCGTTGCAGCTAATCCCGGCGATGAGGCAATGTTACACGCACTCCATCAATGGGCACAGGAATTCCCACGATGATCGATAAAACAGCTTACGATGCTGATAACAACAATGCAGGTCTAGCGATTGATACGCTGGATACACACACAGGTAATAAATCCAACGGTAAAGGTACGGCGCGTCTCGCCTTGTTTGTATCGCTTGTCGCAGTCTTTTTTACTGCTGTCGGTATTGGTGCGGGTTATCGCCACTGGCAACGCATGAACGATAAAGTGCGGGTAAACACCAGTGACATGAAAACCTTAAACGAACAGGTTAAACAAGTTCCCAATAACGATGCCATTGGTTCTTTGCGTAAGGAAGTCGAAGAAAAATTGGCGCAAACGCAAGTTTCACACAACGAAGCCATGCAAGAAATGGCGCGGATGCAAAACCAAACCCGCCAGTTTGCGGATACGGTAGCGGCGCAAGTGGAGCAAGTTACCTTCCTGCAAGCGCGGATGCAGCAAAATGCGACCCCCAGCACGGCTAAAGAATGGCAAGTGGAGGAAGTTGCATTCCTGTTACAAATGGCAAACCGTGAATTGCATTTAGCGAACAATGTCCAAACCGCGAAAGCCAGTATGAAAGAAGCCGACAGTGTGTTGGCGGCAATGGGGGCGGTAGATTATTTACCTGTGCGACAGCAAATTGCGCGGGATATTTCCGCGTTGGATGCAGTGCAAACCCCTGACATTGCAGGTACAGCGCAACGCCTTAACGCCTTGCTATTGGCATTAAAACCGTTGCCAGCGGTGGATACCGCCAAAGGTGGGGAAACTGTACCGTTAGCCAAAGAAGCGGCTGAAGGTGGCAATTCCTTATGGGCGGAATACAAACGTGAAGCACTGGATGCGTTGGATAAAGCGGTGGTAGTACGGCGTTTTGACCAACCGTTACAAGCTGCATTGGATGCAGATTCGCGCCAAAACCTGTTTAACTTACTCCATTTGCGTTTAGAAACCCTGCGTTTATTCCTATTGCAACGGGATAATATGGGCTTTCGCGCCCAATTGGGGGTTGTGCGTGATACCTTGAAAAGCTATTACCCAGAAGCACAAGCCAAACCCTTGTTGGAAGAGTTACAGCCCCTTGATAAGTTGGACTTACAGCCCGTATTGCCCGATATTTCTGCCAGTTTGAAGCAATTGGATAGTGCTCGCCAAGCGGAAATGGCAAAACAGCCTGTGGCAACGACTCCGGCTGCTCCTGTGGAAGGCAATGCGGTTACTGAACCAGAAAGTGCAAAACCCGAAGTCAGCACTAAGCCAGAAACGCCTAAAACCAACCCTAAAACGGACAAAGCCAGCGCGAAAGGAGGCAAAACCGAATGATTTTTTACTTCATCGTTTTGCTCTTATTGCTAGTGGGTTTGTTTTGGCTTGCCCAAGTGGTATTAGCTAACCCCGGTATGGCAACCATTACGTGGGGCGTGTGGAGCTTGGAGATGAAAACAGCAACCCTAGTTGCCGCCGTGGTGGTAGCTTGTTTGTTGTTTTACGTTGCCATTGCGTTGTTACGCCATGTGTTTGGTTTGCGCAAAAACTTCAGCCGCTACCGTGAAGCGCGTTTGGGCAGTAAAGCTAACCGTGCTTTGAGCCAAGGTTTAATCCAACTAACAGAAGGCAATTTCGATAAAGCGGAAAAAATCCTCATCGAACACGCCAGTTACAGTGAAACCCCTCTGCTTAACTATTTGGCAGCAGCACGGGCGGCGCACCTGCAAGAAGCCTACGCGCGGCGGGATGAATTACTGAAAAAAGCCATTGAAAGCGACAGCAAAGCCAATCTAGCGGTGGGTTTTTCGCAGGCGGATATGCAATTTGCCAGTGGGCAATTGGAACAAGCACTGGCAACCTTGACCCGCTTGCGTGAACTTGCACCTAAACACCCGCACGTTCTAAAGCTATTGGCTAAAGTCTTGTATCAGCAAGAAAATTGGGATGCGTTGCTGGAATTACTCCCTGAACTGATTAAGCAAAATCTGCTCAAAAGTGAAGACATGGGTAAAGTGCAAGGGGCGACGTTACAAGCCATGTTCCAACAACAAGCCAAAGCCAAGCAAACCGATAAATTACAGGCATTGTGGAAAAAACTACCTACTGTGGTGCGGGAAAATCCCGAAGCCATTTTGCTTTACGCACAGGCTTTGCATACAGCAGGCGATGAATTGACGTGTGCTAGCTTGATTAGCAGTAATTTGGGTAAACGTTGGGATGATGGTTTAGCCGATTTGTACGGGCGCATTCAGCACCACAGTTTGGGTAACGCGATTCAACAAGCGGAAAAATGGCAACTCAGTCGGGCGGATAATAACCCCGCGTTACTGCTGTTACTGGCGCGGTTGTATAACCAGCAAAAACTGTGGGGCATGGCGAAAAGCTATTACGAATCCAGCCTTAACCAAGCCCCCAATACACAGGCTTACCTTGAATTGGCGGAATTACTCGACACCATGAAAGAGCCGGAAAATGCGCAACGTTGCTACCGCTTGGGCTTGCGTTACAGCATTCGTCAAGAAGGGGAAAAGTTAGTCTTAACCCCTACCCAGCGTCCACAGGCGAGTACTGTGACTGCCACCCCGCCTTTATCACCTTACAACGGTTTGTAAGGCTGACGTGCGACACCCGAAGCCTCGGCTGCTTGCGCCACAGCAGCCGAGACACGTTCCCGCAAGCGCGGGTCAAACGGTTTCGGAATAAAATAGTCTTTTCCAAATACCAGAGCTTCTGCCCCATACGCGGTTAAGACTTCCGTTGGTACAGGTTCACGCGCCAACGACGACAAAGTGTTAACAGCAGCAATTAACATGGCGGTATTAATGCATCGCGCGCGGACATCCAATGCCCCTCGAAATAAAAACGGAAAACACAACACATTATTGATTTGATTAGGGTAATCGCTGCGTCCGGTTGCCATGAGTAAATCGGCGCGTGTTGCTAAGGCAAGCGCGGGATCAATTTCTGGGTCGGGGTTAGAAAGCGCGAACACAATCGGTTTAGCCGCCATTGTTTGCAACATAGCAGCGGTTAAAACATTCGGTCCCGAAACCCCAATGAAAACATCCGCGCCCTTGCACGCTTCGGCTAAGGTGTGTTTGTCTGTCGTTACTGCGTATTGCTGCTTGAAACCGTTCAAATCGGTGCGTTGGGTATGGATAACGCCTTTGCTGTCTACCATCAGCAATTTGTTTCGATCCGCACCCAAGGCACTTAATAGGTTCATTGCCGCAACGCCTGCCGCGCCTGCACCCACGCAAACCACGTTGACTTCTGAGAGTTGTTTGCCTTGGATTGCCAACGCATTGAGTAAACCTGCGGCAATAATAACCGCTGTACCGTGTTGATCATCGTGAAACACAGGAATATCCAACATTTCCTGCAAGCGGCGTTCGATTTCAAAACAGCGCGGGGCGGAAATGTCTTCCAGATTAATCCCACCGAATGTACCCGCAATGTTTTTTACTACCGTAATGAATTCTTCTACGTCTTGTGTTGCAACCTCGATGTCAAACACATCAATGTCAGCAAAGGATTTGAATAAAACCCCCTTGCCTTCCATGACGGGTTTCCCCGCTAACGCGCCGACATTGCCTAAGCCCAAGACCGCAGAACCGTCAGTAATCACCGCAACTAAATTGCCTTTGGCGGTGTAACGGTAAGCCTGTTCGGGGTCAGCGTGAATTTCACGCACAGGTTCAGCCACACCGGGCGTATACGCCAGCGATAAGTCGCGTTGACTTGCGGTAGGTTTGGTGATTTCAATAGCAATTTTGCCCGGACGCGGTTCAGCATGGTATTGCAACGCAGCTTCTTTTAGGCTCGACATGGTTTGACTCCTCTGGTTGGATAAAGCGCGGCTGGCGGATTAGTTATTGAATCGTTTTGAGTAATTGTCCGGGGTTGGGTTCGCCGTCGGGGTACAAACCATTGAGCACGCGCAAATGCATGATGGGGTTATTGCGCAAGGAACTGCTTTGCGCCAGCAGCGCGAATGTATCACCGGGTCGCGCAGCCAATAAACGGATTTGCACCGTTTGCCCATTACCCAAGGGCAAACGCAACCCCTCGATTTGATGTAAGAAACTGTCATGCCCCGGATCACGGTTGCCGCCCCCGTATTGGCGAGCTTGCGCGATTAACTGCTGTAAACGCACATCATTGCTGGGGTGGGTTGAAAACAAATCGCGGTACGGGTCGGTTGCCCCGCCAGTAAATTGCTCGTAAGCCTGCAACGTCGCAATCACATTAATCATATAAGCAGGGTCATAACCCGCTTGTGCGAGGTATTGCATGGCTAAACCATCAGCTTCTAACTCTTGGTCACGCCCGTATTTGCGTAAGGTCAGTTCACTTAACGCCCCAATGATTTCGGGATGCCCCAACTTATCGCTTAATACTTTGGTTGCAATGTCACTGACTGTTCCCCACGAGGTTTGACTGACATTATGCCGTGCTGCTACGTGCCCAATTTCATGCCCCAACACACCCGCTAATTCCGCTTCGGAATTTAAGTAAGCCAATAACCCTGATGTGACGTAAATATACCCACCCGGTAAGGCAAACGCATTCACCGCAGGGTCATCCAATACGGTAAAAGTAAACGGTAATTGGTTACGCTGGCTTTGCATTGCCATCATTTGCCCGACCCGACTTACGTAAGTCTGTAAAGCAGCATCACGATAAGGTGGGTTTTGCGCCAACACTTGTTGGTGGGCTTGCCGTCCGGCATTGATTTCTTCGCCTTCCGACATTAACGAGAATTGATTTTCACCAGAAACAGGGTTGGGTGCACAGCTTGTCAGGCACAAATTGACCGACAACAGCAACCCCATCGGTATGGCTATACCGCGCATCCGTAGACTCCTCAACGATCAGCAACAAAAAAAGGCACTTAAAAAGTGCCTTTTTATCATGCATGAATCTACGCTGCTCGGCTAGCGATTACTTGCCACGCGCATAACGGTTTTTGAATTTTTCTACACGACCCGCTGTTGTCGCAATGGATTGTTTCCCAGTGTAGAAAGGGTGAGATTGGCTAGAAATCTCAACTTTAACCAGTGGGTATTCTTTACCGTCTTCCCATGTGATGTTTTCTTTAGTCGCAATGGTAGAACGTGTCAGAAAGGTGAAGCCGCTAGTCATGTCTTGAAAGACGACTTCTCTGTAATTAGGGTGAATGCCGGGCTTCATGTTGTGAAATCCTCAAAATGTATTCGGTATGTGCGAAAAGTGCGGCAGTCTACAACTAATTGATTGAAAGTTCAATCTCAGCTTGCACGTTTACTTTTAAGTTCTGTTTGCCCGATTCCAAACTCGGTGCAGCGGGTGCAGGTGCAGCACCTGCTGCATCCATTACCGCCATTCGCATCATTGGTGGTTGGAAATCGTTGGCTGCTTGCACATCCAAGCGCACGACGCGGTATTCGGCACGCCCCATTGTGGTCTTGATTTGTTCGGCGCGGGCCTTAAAGTTTTTCAGTGCCTCGTCCATTAAACCTTGTTCGGTTTGGGTTTGTACTTCAGGTGAAACGCTGTAGTTAATGCCTTCAATGCGTAGTTTTTCTTGTAATTTTCCCAATAAAGCACTTAAGGCTTTACTGTCTTTGCTTTTGAGTTGGATGCTTTGACGTACTTGCCAACCTGTAACGCGCCCATCGGTGTAAACGGGGTTTGTGGTGTAATTCAATGTGCGTGTTTCCACACTGCTTTCTTGTTTGGCAATGCCCATTGCCCACGTAATGGCTTGGTTAATACTATCTGCCATTGCGGTGGTGTCTTGCCCTTGCTGTTCGGCATATAAAACGGCACTTAACACATCGTTGGTGACTTCTTTTTCTGCACTAACGCTAAAAGCAATGCGGTCGTAAGTTGGTTTGTCTTCCGCATGTGCAAGGCTTAACGCGCTTAAACCCAAGAATAAAGCGGCTGCGAGTTGTTTTTTCATTAGTATTCTCCTGTTGCGTGGTGTGAAAAAACCTTCAGCCCGATTGGACAACAACCGGGCGGGAAGTTCACCTAATCAGGAGTTTAGTGCGCTTAGAAGTTGTCGGTGGAAGTAAACAGACCAACGCGCAAATCTTTAGCGGTATAAATTTCACGCCCATCGACTTCCAAACTGCCATCGGCAATGCCCATCACCAATTTGCGTGTGATTACCCGTTTGAGATCAATTTTATACGTAACTTTTTTCGCTTTAGGTAACACTTGCCCAAAGAATTTTACTTCACCCACCCCTAATGCGCGACCGTGCCCTGGGCTGCCTAACCACGCAAGGTAAAAGCCTACCATTTGCCACATGGCATCCAAACCCAAGCAGCCGGGCATTACCGGGTCGCCGGGGAAGTGACAATCAAAAAACCACAAGTCAGGGGTAACATCTAACTCAGCCAGAATATGCCCTTTACCGTGAGAACCACCGTCGGCACTGATTTCTAGAATGCGATCCATCATCAGCATGTTTGGTACAGGTAATTGTGCATTGCCAGGGCCGAACATTTCGCCACGACCGCATTGCAAGAGTTCCTCACGGGTAAAACTGGATTGTCTGGACATAAATCATCAAGCTCAGGGTAAAAGTGTAAAGCACGAATTGTAACGGAAATATGACAGGGCGGGAAACGACTTACCACAACTTACGCCAGAGCGTAGTCTACGGCTAAGCCCAAAAATACGGCCATTCCCAACCAATGGTTATTTAAAAAGGCACGCAAACTCGGTAAAGGCTCACGGTTACGAATCAACCATTGTTGATAGACGCACAGCACAATGGCAACGCCGCAACCTAACCAATACCAGCCGCCGCGTCCACTCAATAGACCGATCCAGCCCAGTAATACCAGCGTTAACAGTTGCAAAATGCCAATGATTAAGCGGTCGTGTTGCCCAAATAAAATCGCACTGGATTTCACGCCGATTTTCAAATCATCATCACGGTCACACATGGCATACATGGTGTCGTAAGCTGTCGTCCACAACACATTGGCAAGAAACAACAACCACGCCACCAGTGGTGGCATTTCCCCCGTAATCGCTGTAAATGCCATTGGGATTCCCCACGAAAACGCAGCCCCCAAGTGTACCTGCGGCAAATGATGCCAGCGTTTCATAAATGGGTAAGAAATCGCCAATGCAATTGCCACCAACGACATGGCAAGGGTCAAACCGTTCAGTGGTAATGCGAGGAAAAACGCAATAACCCCCAGTGTTACAAACACATACAAGGCTTCTTGCGGGGTAATGTGCCCTGCGGCGAGTGGACGAGTTTTAGTCCGTGCTACATGCGGGTCGAAATCGCGGTCAGCGTAATCGTTAATGGCACACCCAGCCGAACGCATCACCACCGTACCGATAATAAATATGCCCAAAATCACTAGGTCAGGAATACCACCTGCCGCAATCCACAACGCCCATAACGTTGGCCACAGTAACAGGTAAATACCAATCGGGCGATCCAGTCGCACTAAGCGGGCGTAATGCAGCAACTTTTCCATCATGCAGGGTCAAGCATCAAACGTTCAACAGGTTTGCCGTTTTGTAAATGGCTTTCAATGATTTCATCAATATCCGTTTGGTCAACAAAGGTATACCAAATGGCTTCAGGGTAAACGACTAACACTGGCCCTTGTGCGCAACGGTTTAAACAACCAGCGGAGTTAATACGGGATTTGCCGTCTTTGTGTAAACCCAGTTCCTTACAACGTTGTTTAGCGTAATCACGCATGGTTTGGGCATCGAAATTAGCGCAGCAAGATTCGCCATTGGCACGTTGGTTGGTGCAAAAGAAAACATGATATTGGTAGTAGCTCATGGGAGATTGGTCACAGTGAAAATCATGAGCGGATTATGCCAGAGAGTAATGAATGCCGAAAATAAAACAGGGCGGATAAACCGCCCTGTTTTTGTCTATCAGCCTAACGGCTGCCAGATCACTTAGGAGCAGCTGGAGCAGCTGGAGCAGCAGCAGGTGCAGCCGGAGCAGCAGCAGGTGCAGCTGGAGCAGCAGCAGGAGCGGCTGGAGCAGAAGCAGCTGGAGCAGCAGCGTCTTTCTTAGGAGCTTCAGCAGCTTTTTCACCACAAGCAGTCAGAGCGAAAGCAGCCAGCAGTGCAGCGATCAGCAGACGATATTGAGTCATTTTCTTAATCTCCACAAAACATTTAGTTCAAATCTATAAAACCAATAGGCCCCTAGAACGAAACCTACCCAAACTACTCTCTACAAGTTAACCCTGTAGAATGTATTTGCACGAGCACCTTATGTTAACAATAAAAGGTACTACGCTGTTAATGCTAGCATTCTTTTTAACTCTTTGTATAAGTTTTTTAGTCGTCAGTAATATAAGCAATTTAGGTCAGTGGCTTACTGTCCATACACGTTAGAATGCCATTAACGCTCGCACCTTCTTCAATTTGCAGTTCAGTGTAATGGATGTTACCCACCACGTTTGCGCTAGCGCGTAAGGAAATACGTTGTGCGGCAAATATATCGCCTGCCACTTTACCCGAAACGACTACGACAGGTGTGCGGATTTCCCCGATGATTTCACTACCTTCTTGTACAAACAAAGCAGCGTTGGATTCGGTGGGGGCACTAACGTTGCCGTTAATTTTACCTTGAATATAGAGGTTGCCATTGAACGCGACATCCCCCACGATTTCTACGTTCTGTTCAAGCAATGAAGCGGATGATGAGTTTTTGCTGGACATGCTATGCCTTACTGGTCAATCCATAAGTAGGTGTTTAGTCACCGATAGTAGCAGGACTTGCGTCAAACATACATCATGCTTTACTGCGTAACAGCTCCAATTCGTGTTCTAACGCGGCAATTGTGTCATCACGCAGTTGCAAATCTTCCAGCAATGCTTGCACACGCACTTCTGCGGTTTCAAGTTGTTCTAACATATCGCTGTCTGTTTGCTCATTATGACTGAGGCGCGATTGTAATTTATCGTATTTTTCCTCACTTTCTTTGATGTCACGGCGGAGGGCTGCGTTATCCCTGTGGCATTGTTCCAAGCGGAAACGCGCATCAAACGGGTCATCCGGTAACTCTTTAGTTGGGTGTAACGCGGTGAGGTTAGGTAAGTTGCCCCGCGCCCACCAGCCGATAGCCATCCCTGCAAGTACAGAGATGGTTAAAATTAATGCAATTTGTGAAACCAAGTAAAACATCGGCTATTCCCTGCGCATCTTTACAACGTAATATTCTAGCAGTATCAGGCAACTAGAGCGCGATACCTTTCATCCGAAAAAGATTTTCTGCATCTATTTATAGACTATGATCAAAAAAACTTCTGCCAGATGCGAAGAATTCAACTATATAGGGTAAGTACTTTTTTAGGTTTCAAACTATGCTTGAAAAGTTGCTACGAGGGGGAAGCACTCAAGCCCCCCCAGAGTTGCCGCTGGCTTTCACACTTGAGGGTGAAAAGCGGTTGCGAATCCAGCAGGACTACTCTCCACTAAACGCATGGCGTTTTTTGTCTCACCAAGTGCGTCGTTATCCGCAAGATTTACGGATACACACCCAGCGTGTCTTACTAACACAATCCGAAGCATTGCGTGAACGTCTCGCAGGCAGTCTGCAAGACGTGTTCATTACCCTCGGTAATGCGGGGCAGCACTACCGTGAACACCTGTTGGCGTTGGTGAAAGATGACCTCGATCAACAAGACCAAGCATTTTTCACGGAATGGGTTGCGCAAGGTGGGTCTTTTAAAGGTAGCACATCGCAATGGCGAATGGGGTCGGTGCTTGCTTCGGGGCAGGAAAAGCCTACAGCACGTTTATTGCACGTTGAGCGTAGTCAGGAAGTTGCACAATATTCTAATGTGATGGAGGAAGTTATCGCTTGCTTGGAGTACGGGCAGGTCGATGCTGCAAGGGAGCTACTGGAGGCAGAAATGTTTGCGGGTAGCACGGATGAAGCAATGGAACAGGAACTTGTGAATATTTACCAATATACACGCGACAAGGAGAGGTTGGATGCCATGATTAAGCATCAAGAGGACGCAGGGCGTACTGTCTCCGCCGTATGGAGGGAGAAACAGCAAGAATCCGAATCTTGGTAAAAAAATGAAAAATTAGGCTGGATCTATGCTGACACATTCAAAATCAGGGCCACTGAAAGTCGCACTCTTGACGATTAGCCCGCATAACCGGGCAATTTTGGAGTTCTTCTTCGCAGGTGCAGGTCGAAATTTATTTAGAGTGGTTTCCATTACGGAAGCTGATGCATTAGTGGTGGATTACGACCACGTAGGCGCGCGCGATGAGTGGGAGCAATACGCGAAAGAACCTAAACCGGGCATTATTTTGTCCGTTCATGCGGTTGACTTACCCAATACTATTTGGATTCCTAAGCCTTTGACCTCAAAGGCGTTAACAGACGCAGTTGGGCGTGTAAACGCTTTATTTAGCAGCAAACCTACATCTACTGCGGCAAAACCAATGGCGGACATGGGGCTGCCAAAACGCGAGCCTGTTGTTGACACTGCTGTTACCCCCATGCCGTTAAGCAGTGGTTTCCCGCCGCCTTTTGGTATGGGTAGCAACAAAGCATCGCGCAGTAAGCTGCGTTCCTTAGTGCTGGATTTACCCGATGAGGATGAAGAGGATACACCCACGAAACCTGTGGTGGAGGCAGTAACTCCCGAACCCGCAGAGAAGGTGTTTGATCCCGCAGAAACTGAAATTACGATGGAGGAAATTGCTCGCCCGATTGAGTTGAGTATACCTCCCGAAATCGCTGAGCGACGGTGGCGTGAGTTGTGTGGCGATTACGATGACCTAAGCAATCCAGCAGAGTGGCACAAACTCGCGTTTACGCCAGAAAACTACTTGCTGTCGAATGTATTGGAAGCCTTGCGGGTAGCGCGTCAAAACACGCAAACTGTGCAACTGCATTTACCCGGTGGTGGTTACGCACTTTTGATGCCTGCAAGCAATCAGGTTTATTGCACCCATAGCACACGGTCGGATGAATTTGCCATGTTATGCAATAACCCCGTGCAAACTGGGCAAATTGCGCTACATATACCCAGCAGTACAGAGCTTTTATCGCTAGAGCAACAAGCCCACGGAAATGCAGACAATCTACTTGATCTGGAAGCCTTCTTGTGGGTGACTAGCTTGTTGACGGCGCAAGGGCGTTTAAATCGTAACATGGATGTGAATCAGCGAATTGCGTTGAAACATTGGCCGAATATGACGCGCCTTGAGCAATTTCCACAGATCATGCGTATCTCTGCGTTGTGGAATCAACGCCCCGGAACGTTGTTTGAAGTGGCAAAAGCACTGGATGTACCGCAACGCTACGTGTTTTCGTTTTACACCGCAGCGAGCACACTTAACCTGTTTGAATTGGATCAGACTAAACTCAAGAGCCGGGAAAAAGAGAAGCCAAAGGAAAGCCGCGGCCTATTCTCACGTCTGTTGAAGCGTCTGTTGGGAGGAGGCGCAAAATAGCCCTATGAGTATGATTAATCGCAAAATTATTTTTACTGGTCCTGTTGGTGCGGGCAAAACAACAGCTATTGCATCTATCAGTGATATTAAGCCGATTACAACAGACGAATACGCATCTGATATGACCAAAAGCCGTAAGCCGCAGACAACGGTGGCGATGGATTATGGTTTGATTCGCTTGAGTGATAACGAGCGTGTGCATTTGTATGGCACGCCGGGGCAAGAGCGTTTTGATTTTATGTGGGATATTTTGACCAAAGGTGGGATCGGTTTGATCCTGCTGCTGGACAATACCCGTAAAGACCCTTTCCAAGACATGCGTTTTTACACCAACGCATTCCGTGACTTTATTGAAAAACAACAGATGGTAGTTGGCGTTACGCGCATGGATATACAGCGTAAACCGAACTTAGCCGATTACCGCCAATGTCTGGAATCACTTTCCCTACAAGCACCCGTCTTTGAGATTGATGCACGTAGTTACAAGGATGTCACCATGTTGATTCAGGCACTGCTGTTCTCTCTGGATCCAGGAGCAACTAACTGATGAGCGAGTATGTACTCACAGACAACCTGTATCTAGGCATAACGCCGGGTGGCACGTACTATGCCGTACAGGATAAAACAGACGAACCAGGTCGTGAATTTCTGCATCGATTGCTACAAGAATCAGAAACGCCGCTGTTCAACGTCGGTGTTGCCTGTGAGCTAAGTGGTTACAAAAAGAAACGCGCATTGGAATTTGTCCATTGGCTGCAAGAAGCCGGGCTTGTTCTAGGTCTGGAAGAGCGTGAAACAGCACCCCATGAAACGCTAGAGCGGTTGCTGCCACAGTTATTACGCACCATGTCGGATGAAGGCAAAGCAATTCTGGCGGAAAGCCGAGGTCTTTATCTAGGCAGTGCTGGCTATACTCATGAAGCAGCCGAAGAGTTGGCTGCGCTTAGTGCAAACTTGACTGCCGTGTATGCGCGGCATCGAGAACTTTTACAAGGTAATCTAGGCTATCGCCAACGTGCGTGGGGTCTAGTTGATGCCAGTGGCAATAGCGAGGTAGGTTTTTGGCCACTTTATATTGGTCAAAATCGCTTTACTCTTATTATCGGCGGTATTCCACAATTTAACCAACCCGGCTTCAAAAAGCTGGTTTGGGCGTTGGAAATGCGTTACGGTAAAAGCGAAATACCTGTTTGATGAAAATATAATCAAGGAGAAATAACGACATGCGCTCTGAAATGCTAAATTCTATTTTAAGTGATTTGAATGGCTCTTCTGCTGACATCGAAGCCTCTGCGGTGTTGTCAACCGATGGTTTGATGATGGCATCATTACTGCCCGGCGGTATGGATGAAGACCGCGTAGGTGCAATGAGTGCAGCAATGCTGTCACTGGGTGATCGTACTGCGGAAGAATTAGCGCGTGGTGCGTTAGAGCAAGTGCTGATCAAAGGTGATCGTGGTTACATCCTGATGACACATGCAGGTAAAGAAGCGGTTGTTACTGTACTGGCGAAACCCAATGCACGTTTGGGATTGATTTTCTTGGATGTTAAACGCGCTGCTGAAAACATCGGTAAAATCATCTAATTACAATTAAGCAAACCACTTACGTTTGCTAGTGTAGCCTAACAATAATAAGGCGATTCTGTGTCCGTAATTTGTCGGATGCTGAATCAAGAGAGATTTGCGATGGACGACATGAACCCCCTGTGCGTGCAGGAGCCGTATGCCAAGCACCTGCTGCGTTATTATGATGGTACTTCGCGGTATGTCCTTGTCAAAGATGAGGAAGTTCCATTCCCTGAGGGCAAGTTAATTGTTTCCCGAACTGATTTACAAGGTGTTATTACCCATTGTAATCAGGCGTTCGTGGACATGTCGGGCTATTCCGAAGAGGAGTTAATCGGTCAGCCGCATTACATTTTGCGTCATCCAGATATGCCGAAAGCAGCATTTAAGGATGCATGGGAAACGGCTGCGAAGGGTCAAAAATGGCACGGCTACGTTAAGAACCTGCGTAAAGACGGATGTTATTACTGGGTTTATGCCACCATTATTCTGAATGTGCGCGATGGGAAACCTGTCGGTTGTACATCAGTACGGCGCAAACCTTCCCGTGCTCAAGTCGAAGCGTGCATAGAACTCTATGCCAAAATGAAACAGGCAGAGGAGGAAGGTTTATGCGTTATGTCATGACGGTCAGCCCAGACTTTCCACCCGCAAAAATTGCTGGGTGGTACATATTTAATACTTGGTTGCAACGCCAGTTGGGTGAACACATTCACCTTGAGTTGTACCAAGATTTTGCCAGTCAGCGTAAAGCGATTCAAAACCAAGAAATCGATCTTATCTACGCCAACCCCTTTGACGCAGCAATGTTAGTGCGTGAGCAAGGCTTTATGGCGATTGCAGCACCACTTAGCAAGTCAGATGAAGCGGTTATCGCGGTTACTAATGACTCTGTGGTACACAAGGTAGAAGATTTACGCCCCGGCACGCGCATCGCGGCAACGGATGATCCCGATGTGAATTTGATTTCCATGATTATGTTAGAGCCTGCGGATTTATCCGCGCAAAATGTGGAAACAAAAACCGTAGCCACATACGCCTTGGTTGCAGGGCAGCTCTTGCAAGGTAAAGCCGATGTAGGTTTTTTCTTGAAAGATGCGTTTAGTGGCTTATCTGGCATGATTCAACGCCAATTGCGTGTGCTGGTCAGCAGTGAAATTTACGTTATTCGTCACGTATTGCTAGCAGGACCGCGTTTTCAGGCACACTTTGATGATTTGCGCCAGATTTTGCCAGCGATGGGTATGGATGCGAAAGGCAAAGGTGTACTTGATAGCTTAGGTCTGCAAGGTTGGGAAGTCCAAGCGCAAGAAGATACTGAGTTTATGATCGACTTGATGGATACATTGGTTAGTTAGCCATGAAACAACACTTCCACACAATCCGTCTGTCAGTATTGGCTTCTGCATTAACGGTTGCACTGGTTTTACCCAGTATAACGCACGCGGAAGACAAAACTTGGGAGATCAAAGCAAAAGATACGTTAGGGGTAATCGTTGCCAAGCAATACCCCGGCTATGGCAACCGCGTTGCGATTATGCAGGCGATTCTGAAAAATAACCCTGATGCATTTTTTGGCGGAAACATTAATCATCTGATTGTTGGGAAAACCTTAAACCTCCCTGAAGTCAGTAGCATACCCGACTTACAACCTCCAGCACCTGTGGTTACATCGCCCTCGACTAGCGGTGGTGAA
Organism: uncultured Thiothrix sp.; assembly: GCA_964544775.1. Classification (GTDB taxonomy): domain Bacteria; phylum Pseudomonadota; class Gammaproteobacteria; order Thiotrichales; family Thiotrichaceae; genus Thiothrix. Next base: position 28,475 of record CAZJDN010000005.1, read on the forward strand.
GCAGATAAAGCTTTGCAGGAACGTCTGAAAAAGCTTGAAGCCGAACGGACAGAAATGGCTGAAACCTTAAAACTCCTTGAGGATGAAAATGCATCCCTTAAGGAAATGGTTAAGGGTTATGAGGAAGCCAAGCAAAGTAAAGATGCTGAATTAGCCAAGTTGACGGCACGGGTTAAGGAGCTAGAAGCAGCAGCGGCAAAAGCGGAGCAGCCCCCGACGACTGAGGCTAAAACCAGTGAAACGGGCACAGAAGCGGCGGATAGTGCGGCGTTGACTGAGCTGAAAAACAACGTCAGCACGTTACAAAGCGAAAATGACACGCTTAAACAGCAAATAGACAGCACTAAACAAGCGTTAGATAAAAATACAGTTGCCGCAAATGAGCTGAAAGCGCAATTGGATGCGCTCAAGCAAGAAAATACGGCGTTGGGTAACGACTTACAGCAAGCACGGGCAGCCGCTTCTGTGGCTGAAAGCAAGGCGGCATCGAGTTCAAGTAGTAACTGGTTGCCGTGGCTACTGCTGGGGTTAATGGCACTACTAATGTTGCCATTGCTGTGGTTACTGAAACGTAACCGTGAAGAGCCGCATGTAACAACGGTGAGCGCGACTCCTAAGCCTGTTGTTACTGCGCCTTCCGTTACGCCACCACCTGTTAAAGTGACTACGGCAGTTACGGCTGCAACTACGACTAGCGTGGCGAATAAAGAGGCGAGTTATTCGGATAATACGCCGCTACCACCTGTTACGCCCTCAGTGGATGTTGTAACAGCACCTGTCGTCGAGGCGGTGAATGCGCCCGTTGATCCTGAAAATCCAGAGGCGGAGCTTAAGTTGGATATGGCACGCGCCTATTTGGATTTGCGTGAATCGGAAGCTGCCGCCGAGCTATTGCGTGAAGTCATTAGTGAAGGTGGGGCGCGTCAAAAACAAGAAGCCAACGAAATTCTGTCTTTCATCCTTTAAGTCTCCTATCAGGGCTAGGCGCGTGCTAGCCCTTTTTTTAGTAGCATTCGCCTCATTCAGCCCACTTATCCTTAAAAAGCAGCATATTATCCTGCTTATCCATTGATAAAATCCTTTTGTCCACGCCCCGCTGGTGGTGTATTTGTGTCAGTATTAACCTCCGTAATTAAACCGTTAGTCTATATTCTATAGTTTCTGCAATGATAGACGGAGCTTCACATGGCTGAGACAACCCAATACAAGCAGCAAGTCTTCCCGCTAATGGCATTTTTAGCTGTGCTGGTGGTTGTGACTTTGACCCTTTTCACGGTGCTGTTTAAGCAGTCTGCAATTGAGACTGATCTCCTGCAACGTTCGCGCCAAGCCTTGATTGAAGCGGGGTTTTCCTCCACCGGGTTGCAATTCAAAGGGCGTGATGGGGTGCTGAGCGGGACAGTCGCCAGTGAAGAAGAAGCAGGGGAAATGTTGACGATTACCGAGCAGGTAGAGGGTGTGCGTGCGGTAGAAAATCTATTGGTTGTGGCGACTTCTTCTACAGGTGTTGCGCAAAGTCAATTGCCATTAGATACGCCAACCCCCACGCGCACGGGGTTACATGTGCCTGCGCGTGAGTATGAAATTGAGCAAATAGACCTCAGTGGTATTCGTTTTGCTTATGCCAAAGCAGACCTGAATCCTGATCAAGTTGCGCCTTTACAAGATGTAGTCGCCTACTTACGCCAACACCCAGACATGGTGATTGAAGTATCGGCACATACCGACAGTAAGAATGGGACAGCATTAGGCAAGATGGCTGTTACGCAAGCACGCGCGGATGCAATCCGAAACTATTTACTGTCGCAGGGCGTGAATGCAGCGCAGGTCGTTGCGCAAGGTTACGGTTCAGTGCGTCCGGTGGCTGATAATGAAACGGACGATGGGCGGGAAAAAAATCGCCGTATCGAAATTACCGTACTCAAGGAATAGACAATGGAATACCTAATGCTACAAACGGGATTGTTTTTGTTATTGGCAACCCTCGTTGGCGTTGGGTTAGGCTGGTTGGGAACGCGCTTTATTTACACGAATACGCTAACCAGTTGCCAGCATGAATTAACGGGATTGCGGCGTAATTACGAAGATGCAAGCCGTGAGAATGCCACCTTACGCACGCGCTTAAAGCAATTGGAAACAGCTTTACAACGGTTTGGTACACAACCTGAAACCGATTACGGTGAGTTTTTGCAAACCCGTAAAGCCTTGGAAAATATCCGTTGTCAGTATGAAGTGCTACTGGAAAAGTTTCATCAACAAGCCAGTCGTGTGCAGCAAGTGCAGGTGGAATTGCGTAACCGCCAAACCGAGTTGGAAACGTTGAAACGCGCCTTAGCTGAAAAGGCTGCGCATCAAGATGCACTGGAAACCATTTCCTTAACGCCAGCGGTTGCGGCATTGGCGTTGAGTGATGATCTTACTTGCATACAGGGTATTACGCAGGTGATTGCGGCTAAGTTACGCGCTTTGGGTATTATGACTTGCCGTCAAATCGCGGAATTAACCCGCGATGACATTTGCAGTGTGCAACGTATTCTAGGCGTAGATGAACACTTACCGATTGATGAATGGGTACAAAATGCCCGTAAGTTAGTCCCCCCGCCATCCTTTTCGCATTAGAAACCGTGCGTTGTTTTTTTGCTGCGCACAATCAAAAAGCCGCGTTGTTGTTCCGCATTGTAGATCAGCCCGATTTGCCGATCTTCATCATCACCCGTAAAGCAGGTTTGCCGTGCTAGCGATTCGGGTTGCCACCACGCTACGGGGGGCTGTTGTGCCATGAATAATTCTTGCATCCGCTGTGGGGTCAAATCCTGTTGTTGTAAGCGATTTTTGCGGATAAAACTTTCCACGGGTTCGCGTGCCACCGCGAAGGTAAACCACTCCGTATTGGCTTGTGCGGAAGGCGCATTAATCGCACTGGCTTGCTTGATCTGATCTTGGCTGGTTTCAAACCACGTAGCGAGGGCTTCTTTTACGTCGGCTTCTTTGGCAAGGTGAAAGCCTGTTTTTTCAGCGGGGAAAATCCATTCCGCAACGAAAGGTGTTGCCACCAGTGTAATGCCAAACAAGATCAGGATCGCCATCAAAATCGGGAAGAAATATTTCATAGTCGGAATAACTGGGTTGCGTTGTGGGTAGTGACATCAGCAATGTGCGCGATAGTATCACCGCGCAGTTCTGCAAGGGTAGCGGCAATTATCGGTAAGCGTGTAGGGTCGTTGCGTCGTCCGCGCCATTGGCTATCGGGTTGGTCGGGGGCATCGGTTTCCAATAACAACCTTTCCAGCGGTAAATCGCGTAAAACCGTGCGTAAGCGATTCGCGCGTGGGTAGGTGCACGTTCCGCCAACCCCCAAATAGAAACCTAAACGCATGAGCATTTCGGCTTGTTGCTGACTGCCTGCAAAGCTGTGTACGACCCCGCGTAAGCCAGAAAATTGCCGCAAGTGTTTAATGATTGCATCCACCGAACGACGGGCATGGATAATCAGCGGTAAATCGAATTCACGCGCCAAACGTAAGTGCGCGACAAATAAGGCTTCTTGTGGGGCAGCGGCTAATTCGGGCAGGAAAAAATCCAAGCCGCACTCCCCAATCGCAACGGGTTGTTCGCGTTCCAACCATTGCGGGAGGGCTTGCAAATGTTCAGGGCGGTGTTCGGCAAGGTAAATGGGGTGCAAGCCATAACTGCTATGAAATTGTGTGGAAGTAGCGCACACATCACGTAACCGCGCCCAATGAGCGGCAGTAACAGCGGGGAAAATCAGCCCACTTACGCCCACCGCTTGCATGGCACGTACCAATTCTGTGCGATCAGGCGCAAAATCCGGCTCATCGAAATGGCAGTGGGTATCAATCAAGCGCGGTAGGGTTTCAGTCACGCCAATCTTTATTCGCGTTGCCGTGTTGTAACAGCAGTGTGTTCAAGGCGGCGGCGGCGAGGGCTGCTCCGCCCCGCATTCCATCAATCACAATGCATTCAAAGCCTAGCTCTTTACGCTTATTCCACAGCAATTGTTTGGCGGGTTCAGCTTGGGAAAATCCCCGTGCCGCAGCGATAACCAAGGCGGGTTTGGGAGCACCTTCTTGGAGGATTTCGATTAAACGGAACAGCGCGGTTGCTGCTTGCCCAATCAGGATGATGCTGTCTTCCATGTAGGGCTTCCAATAGTCCACCGCTGTCATGGCGCGGGTTTGGCGGTTGGCTTTGGCAAGTGAAATGACGGTGGCGCGTTTGAGGAAACTTAAGGGTTGTTGGTAAAGCAAATCGTCGTCCAAGGCGTAGCGCACCAACTCTTCGTCGTAGAGAATGTTATTGCGCTTTTTAATGGCTTTGCGTGCCGCTTCGGTGGCGTGTTCGCTGAAACGTACATGTTTGGCAAGTTCAGGCTCGCCGTAAGCATCCACCATTGCAATCACGACTTCTTGTTGTTCGGGGGTAAACGGGCTTAAGTCGGTTAATTCCCGCACACGTTGGTAGCTTTGGAGCAAAATGCGTTCAGGGTCACGGATGTATTGCATCATGTTTAATCCATAACAGCGGTTAACGGGCTATTGGCTGGTACGAACGCCCGTATATCACTGTACGGCACGGTGAATTCGGTTGCACCCAATGCGTAAGGGGCAACTTCATACGGGTTAAACAGAAAAATTAAACCGTCCGCCGTTACGCCAAAATTCGTATTCACACTGAACGTATTGTTCTCAAACCAAAAACCTTCTTCTTCTAGATTCTTATTGGCTGGCAACTTACGTGCTGCGCGGAAGGCTTTTTCCCCCACTTTGTTTAACGCTTCTTCGTAATTAGGAGCTAATAAATTCGCCAACGTTACCTGTTTCCCTGTGTTGCTATCCATGACGAAATAACGTTGCCCACTAAACGGGTGTGCGCCGCCCGTAAAACCATTTTCATTGAAACGCAGTGTTACCAAACTGCCTTTACCGTAAATGACATCTACGCTGCGTTCCAGCATCCAATCCGGTTCACCTTCGGCAGATTGGTTGTAATCCGCAAGGAACATGCTCACCAATTCGTCCAGCGAGGCAGGTTGTTTGCCATTGTCATCACTGTATTCCAGCAATTGCGTTTGGATGAATTGGTTAATCGCGCTAGCAGCTTGGGGTGTACCTGCTGCTGTGACATTGGGGTAACGAATTTTTACGCTCGCGCATGGGCTTTTTTCCCCTGTTGTTGTCTGTGGGGTGGTAGGGTCTGGGCATTTTGTGCCACCCTTGCGCTGAAATTCCACCATCTCCAACGACAATGCACCTGTGGAGGCTGCACCTGCCATCAGCGGTGTATCCATATTGCACGCGCTCAACGCACCTGTGCAAAGCGCAATTGCTAACGCTGTTCGTAACCACATTGGCTGACTCTCCTAAAGCCCAAGGCTAAGCGATTGTTGGTGTGCAAGATACGCGCTGGCAAACGCTTCTGCCAGCACATTTTCTCCTCATGGCGCGAGGCGTACCAATTCCCAATCGCTAGCAGTACGGCGGTATTCAAAGCGGTCATGCAAACGGCTAGGGCGACCTTGCCAAAATTCGATGGTTTCCGGCACGATGCGATACCCGCCCCAAAAATCCGGTAAAGGAATTTCCCCCGCGCTGAATTTGCGTTTCATTTCATCCAGCTTCATTTCCAATAATTTACGCGACGTAATAATGGAACTTTGCGCGGATACCCACGCACCCAATTGGCTACCGCGAGGGCGAGTCGTGAAATAGCGTAAGGATTCCAGCGTGGAAATTTTTTCTGCCCGTCCCGTGATTTCCACTTGCCGCTCTAATTCTTTCCAAAACAGTAGCAAAGCCACTTGCGGATTTTCGCTGATTTGCTGCGATTTTTGGCTGTGGTAATTGGTAAAAAAGACGAAACCTTGTTCGTCGTAAGATTTCAACAAGACGGTGCGTATGCTGGGTTTGCCGTTGGCAGCCACGGTAGCCAATTGCATAGCGTTGGGTTCAAGCACTTGCGCATTAACGGCTTGCTCAAACCACAGGTTAAATTGTTGCAACGGGTTGCTCGCAAGGGTTGCGCGGCTTAAGCCCGCTTGGGTGTATTCGCGGCGAAGTGCGCCAATGTCCATGAGTACGATCTCCGCAGGTAAAGTGCGCAGTGTACAACGAAAAAAAGCCAGACCCTAAAAAACAAGGTCTGGCTAAAAAGACACAAAGGAAGGGCTAAGACCTATGTGTCGAAGTGGAACCCGCATGGGTCCCAGGGGCTAACAATTCGGTAACACGTCACTGCAACCCGTAATGTTGCGCGATGTACTGCTGTTCACCACGACTTACCGGAGCGGAAACATTAATAATTGGACTACTGACATAACCATTTTGCGGCATATACGTATACACACGCGAATTATTCGGGTAATACGGCGTTGTGCGGTAGGGGCTATTCGGTGTCATACCGTAAGCACCATACGCTTGCGCCTGCCACGCATTGTATATGGGATTCGTTTGTACACTGGTACAACCAGCTAACGACAGCAGGCTTAGACCTGCCAATAACCCGCTTTTTTTTATTATTTTCATGGCGTTTTCGTCGTTGGGTCTGTCTATGGGATGTATCGTTACAGAAAACGCGGCGTGTGTGCAGTGCTAGCTTGATAAACGGTGATGTCAGCGGATGACTGGATAAAAAATAGTGATAACTGGATAATTTCTACCCTTATTGATGGCGTGAAATCGCCCAATCCATGTGTTCTAACAGCATAGGATCGTTCACTTCCAGCCGACGAGCGGTTAATAAACGTAATGTCGAGCTGCTAGGCGGCATATTACCCAATGCAACCGCGATATTGCGCAGCCAACGGGTGTAGCCAATGCGCCGAATCGGTGAGCCTTCCAGCTTGTGTAAGAATTCCGCTTGCGTCCATTGAAACAATTCACTCAAACGCGCCGTGTCTAATTGGTGACGGGCGGCGAAATCTGCTTCCGCTGTGGTCTGGGCAAAACGATTCCACGGGCAAATCAGTTGGCAGTCATCGCAACCGTAAATCCGATTGCCGATGAGGGGGCGCAATTCCAACGGAATGCTGCCTTGATGTTCAATCGTGAGGTAGGAAATGCAGCGTCGCGCATCCAACGCATACGCCGCTAAAATCGCCTGCGTGGGGCAAACGGTAATGCAGGCGGTGCATTGCCCACAATGTTCGCGTTGCATTCCGGTTTCTGGCAGGGGTAAATCGGTGTAAATCTCCCCAAGGAAAAACCACGAACCTGCTTCGCGGCTGAGAATATTGGTGTGTTTACCCATCCAACCCAAGCCAGCCTTTACGGCTAGCGGTTTTTCCAGCACGGGAGCACTGTCCGTAAATACGCGGTAGTGGAATGTGCCGATTTCCGCTTGCAGGCATTGTGCGAGTTTTTCCAACCGTTGCCGTAACAGTTTGTGGTAATCCCGTCCTAGGGCGTAGCGCGAAATGTAGGCGCGTTCAGGGTGATTAAGTATCATTTGCGCGTCAGCCGTATCGGGGGGGAAGTAATCCATCCGCACGCTGATAATGCTTAACGTGTTAGGCACGAGTTCGGCGGGGCGACTGCGTTTAGTACCGTGTTGCGCCATCCATCCCATATCGCCCTGAAAACCGTTTGCCAGCCATGCATGCAGGCGTTGTTCGGCTTGACTTAAATCGGTATTACTCACGCCCAAGGCGTTAAAACCCAAGCGGCGACTGTGAGTTTGCAAGGCGGTAAGGATACGGTGTGGGTCGATGGTGCGGTTCAAACCTATTTCTTCTGTGCAATGAGTGGATTCGCGCATTATCCGTGATCTGCTATGCTGGTCAATTGTCTGCACGACTGCGGTAACTCAAGGCTATGGCACTTTTAAACTTACGCAATATTCACCTCGAAAACGGCGACAATCGCCTGTTTGACGCTATCGACCTGCAAATTGATCAGGGCGAACGTCTTTGTTTGGTCGGGCGCAATGGTACGGGAAAATCCACCCTCATGAAGCTATTGTGTCGAGAAATTAAGCCGGATGACGGTGAAATTATCCATTCCCCCGACTTAAAAATTGCCCGATTGCAACAAGATGTTCCACATGGAACACAAGCGCGGGTATTCGATATTGTGGCGGAAGGTTTGACCGACCTGCACCCGGAAGATGAATGGCAAGTGCAATGGAAAGTTGATACCGTATTATCGCGCTTGCAATTGGACGGCGAGGTAACGTTTGAAAGCCTTTCGGGGGGATGGAAACGCCGTGCATTACTGGCACGGGCTTTGGTTTCCGAGCCGGACTTATTGTTGCTGGACGAACCAACCAACCACCTCGATATTCCCGCGATTGAATGGCTGGAAAATTTCCTGCTCAGTTTCAAAGGCACGTTGTTATTTGTCTCGCATGACCGCGCCTTCGTGCAGAAACTTGCCACGCGCATTATTGAATTAGACCGTGGCAAACTCACCAGTTGGGTTGGTACGTACCAGCAATACCAAGAGCGCAAACAAGCCGCGTTGGAAGCCGAAGCCCAACAAGCCGCGTTGTTTGATAAGCGTTTAGCCGAAGAAGAAGTGTGGATTCGCCAAGGCATTAAAGCCCGTCGTACCCGCAATGAAGGGCGTGTGCGTCGCCTCGAAGCCATGCGCGAAGAATTCAAACAACGGCGCAATCTGCAAGGTAAAGTGCAAGCGCAAATCGGGCAAGCGGACGCTTCCGGTAAAATCGTGATTGAAGCCAGCAATTTGAATTACGCTTGGCAAGATAAAGCTCTGATCAAAAACTTCAGCACCACCGTATTACGCGGCGATAAAATCGGCATTATCGGTGCGAATGGGGTGGGAAAAACCACGCTGATTAAATTACTGTTGGGGCAAATTCAACCCGATTCCGGCAAACTCGACAGAGGTACGCGCTTATCCATTGCCTATTTCGACCAGCATCGGGCGCAATTCGACGGTGAAAAAAACCTGCGTGACAATCTCGCACCGGGTTCGGATTTCGTCGAAATCAATGGGCAAAAACGCCATATCATCAGCTATTTACAAGACTTCCTGTTTACCCCGCTGCAAATCCAAAAGCCTGTTAAAGTGCTCTCAGGGGGAGAACGCAACCGCTTGTTATTGGCGCGTTTATTCGCCCAACCTTCTAACCTATTAGTGCTGGACGAACCTACCAATGACCTTGACGCAGAAACGCTGGAATTGTTGGAAGAGTTACTGATTGACTATCAAGGAACGTTGCTGCTGATTTCGCATGATCGGAGTTTCCTCAATAGCGTGGTAACGCGCAGCATTGTGTTTGAAAACGGTACGATTGGCGAATACGCCGGGGGTTACGACGATTGGTTATTGCAACGCCCCGAACCCGTCACGGAAAAAACTGCGCCGAAAGCCGAGAAACCCGCCGAAAAGCCCAAAGCGGAAAAACCAGCGGCAAAGAAAAAGCTCAGTTTCAAAGAACAACGCGAATTGGAACAACTTCCGGCAAAGCTGGAAACTTTGGAAGCCGCCATCGCTGCATTGCAAGCCACAATGGGGACAGCCGCTTTCTACCAACAAGACAGTGCCACAATTACCGCCAAACAAGCGGAATTGGCAGCTTTAGAAGCCGAACTGGAACAGGCGTTTATGCGTTGGGAGGAACTGGAACAACTGGCTGCGTAACCGCGCTTGCCAAGGCAGCTAACAGGCGTTCGACATCCGCTGTGGTATGCGCAGCGGAAAGTGTAACACGCAGTCGAGCCGTGTTTGGTGGCACGGTTGGTGGACGAATCGCCGCAACCCAAATGCCTTGCGCTTCGAGTTGGCGGCTTAAAGCCACGGCTTGTTCGCTGCTACCGATCAGAATCGGTTGAATCGCGGTGGCAGAATCCATTAGCGGCAAGCCTAGTTGTGTTGCCCCGTCACGAAACTGCTGAATTAAAGCACGTAAATGCGCCCGCCGTTCGGGTTCATGTTGCACGATTTGTAAACTCGCCAAGGTCGCAGCGGCAACTGCTGGTGGTTGCGCGGTGGTGAAAATCCAAGTGCGTGCGGTTTGAATCAAATACTCGATCAAATCGTGACTACCCGCTACGAATGCCCCCGCCGTGCCCAAGGCTTTGCCCAAGGTTGCCATGAGAATCGGTACGTCGGTCTGTGTTAGGTGTTCGGCTTCCAGCAAGCCTGCGCCATTTTCACCCAATACGCCAAAGCCGT
>CAZJDN010000006.1:0-10827 GCA_964544775.1 uncultured Thiothrix sp.
AACGAACGCCAATCGCGCAATGAGCGAGGTGAACGTAACGAACGTCCTGAGCGCACGGAACGTAACTATGAGCGCAATAACGAACGCAACGAACGGCAAAACAACCGTGAGCGTTCCAACGGGCGTAACAACGAGCCGCGTGAACGTAACGAAAATAACGAGCAGCCACCACGCGAATCCCGCCAAGAACAGCGGGAACAACGTGAAGCGCGTGAGCCGCGTGAACCTCGCAACAACAACGCGCAAGAGCAACGCAACGAACGCACCTCCCGTTACGAACAACGTCAGCAACGCCGTACAGAACAACCCGCACCCACAGCGGAACTGGCGGATGAGCAAATGCCGTTGGAAATCCTTCTGACTCCAACCTCAGCGGAAGACACAACCAACAATAGCCCAACGCAAACTGACGAAGAACGCCATTCGCGCAGCCAACGCCGCGAACGTTTCCGCCGCGAACGCCGTGACGAACGTCAAACGACAGACAAACTCGATGCAGCAGGCGTTAATGGTGAGGAAACAAACACCAGCGTAGAAACAGCAACCATTGCAGCAGAAACAAGCTCTAAAGCGGTCGCTACGCAACCCGTTGTTACTGAAGCAATCGCTGTCACCGCGCCGCCCGTCGAAAACCTAGCAACGGATGCCGACAATAGCACCGATAACGACAGCGAAAACACCAGTGAGTTTGACGACGGTGACAATGAAACGGATGCCAATGGCGAAACGCAACAACGTCCGCAACGCGAATACCGTGAACGGCGCGGTCGTACCCGTCGCCCACGCGGCGGACAAGAACGCGGTGATCGTCCAGCGCGACCGCCACGCCCCGTTACTGACAATTTTGTCACGGAATCACTCGAACCCTTCGTAATTGATTTGACGCAAGAACGCAGCAACCGCGAGCGCAGCAAACCGATTGAACTCATCATTGAACCTATCGCTGAGCCAGTGGTTAAACCTGCCGCCGCCCCTGTGGAAGCCGTAACAGTTACGTTGACACCACCCGTCGTTGAAGCTACCCCAGAACCGGAAGTCGTGATTGAACCAAGCGTGCTAGCACCCGTTGAGCCAATCAACGCCGCCGTAGTAACGATTAGTGAGCCGCCTGTTACAAACGTGGAAGTTGCAGAAACTATTGTTGAAAGCGTGCCAGAAGTAGCACCGACTATTACGACTACAACCACAGTAATCGAAACGGTAGCAGCGACCGAAGCGCAAGTGACAACCGAAACGGCAACCACCGAAACACAGGCTGCAACCGAAACCGTTCCAAGCCCTACTCCGGCGAAAAAACGCCCTTCATGGATGCATGCCGAGCCGGATGCATAACCCGCTCAGGCACAAAAAATGCGACGGCGGATAGGTCTTGCACTTACCGCCGCCACATCATTTATCACCTCAACTGCTCGTTAAAAATCATTGTTATCACTGTAAAGGTCTGGCACTACGTCCCACAGGCTAGCGTTGCACCAAGCTAAAAATGTTACGGTAAAAATCATAACAACACAGACACAACATGGCACAATTTCTGACCCCACTCAGTGGCTGTTTTTCCAAAATGCAAGCAGGTGAAAAACGTTTTGCACAACGATTGGAACAACTGCTGGAAGACGACTACCTTTGTTGGTATGACCTACCTGTTGGCAAACGCCAGCGGTATGCAGATTTTATCCTTGTTCACCCTCTACGTGGCTTGTTGCTACTGGAAGTAAAAGATTGGAAGCTGGAAACTATTCAAGCTATCGATAAACAATCCACCACCTTATTGCTAAATACGGGAGTAAAAATCGTCGCAAACCCATTGGAGCAAGCGCGGCAATGCGCTTACCAATTGGTTAACCAGCTTGAGCAAGACCCACAACTAACCAGTCACGTAGGGAAATACCAAGGCAAGCTAGCATTCCCCTACGGTTACGGAGTAGTGCTCACCAGCATTACCCGCAAACAATTCGACAACACAGATTTAAGCGAAGTATTGCCTTGGAATCGCGTGCTATGCCGCGACGAAATGCTGGAATCAACCGATCCTGAAGATTTCCAGCAGTGTTTGTGGAATATGTTTGAATACCAGTTTGCCCAACCACTGACACTACCCATGCTGGATCGTATTCGTTGGCATTTATTCCCTGAAATCCGCATTGGGGGTGGGCAGGGCAGTTTATTTGCCAATAATGGGCAACCGCCGGAATCACAAGCAGAAACTTTATTACCAGATATTATCAAGGTAATGGACAAGCAACAGGAGCAGCTTGCACGTAGTTTAGGGATAGGGCATCGGGTAATTCACGGCGTGGCGGGATCGGGAAAAACGCTGATTTTGGGGTTTCGCTGCCTACACCTTGCCAGCCTGTTGCACAAACCCATTCTGGTGTTGTGCTACAACATTACCTTAGCGGCACGGTTGCGGGTATTGATGCAAGAACAAAGCATTGCCGATAAGGTAAATGTTTACCACTTTCATGATTGGTGTGGGGAATTGCTGCGTCAGTACCACGTTGACCGTCCTCATGTACAAGGTACAGCGTATTTTGAACAGTTGGTGGAAACAGTGGTTCGGGCTGTGGAACAAGGGCAAATCCCGCGAGGGCAATACGGCGCGGTGATGATTGATGAGGGACATGATTTTCAACCCGAATGGCTGAAACTGATCAGTAGCATGGTAGACCCCGAAACAGATTCGTTACTATTACTGTATGACGATGCGCAGTCCATCTATAACAAACAGAAACAAATGGATTTCAGCCTATCGAGTGTCGGAATCAATGCACGTGGACGTACCACCATTCTCAAACTCAATTACCGTAATACCGATGAAATTTTCCACTTTGCTGACAAATTTGCCAAACATTACCTGCAAGTGCAAGAAAGAGATGAGGATCACGTCCCTCTACTTGCAGCACAATCCGCAGGGCGGCACGGGCTAGCACCGGAATTACGACGGTTTGATAACTACACGCAGGAAACCCACACCATTGCTCGTTGGTTACGCCAATGGCACGAACAACGTGGCACATCATGGGTCGAAATGTGCGTGCTTTACCGTCATGCTTTTCAAGGCAAGCCATTGTACGAGGCACTGCAAGCGGCTGGTGTGCCTTGTCGGTGGTTAGGCAGTGCTAAAACCAAGAAGCAATTTAACCTGCGTGAAGATTGTGTCAAGTTAATGACGATGCACAGCAGCAAGGGATTGGAATTTCCGCTGGTGGTCATTTCAGGCGTGGGGTTTATGCCGCAAACAGAGCACGATGAGCAAGCGGAAGCCAAATTGCTGTACGTGGCAATGACCCGTGCTACTGAAAAACTGCTGCTGACTTACCATCAAGACAGTGCGTTTACACGGGTGTTTTCAGGCGGATGATTAAGTCATTACCCCCCTTTACGCTTAGCGGGGCGAATGTGAATATGCCCCGGTGGGTGCTTAATCACAATCGGCTGGGCACAATGCGGGCAATTGGTATACGTTTGCAAGCGGGTTTCTTGCTTTACCTCTTCAAACACTAATCGTGCGTCGGCACGACTAACACCGATTTGTACCCGCATTTTTTCTAAATAACGCAACCCGCCAAAGTCTAACTGCCCATTTTCCATTGCATGAATTAATTCCACGCGGAAATTTTCCCGCCGCCGTTTTAATTCACTAATCATGCCGGAAGCTAAAATCGCCGCAGGCAATGCCGCAATCGTAATGCCAGAAATAATAATCATGCCGCTAAAAAGTTTACCCACGGCAGTAATCGGCACGGCATCACCGTACCCCACAGTTGCGACAGAAACCGTTGCCCACCATAACGCACGGGGAATACTGCCAAACTTATCCGGCTGCACATGCCCTTCTACCAAATAAATACCACTGGCTGATAATAAAATCAGTAAACATAAAATGAAAATCGCGGAAACCAGTGTTTCCATTTCTTGACGTAAAACGGTAATAAGTAATTCCAGCGAACCGGAATAACGAGTGAGTTTCAAAATGCGTAACAAGCGTAAACTGCGTAACACCCGCCAATCTGCTACCCCTAAATAAAAACTGAGGTAAAACGGTAAAATGGCTAACAAATCAATAATGGCCATCGGCGACAGTAAATACCGCCAACGCCCACCGAATGGGTGCTGGTAATCCACGTTGCTGGATTCCACGCAAATCCATAAACGCACCCCGTATTCCAAGGTAAACACCAAGACGGAAAAGAGTTCAAACCAAAGAAAAAACGTTTCGTATTCGATGTAAATACTGTGTTCTGACTCTGCCACCACGACCAATACGTTTAATACGACCAATGTCATTAAAAAACGATTCAGTAGTTTTGCCCACACTTGCCCTTTTTGTTCTTCTAATGCCACAAATAACCAGCGGCGTAAGTCTTGCATATAGCCCTTTCCCCAAACGACAAAGGGGCGTTCCCTCACGCCCCTAGCTTGTATTATTACTTAAAATGACGACGAATTTTTTGGTACAAATCGGCTAACTCTTCACCTAACTCATGTACTTCTTCCTGTACTTCCAAGCGCACATCGGTAACTTTATCGGCGACTTTATGTTGCAGATTATCCATGTCTTCGCCTAAATCATGCAGTTCCGCTTTCGTCTTCAAATTGAGCTTCCACGTTACAGCGGCGGCATCGTCCTTTAACTCACGTAACTCTTCTTCAAATTCCTCAATCAACGTCCCCGCTTTTTCTGCCAAAGCTAAACCGGAATTACGTAACCGCCATTGCAGGTTTTCCCAACGAGATTCAGCGTGTTGCCATTCGTGACGCGCTTCATCGCTAGCGATATGCATACCACCAAGGAATTCTTCGCGCTCGCTATTGAGCTTATGCAGCAGTTGTTGCAGTTTTTCATTCATAAACGACAGACCTCCTTTTTATACTTTAGGTTCAATATACTATCGCGCCATTATTCCCGCTATGCCATTCATCATTCGATTGAACTTTCTTTGCCAATCCGACTCCATAAACAAACATTATGCGACTAAATTAACACTGATTCGTGCTTATTTTCTTTGTAAAAACAAGGGGCTTTAGGATGAAAAAAATCTTACTTTCAGTAACTATTCTCGGTGTACTTACGGCATGTGCACCCCCAACAACTCAAATGCAACCGCCCCCGACGGTAGTTTCTGCCCAAGACTTAAACTGGATTGCGGATAAAGTTTTCAAAAACGAAACCAGCGGTGATCCGGCAAAATTGGTGGTCTGGAATGCGCAGGAGGAATTCGCCTCGCTGGGTATTGGGCATTTCATCTGGTATCCCGAAGGACGCAGCGGCCCTTATACTGAAACCTTCCCCGGCTTATTGGAATACACCAAAAGCCAAAAAGTACCCTTACCTGCGTGGCTGCAAAACCGTCAAGTACGCGGTGCGCCGTGGCAAAATAAACTGGCATTCGACAATGCGCAAAACGATCAACAAGTCACAGAATTACGCAATTTCTTACGCCAAACCATGAATTTACAAGCCAATTACATGGCAGCGCGTTTAACCCGTGCATTACCGAGCATGTTGGCGCAAGTGCCGCCCCAAGATCATGACCGCGTATTGAAAAACTACCAAGCCGTAGAAAAATCCCCCAAAGGTTTGTACCCGCTATTGGATTACGTCAATTTCAAAGGCGAAGGCACTAGCCCAACCGAACGTTACAACGGGCAAGGTTGGGGCTTGTTGCAAGTATTACAAACCATGAATCCGGTTGATGCGGGTGCTCCGGCATTAGCGGAATTTTCGCGTGCCGCCGAAGTCGTTTTAACCCGCCGCATTGCCAATTCCCCCGCCGAACGCCAAGAAGCAAAATGGCTGGCAGGGTGGCGAGCGCGATTAGCTACTTACCGCCCTGAAAATTTACTTTCCGGCTACTAAACCGTGCGCAGTGGTGTAGGTTTGCCTGCATCACTGCCTTAGTGTTTCCAGAAATCATCGTAAGCCACAAACGTATCGCTACTACAACCCGCCCACCAACACGGGTTGGCACGCATAAATGCCAAAATCGCGCGGTATTTCGGTGCGCTTTCAAGGGCTTGGGTAATGTATTCTTTTGTCCCCCACGCGCCGTATTTTTGGTAACTGCGGGGGCTGGAATAATGCATAAACAATTGCCCTCCTGCGTCTTTCCACCCCGTCAGAAATTGCGTGTAAAGCCCTGCCATGCGTGCATCACGGTTTGCTGCATACAAGAATGGGTTGGGGTTTTCGTCATCGGTACGGGTTTTGAAATCCACCAAGCCTTGCCCACCTTCATAGGCAATTAAATGGACGTTGTACTTGTCAGCAATGGCTTTTTGCTGCCCGATATAACCCAATACTTTGGGGATGGAATAACGGTATTGGGCATCGGTAAGCAAGTTAAATACTGCATCGACGCTTTTCACTGTGCGTATTTCCTCATGCCCCCCAAAGAAATACGGGCCAATCGCAAAAGCATCCGCGTGTTGGTAGGCATCCTTATGGCTTAAAATTAATTCCGTCAGTTGCGGGTTAACCGTCCAGCCGGACAATACCCGCACTATGCCCTGATGCCCACCGTAAACCCGTTCCCACAACTTGAAAATCTCCACTGCACGCTCGGCATAAAAACGCGATCCCGCCCGATCTGCATTGGTATCCAAGCCGCGCTGCATCCCCTGTTCGCGCACGTAGTTTCCTTGCAGGAATAAGGTGTTCCACGTTTCATTGCTGTATTCGACGTATGGCTTGAGGTTGGAATTGAGGTTTTTACGCACATAACGGGCATATTCCAACACAAAATCATCATCCGCCGCGTGTGGAATCACTAACCACGGGTCAGCATTCAAACGGTTTGCCAGTTCCACCATGATTTCCAACGGCACGCCACGCACGCCTTCTTTACCGCCCCACGTTGCTTGATCCAGTTGGGAACGTTGTTGCCACGTTTGCAGACTATTTTGGGTAATGCCGCTCATGTTCATGAAACGAATTACCTTAAAATCGCGCATAAACGCCAAATAATCGGGGTTAAACAAAATCTTGTGGTAATGCTCGACAAAGGAACGGTACAGCCCCGCCGTGCACGCACTGGCATCACTTACCCGTTTAAAAGGGTCATCCGCGCAAATGCCACCGGGTGGGAGAATACGGATATTTTTCAACGGATTTTGCGGATTCGTGCGGGTAATTAACAAGGTCGCATTGAAGAAATGATCCGCCCCCGCCGCAATACGGATGCTATCTTTCCCCGCCGTGTGCGTAATCAAACTGGCATCGTTGGCGTAAGTCATGTCCCCGTCACCGTCATACAACACCGTGTATTCGCCGTCGGGAATGGTTTTTTCCGGTAAATTTGCCAAAAAGCGCGTACCCGCTTGCCCACCATTTAATTCCGTTACCCAACCTTGTGCGTCGTATTTCACCTCACCTTTGGTTAACCACGGGCGAGCCTCTTCAAACGGCAACGCCGCCCGAAATAAATCCACAAACGGCACACTGCTGTCGCTTTCGCTTACCTCATTGGTATTAATGCCTAATGCCGCATCCAAATTGTAATAAGCCGCGACAGGCTGCATCAGCACCCCGCACAAAAACGCGCTAAACCAACCCCACCCTTTACCACGCATAACCGCAAGCCCCCACGAAACTGCTTTTTATTTGTTGTGCGTGAAGGATAATAAAGCGCACTTCCCTGCTGTTGGATTAATCCGCAAACGTAATCTGTTTGCTACTGTCGAATACAGCCATTACAATCACGCCCCTAATTGGACTTAAACATTGAATAATCTTGGAGTACAGCCGTGGCTATCGAGCAAACCATTTCCATCATCAAACCTGACGCAGTTGCTAAAAACGTTATCGGTCAAATCTACAGCCGTTTTGAAAACGCGGGTCTGAAAATCGTCGCAGCAAAAATGGTTCACCTGAGCCAAGCACAAGCAGAAGGCTTTTACGCTGTACACAAAGAACGCCCTTTCTTTGGCGACTTGGTTGCGTTCATGACTTCTGGTCCAGTAATGGTACAAGTGTTGGAAGGCGAAAACGCCGTAGCGAAAAACCGCGAACTGATGGGTGCAACCAACCCTAAGAACGCTGACGCTGGCACTATCCGTGCTGATTTCGCTGATTCCATCGACGAAAACGCCGTCCACGGTTCTGACAGCTTGGAAAATGCAGCAATTGAAATTGCATACTTCTTTGGTCAAGAAGGTCTGTGCCCCCGCACACGTTAATTTAAGCTGCTGCTTTGCCCTCCCCCCTTGGTGGGTGAGGGTTGCGCAGAGGGAGAAAGCAACTTGTCCGACACTGCTAAAGTCAACTTACTCGATTTCAGCCACGAATCGCTGAAAGACTATTTCGCTACACTGGGCGAAAAGCCTTTCCGCGCCACGCAAGTAATCAAATGGCTGCATCAAATGCTGGTTGAAAGTGTCGATGAGATGACCAACCTCAGCAAACCGTTACGCACTTTTTTAGCCGAACATGCCGTTATCCGTGCGCCGGAAGTCATTATTGACCAAAAATCCGCCGACGGCACACACAAATGGCTTTTACGGCTGGAAGATGGTAACGCGATTGAAACCGTATTCATCCCCGAAAGTGATCGCGGTACACTGTGCATCTCCTCGCAAGTAGGTTGTGCGCTGGATTGCACGTTTTGTTCCACTGCCCGTCAAGGTTTCAACCGTAACCTCACCACTGCCGAAATCATTGGGCAATTGTGGGTAGCCAAACGCTTGTTACAAACCGACCCCAAAGCCCCGCGTGTGATTAGCAACGTGGTCATGATGGGAATGGGCGAACCCTTACTGAACTTTGATAACGTCATCAAAGCCCTCAGCCTGATGTTAGACGATAACGCTTACGGCTTGAGTAAACGCCGCGTTACCGTAAGTACCTCTGGCGTGTTACCCGCCTTGGATCGCTTAGCAGATACCTTGGACGTTTCATTAGCTGTATCCCTACACGCCCCTAACGATGAAGTGCGCGACCAGCTTGTGCCACTCAATCGTAAATACCCAATCAAAGACTTACTCGCAACCTGTCGGCAATTCCTTGCGAAAAAGACCACGGAGCGCAACCATATTACGTGGGAATACGTCATGCTGGACGGCGTGAATGACCGCGATGAACACGCGCACCAATTGGCAAAGTTGCTGCGGGGAATTCCATCGAAAGTGAATTTGATTCCTTTCAACCCATTTCCTGCAACCCGTTTCGCCCGTTCCAGCAATAACCGTATCCACCGCTTTGGTGCTATTTTGCAAGAAGCAGGTTATACCGTCATTACCCGTAAAACCCGTGGCGATGATATTGATGCGGCTTGTGGGCAATTGGCTGGCAAGGTCAACGACAAAAGCCGCAGAGAAATACATTTCGCCCGTATTGAGCAGAACAACTAAAATGAAAAAAACAATTTATGCACTGTCAGTAATGCTGGCTAGCAGCATTATGGGGGGCTGTTCCAACACGCCATCAGACGATTCCAACAGCAGTAATAATGACTATTACAGCCAGTTAGGTATCGGTTATTTGCAAAAAGGTCGTCTCGACTTAGCGAAAATGAACCTCGAAAAAGCCTTGGCGAAAACCCCCGATTCCGCCGATGCCAATCACTATTACGCGCTGTTGCAAGACCGTTTGGGCGACAACACGAAAGCGAATGAATATTTCCACCGTGCTTTGCGTGCCGATGGCAAAAACCCCGACTTACTGAATAACTACGGTTCATTTCTGTGTAAAGCAGGCGATTATAACGGTGCGGAAAAAGCCTTCATGGCAGCATTACGCGACCCGCTGTACAAAACCCCCGCTTTTGCCTATACGAATGCAGGCATTTGCGTTAATAAACGCGGCGACAAGGCAAGTGCTGAAAGTTATTTCCACCAAGCCTTGCAAGCGGATAATAAATACCCAGAGGCACTGTACCAACAGGCAAAATTAAGCCACGAAAAAGGTGACAACACCAAGGCACAGGCTTTCCTTTACCGCTATAATGATGCCGCACCTGCAAATCCTGATACGTTGCTACTATGCTATGAGATTGAAACCGCAATGCAGGAAACAGGTAAAGCGGAAAGTTGCGCTGTTGCTTTACGCGGACGTTTCCCCGATAGCCCAGCGGCGAGCCAAATTAATTGACAGATGGAATGACAGGAGGACGTGTGACGGAAACCTCTACCTCGATTGAAGAACAATCTTCTGCGGTACAAGCGGGAGACTTAAGCAAACGGCTGATTGAATGCCGTGACAAAGCCGGGCTTGACCTCGAACAAGCCGCAGAGGAAATGCATCTGTCCGCCAACATCCTGCGCTTTTTGGAACAGGAAGATTTCTCGCGCTTGCCCGAACCGCCGTATGTACGTGGCTACCTGCGTGGTTACGCCAAACTAGCGGATACTGATCCGAAAGCATTGATCCGTACCTACGAAGCCCTGCGCGGGGCAAATCCTGATGAAATTGCCCACCATTTCGCCCCTGCACGTCCGTTAAATCGGGTAACGCACCAACCCGCTATCTCTGTTGCCACCATCAAACTCGTTTTAATGGCTCTGTTGGTTTTGGGAGTAGGGTTAATTTCCATGATTCCAGCAGTGCGTGATTGGGCAAGCTCGACGTGGGCAGCGTTTTCTGCGAAAACAGCACCGCCGCAAGTGACTCGCCCTGCCCCGGCGTTGGATACTTTTACTGCACAAAAAGATGCGGAAGAAAAAGCCGCAACCCAAGTTACACCACCCGCAATAACGGAAGCAACAACGCCTGCGGCAGAGAAACCCGCTGACACCGCCGCGACTACGGCACCACCAGCAGACAAGCCTACCGATGTGCCTGCAACTAGCACTGCAACCACCGACAAACCTGCTGACAGCATAACGACTACC
>CAZJDN010000006.1:10927-19951 GCA_964544775.1 uncultured Thiothrix sp.
GCAACAACAAGCGTAGCAGGTGCAACACCCACCGCTACAACCCCACCCGCAGGCACGGCAACACCGCCCACCGAGGGCACTAATCCTGCGGCAACAACTCCGGCAGCGATTAATGGCGAGGTCACAATCAAGCTGGAATTCAGTGAAGACGTTTGGATGCAAGTAAAAGACAAAAACAAGAAAGCCTTGTTTGAAGCACTCAATACATCTGGCACAACCAAAGAATTCAAGGCAACTACGCCATTGGATTTCAAAATTGGCAATGCGCACGGGGTTAAAGTTTACTTGAATGGTCAGTTGTATGATCAAGCTCCACACACCAAGGGCATTGTTTCCCGTTTCAAAGTGGAATAAGCATGGCTAAAAACATTCAGTCCATTCGCGGGATGCACGACATCCTGCCGGATGCCACCCCTGCATGGCAATATTTTGAAAATACCGTGCGCGATTTGCTCAAACGCTACGGTTACAGCGAAATTCGGATGCCATTAGTAGAGCAAACCGACCTGTTTAAACGGGCGGTAGGCGAAGTTACCGACATCGTTGAAAAGGAAATGTACACGCTGGAAAGCCGCCGCGATACCGAAGGTGGCGAAGATTTCAGTATGGCATTGCGCCCTGAAGGTACAGCAGGTTGTGTACGTGCAGGCATCCAATCAGGGTTAATCTTCAACCAGCAACAACGCCTGTGGTATGCAGGGGCAATGTTTCGCGCTGAACGTCCGCAAAAAGGGCGTTACCGCCAATTTACCCAAATTGGGGTAGAAACGTTTGGCATTGCAACTCCAGACATTGACGCAGAGTTGATTGCCATTGGTGCACGCTTATGGAAACAATTAGGCTTGAAAAACATCCAATTGGAACTCAATTCATTGGGTACATTGGAAGCACGACAAGCCTATCGTGCGTTACTGGTGGAATATTTCAGCGCACACCTCGATGTATTGGACGAAGACTCCAAACGCCGTTTGCATACCAACCCGTTACGCATTTTAGATACCAAAAACCCCGCTTTGCGCGATCTGGTAGCGGCTGCACCCAACTTGCATGAACATTTAGATAGTGAATCCGCCGAACACTTTGCCCAACTGCAAAGCCTGTTGGATGGCATGGGTATTAGCTACCGGATTAACCCGCGTTTGGTACGTGGCTTGGATTACTATTCACGCACCGTTTTTGAATGGGTAACAACCGAGCTAGGCGCACAAGGCACGGTTTGCGCGGGTGGGCGTTACGACGGTTTGGTCGAACAACTCGGCGGACGCGCAACCCCAGCGTGCGGTTTTGCAATGGGTGTGGAACGTTTAATCCTCTTGTTGGAAGCCCAAGGCATTAGCACACCGCCGTCTGCACCAGACGTATTCCTCATCATGGCGGGAGATACCGCACAACGAGCGGGTATGGCAATTGCGGAACAATTGCGCAATGACTTACCGCAGTTGAACATTGTCAGCAATTGCGGCGGCGGTAATTTCAAGACACAAATGAAACGAGCGGATAAATCCGCAGCGGCTTATGCCTTAATCCTTGGCGAGAACGAAGTAGCACGCGCAGAAATTGGGCTAAAACCCTTGCGCAGTAACGGCGAGCAGATTAACCTGCCCGTCAGCGAACTCGTGGCAACATTAACTCAACTGCTTGAAAAGCCATAACAACATTCATTCAGGGGCAAACTGATGAGCGATTACAAAACCGATGACGAAAAAGTCGAAGAACTAAAAGCGTGGTGGAAAGAGAACGGAACATCCGTCATTGCAGGCGTTGCGCTAGCAATTGCAGGTTTATTCGGCTGGCAATACTGGAAAGATTACCAAGCAAGCACGGCTGCTGCCGCCTCTGAACTGTATTCCAAAGTAAGTAAAGCCGACGCAGCCACCTTAGAGCAAGCACTGCCTAACGTCCAAAAACTGCAAGACGGTTACGCTTCCACCCCGTATGCCGCTACCGCCAGCCTGAAAGTAGCGCAACAATACGCGGAAAAAGGCGATTACGACAAAGCCGTTACTGCCCTGCATTGGGTGCTGGATCACAGCAAAGAAGACGCATTCAAACACGTCGCCAATCTGCGTTTAGCGCGGGTATTGATTGCAATGGGCAAAGCCGACGACGCACTGACCATTACGAACCAAACATTCCCGACCGCGTACCTGTCATTAGTCGAAGAACTCAAAGGCGACGTTTACAGTGCGCAACACAAAACCAAAGAAGCGCGTGATGCTTATGACAAAGCCATTGCCAGCAGCGAAGGCGGGGCAACGGAAGAAATCAAAATGAAGCGCGACAACCTCGGCGAAGGCTAATGCAGCATGAAAGCGGTTATTGCGGTGATTTTAACCTCTTTCGCGGTAACGGGGTGCGCTAATCTGCAAGATGTCGCCACCGCCGTTATTCCGCCCTCTGAAGCCTTACCCCCACAAACCCTCAAAGACTTTGCTGCTACCGCCAAAACGCACACTTTATGGCAGGTGGAAACAAGCAGTAGCAGCAGTGAATCTTTCTTACACCTTACCCCTGTTATTGTTGAGCACACGGTTTTTGTTGCGGGTGGTAAGAGTACAAGCGCGTGGGATAAAACGACAGGCAATAAACGCTGGCAAACGCCGCTTGATGTTGGCGTAAGTGCGGGTGTCAGCAGCGGGGAAGGCAATGTATACCTAGGAACAAACAACGGGCAAGCGGTCGCATTGGATCAGCAAACCGGGCAAATCCGTTGGCATTCGCGCCTAAGCAGCCAAGTTTTAGCAATATCGCCTGCGCGTGAAGGCATGGTCGTTTTCCGTACCAATGATGGGCGTTTACACGGGCTTTCAACCCAAAACGGCGAAGTATTATGGACGCAAATCCGCCCAGCAAAATCCGTTGCCTTGAGCGGTGCAGGCACACCCATTATCGTCGGCAGCATGGTAATTGCGGGTTTTGATAGCGGTGTTGTTACCGCCTTCGACTTGCACACAGGCAACGCATTGTGGGAAGCCACCCTTGCCATTGCACAAGGTACGGGTGACATGAGCCGTATGACTGATGTGGATGGAAAACTCAGTACCGTTGGAGAAGCCTTATTTGCCGCGAGCTTCAATGGGCAAATTGCAGGCATTAACATGCGTTCTGGGGCAATTGCATGGTCAGCCCCCTACTCCAGCTACACGGGGGTAGAGGCAGATAATAATGGCTTGTATACCTGCAATGCCGAAGGCGATGTGTGGAAACTAGACCCCCGTACTGGCACACCATTATGGAAACAAGCTGATTTAGAACGCCGTCAACCAACCACGCCAACCTTACAAGGCAACTACCTTGTAGTAGGCGATACGGATGGCTACTTGCATTGGTTGAATACCAGCAATGGTGCATTAGCAGCACGCCTACGCGGTGATTCCGCTGGTTACACATCCGCCCCTGTCGTTGATGGCAATACGCTCTACACCTTTGGACGCAGCGGTTTGTTATCTGCCATTAGCGTGGAGTAATTTCCCTCAATTAACAATATGTCAGTATTTCAAACATAAATACTGACCTTTAGCTGATGACAGATTCGTTGAAAATTCGCTGGCCTTGTGAGTTATCTTTTGAGATAATAATGAAATTCAATATTAGCTAGGTTTAAGCACATGTCGTTAAAAATCGTTTCTTTATTTTCAGGGGCAGGAGGTCTTGATCTTGGCTTTAAACACGCAGGATTCAATATTATCTATGCTAATGAATACGATAAAGAAATCTGGGAAACTTATGAAAAAAATCATTCCGATCACTTTTTAGATAAGCGTTCTATTGTTAATATTCCAGCCGATGAAATCCCCGACTGCATAGGTATTATTGGAGGTCCCCCCTGTCAAAGTTGGAGCGAGGGTGGCTCAAGAAGAGGAATTAACGACCATCGTGGTCAGCTATTTTATGAGTTTATCCGCATATTAAAAGCTAAAAAGCCTTTATTCTTTCTAGCTGAGAATGTTAGTGGAATGCTCGCTGCCAGACATAAAGAAGCATTAGATACTATTAAACAAACCTTTAATATAGCGGGCTATGATCTTTTCTTTAAGCTATTAAATGCATCCGATTACGGTGTAGCACAAGACAGAGAGCGTGTTATTTTTATTGGTTTTCGTAAAGATTTAACTATACATTATCAATTTCCAACACCAATCTCTCTAACAGAACGTAAAGTTTTAAAAGATGTTATTGGGGATATTGCTGATCTTGCTGTTCCGGCTATTGATAAATACCATGCAAATATGAATTTATTAATTGCCAATCACGAATACATGACAGGCGGTTTTTCATCCATTTATATGTCTAGAAATCGAGTACGTTCATGGGATGAATACTCGTTCACCATTCAAGCATCAGGACGGCAAGCACCAATACATCCCAGTGCCCCCAAAATGCTTAAAGTGGCACAAGATAGTTTTAAGTTCTGTGAAGGTTACAACTATCGACGTTTAACTGTACGAGAGTGCGCCAGAATACAAGGTTTTCCAGATAATTTTATCTTTAAATATAAGAATGTAAATGCTGGCTATAAGATGATTGGCAATGCAGTCGCTGTTGATTTTGCAAATGTCCTTGCCACGTCAATTCGTCATGCACTCCAACACTGCTGTACCGTACAAAAACAAGCCGCCTAATCTTGGGCAGCAGTACACACAAAAAAATACAGTGTACTGCTGCATCAAGCTCATTCAATTAAAATAAAAGGAAAGTCTGAAATCAACTGTGTATCAAACTTTAAAGAAAGTGATTTTCCGATTTGATAACGACTAGAAGCCGTATGTAAACGCATTGCAAATTCAAACCCATTATTAAACTTTAAAATCACATAGCTATTATTTCGCTTTCCTGCTTGAAATAATGTAGGCTTTTTTATGTCGTAAAATGACATGACTGAAACTGAATCTTTGGTTATTACAATTTTATCAAAATTCTTATACCCCAGAAGAAAACTGAACAGATAATCTGCGTGATTAACATTTCTACTTAAATGCTCAATTACAAGATCACAAATATCTGAATATAAATCATCAATCACACATGGAGCAAGCTCTCTAACTGATTTAAAAGTTGCATCTGAGAAATTAAATGCGTGCACCGTTTCAAAAAAACGCTTTTCAATAAGCGTGATACTTTTCTTATAACTTTGCTCCAATGACTTATCACTAATACCAAGCTGCTTATACAAGCCGCCCGGTCTTTGGTGTTTAACTGCTGTGTGGTTGTGCTTTAATGAAATATTATATTCTTTCACATCACTTACAAGTCTAATATCCGTAACATCTCCATTTTTTGCATCATCATCAGATAAGCGGGTAATGGATATATTAGTATGATTAGTAAACTTCTGTTTAATAATCCACAAAGATACTTTTTGACATTGAGAAATAAAATAATCTTTTACGTTTTGTTCTAAAGCATAAAACTTTTCGACATCTCGAACTTGATCATACTCAGTTTTTTTATCTAAGCGAACAGGAATACCCAGCTCCTGCAACTGTAAAACCAATTGATTGACCAAACAATACTCTAAAGCCCTACCGTTAAGATTAGATTGCATAATGATAACCATCAAAAAAATGGAATTATTCGAGCTTTTTTCTATCCAATCAACTGGCACACACACCCGCCTTGCCTATTTTTCAGGGAAAAAGACGGGATAAAGTGAGAAATCGCCCTATTTCTTACTATTTACTGACGGCACTTGGGGAGTGGCACTGATTTTCACAGCTTGTGCTTCCCCATCGCAGTAACTCCATGTTGCTTCCCAACGTGAGGGGAAATCCTTGTCGATGAATTTGACTTGCATACGCCCCCAATAACGGGTCATTTTGCCGTAGATACCGGGGCGTTCGGTGGGGCATTCCACTTTGGCTTTATTCTTTGCCCAATAACCGTCATAAACACCCCGATTTTGGTAAACCTTAGCTAAACCCAAAACATAAATCACGCCGGGGTCGTCTTTTGAACCGTAGGCAAAAACGGCTGTAGGTCCCATTTCCTCGGCGTAAATAATTTGCCCTACATTGGTATCCCAACGTTCGTCCGCATTGACTTGCCCTGTATACGCCAGTAATGCTGCCAGCCCTAATGTTGTTACGGTTTTCATGCTTACGTGCTCCTCCCATTGCAATAGCAGCAACTATGGCACAAAAAGCTAGCTGCACTCAATCAACAGCTAGCCGTAGCCCCAACGGCTTACTCTTTGCTACAAGAGGTATCAATCCCGAACGGTAAGTAAGCAGGACAAAAGCCCATAAGCCCTGTACCTAATAACACTAAACCGATAATTCCAACCAGCCAACTGCCCACGATGAAACTTAGCACCAATAAAGCACCACCCAAGGCTAAACGAATGGTTTTATCTTTGCCACCAACATTCTTTTGCATACTGCACCTCGTCATTGTGTGTAAATGGAAAAGCGGGTTTTAACTGTAACGTGCTTTTTATGCATTGCGCATTAGCAAGCTCGTCAATTCATGCTAGCATCCCCACATCTAATAGTAGGCAACACCACGAAGAAAATATGGATTTACAGGAAAGTATTAAGAAAATTATCGCCAACCAACCGTTAACCCGTGCCGAAATGACGCAAGCCATGCGTACCATCATGACGGGGCAAGCAACCCCTGCACAAGTGGGTGGCTTTTTGGTTGGCTTGCGAATGCGTGGTGAAACTGTTACCGAAATCAGTGCAGCGGCAAGTGTGATGCGTGAGCTTTCGAGCAAAGTCAGTGTCACCAGCGAACATTTGGTTGATACGTGCGGTACGGGTGGTGACTCCTCTGGCACGTTTAATATTTCCACCGCAAGCGCATTTGTTGCAGCAGCGGCGGGAGCACACGTTGCGAAACACGGTAATCGTTCTGTTTCGAGCAAGTCCGGCAGTGCGGATGTACTCGAAGCAGCAGGGGTAAATTTAACCCTTACCCCCGAACAAGTGGCGCAATGCATTACGCAAATTGGGGTAGGCTTTTTGTTTGCCCAACGGCATCACAGCGCAATGGGGCACGCTAGCGCACCACGCCGCGAATTAGGGATTCGTACCATTTTCAACTTACTGGGGCCCATGTCAAACCCCGCCAACGCGCCGAATCAGGTGTTGGGTGTATTTGCTAAAGAATGGGTACGACCAATGGCTGAAGTGTTGCAAAGTCTGGGTAGCCGCCATGTGATGGTGGTTCATGCCGAAGACGGTCTGGATGAAATCAGCCTCGCCAGCCCCACGTTTGTTGCCGAACTCAAAGACGGTGCAGTGCGTGAATACATTATCCAACCGGAAGATTTTGGTATTGCCCGCACCAACCTCGACAATATTCGGGTCAATACGGCACAAGAAAGCCTAGCTCTGATACAGCGCGTATTCGCAGGCGAAGCAGGGGCGGCGCGTGACATTGTATGCTTGAACGCAGGGGCAGCAATTTACGTGGCAGGTTTAGCCGATTCGCACGCAGCAGGTATTACGCAAGCGCAAACCGTGCTTGATTCCGGTGCAGCCGCACAACGCTTACAACAGTTGATTGATTTAACCAATAGCTTTAAAGCCTCATGAGTAATTCCGATATTTTGCAAAAAATCCTGCAAACCAAACAGGAAGAAGTAGCCGCCCGTTCCGCGCTCACCAGCCTTGCCCAATTACGCGAGCAAGCCGCTAGTGCAGACCCCGTGCGTGGTTTCATGCAGGCAATGCAAGCCAAAATAGCGGCAGGTAATCCGGCGATTATTGCCGAAATCAAAAAAGCCTCGCCGAGTAAAGGCGTAATCCGTGCGGATTTCGACCCGCCTGCGATTGCCCACAGTTATGCACAAGGGGGGGCTGCGTGTTTATCAGTATTAACTGATGCGCAATACTTCCAAGGGCATGAAAGCTATTTGCAAGCAGCACGCGCCGCTTGTAACCTGCCCGTTATTCGTAAAGATTTCATCGTTGACCCGTATCAAGTGTACGAAGCACGCGCCATTGGTGCAGATTGCATCTTGCTGATTGTGGCAGCATTGGAAGATGCACAAATGGCAGACCTTTACGCCCACGCCACAGAATTAGGCATGGATGTATTGGTCGAAACCCACGATAAAGCCGAGTTGGAACGCGCCTTGCGTTTAAATGCACCGCTGATCGGGGTAAATAACCGTAATTTACGCACCTTTGCCACGAGCTTACAAACGACCATTGACTTGTTGGCGGATGTACCCGCAGACGTATTGCTGGTGACAGAAAGCGGTATTCATACCCAAGCCGATGTGCAGTTAATGCGCGACAACCAAGTGAATGCGTTTTTGGTCGGGGAAGCCTTTATGCGTGCGCCAGACCCCGGCACTGAATTAAAAAAACTTTTCTTTTAGCGAGCAATTATGTTCATTCACCCTCAAATTGATCCCGTTGCCATTGCTTTAGGACCGTTGAAAGTACACTGGTATGGGCTGATGTACGTTATCGGTTTCCTTGCCTTTTTAATCATTGGCAAAATGCGTTCTCAACAACCTAACAGCGTGATGAATCCAGAGCGCGTAGACGACATGATGTTCTGGGGCGCGATTGGGGTTGTACTCGGTGGACGCACGGGTTATATGTTCTTTTATAACCTGAAAGGCTTGCTGGCTGACCCGTTGTCGTTTTTCCAAGTATGGGATGGCGGCATGAGCTTCCACGGTGGCTTACTCGGTGTCATTCTTGCCATGTTTTTATTAGCCAAACGCTGGAACTTAACCTTTTTTCAACTGAGCGACTTTGTTGCACCGCTTGTACCGATTGGTTTGGGGGCGGGACGCATTGGCAATTTCATCAATGCCGAATTATGGGGTCGCCATACGGACGTTGCGTGGGGCGTTGTCTTCCCTGCGGTTGATGATTTACCACGCCACCCATCGCAACTGTATCAAGCCTTTTTGGAAGGGCTGGTGTTATTCCTGCTGTTAAACTGGTATCGCAAATTATCCCCGCCCGTTGGCGCAATTTCTGGCTTATTCCTCGCAGGTTACGGAATTGCCCGCATTCTTGTGGAATTTTTCCGCGAACCAGATGCGCAAATCGGTTATCT
>CAZJDN010000006.1:20051-35249 GCA_964544775.1 uncultured Thiothrix sp.
TTACGACCAAGAAACTGCATTTGAAGTCCATCATCCACGAATTGCTGTGGTTTTTACAAGGTGATACCAATATCCGTTACTTGCAAGAAAACGGCGTGCGGATTTGGGATGAATGGGCAGATGCAAACGGTAATCTAGGACCTGTGTATGGCTACCAATGGCGTAATTGGCCCACACCTGATGGACAGCACATTGACCAAATAACGCAAGTTATCCAGCAACTCAAGCATAATCCTGATTCTCGGCGTATGATTGTCAGTGCGTGGAATGTAGCTGATGTCGAACACATGGCGTTACCGCCTTGTCATGCGTTTTTCCAATTTTACGTGGCAGATGGCAAACTTTCTTGCCAGTTGTATCAACGCAGTGCGGATATTTTCCTTGGTGTGCCGTTTAATATTGCCTCCTATGCTTTACTGACGCGCATGATGGCGCAGGTAACAGGCTTACAAGTAGGCGAATTCATCCACACCCTTGGCGATGCCCACTTGTATTTGAACCATCTGGAACAAGTGGAATTACAGCTTGCCCGCGCACCGCATCCGTTGCCGCAGATGAAAATAAACCCCGCAGTAACGGATTTATTTGCTTTCCAATACGCGGACTTTGAGTTAGTCGGGTACGAACATCACCCCCACATCAAAGCTCCGGTTGCAGTTTGACGAGGGAGTAGCTTATGACAATTCGGGAAGGTGTTTGGGATTGCCCATCCTGTGGGACGAAAGCCATATTAGGACGTAAACGCGACTGCCCCGGTTGCAATACGCCCCGTCCCGAGGGCACTGCATTTTACCTACCGCAAGAAGCACAAGCAGTAAACGATTTCACCCAACTCAGCCATGCGGAAGCAGGTGCAGATTGGTATTGCTTGCATTGCAGTAGTGGCAATAACGCCAGTGCAACAGCTTGTTCCCAATGCGGGGCAACCAAAGGCTCAAACCCTACCCACGAAGTCAAAACTTACGCGCAAGACGACATTCCCCACAGCGCGAAAGATGCCAAACCCAAACCACAAACTCCACCACCGCCGCAACGTTCCACCTTGAGCAAACTGCTAAGCCCGAAAGTTATCGGCGGTATTACCCTCAGTACGGGTGCGGCGTATTACGCCCTTACCCCCAGCCACGAAAAAGTAACGGTAGAAAACTTTGCGTGGGAACAAACCATTACCGTCGAAGCCTTACAAACGGTAAAGGAAAACGACTGGCAATTGCCCAAAGGTGCGGTTGTTCTAAGCCAGCAACAAGCGGTTCACCATTATGACGATGTTGTTGAGCGTTACATCACCAAGCAAAAACAAGTGTGTGCAAATGTGGTCGCGGGTTATCACAGCGAAACCCACAATGTTTGCGAACAGGTTCAAACGGGTACAACCGAATACCAATGCGGTAGCCAAGACTTAGGTAATGGTTATTTCAAAGACAAAATGTGCAGCCGCCCGGTTTACACCAACAAATGCCACAACGAAAAGTCGCAAGTACCGGATTACCGCCGCGAATGCCACAATGAATCTTACCAAGACCCCGTATACAAAAAAGAACCGCGTTACCAAACCCAATACACCTACAACATTGAAAAATGGGTAGTTACACGCACGCCAAGCGCAAGCAATACCGACCATAACCCGCAATGGCCGGCAATCAACTTGGCAAAAAATGAGCGCGAAGCCAAACGCGAAGCCAGTTACACACTTACTCTCAAAGACAGCGACGGCAAAACGTATACCTACACTTCACCTGACCCTAAAGTTTGGCAAGAGCTAAAACAAGGGCAAAAAGTTACCGTCACCGTCGACAACGGCAAAGTGCTCGCGGTCAAACCGTAAGGTTTTTCCGCAATCCCAACGGGTCGTCGGGGTTTACCCAGTCCATGAATGGCTTGCGACGGTCATTGTTGGTAATTTGGTAAACTTTGCCGATCCAATTGCTGTAAAACACTTTCGCCGTATCACGCCACGTATTGTGCAATAACGGCACAAGCAGATTTTCGGGGAATTCTGGCAGCGGCTTACCCAAACGTTTTGCACTGGCTAATGCCATGCGGTATTCGTTGAGAATGGCTTTAGCTTTCGGGCGTAAATAGTTTTCGGGGAACGGCGGGTAATCCAAGCGCGTACCGTGAAACCAGCGCGTTACCTCGCGGCGGTATTCCTTGAGCAAACTGATTTGGTCGTATTCGGGATGCCCCTGCATGAATACCATGCGGAATAAATCGGGGCTAACCGCCATGTGAATCCCCGCTTCGGGGCTTTCCACCAACACATTTACCCCAACGGCGGCGAGAGTATCGCGATCCACTTGATTGAAACGCGAATGCGGTACGTCGAAACGGGTATTTAAATCCGCCACTAACGGATGTTCTGGCAAGGTAACAGCGTGGCTGTAAACACCCCAACGCTTGAAACCCAAGTGACGGCGACGAATCCCCCACCAATGCTGTATCAGCGCGTGGCTTGCAAGGCAAGAACACAGGGTTGACGTAACATTTTCCTGCGCCCACGCCGCGACTTCACACAAACCTTGCCAAAAGGGTTCATCCTCCAAATGCTGCGCTTGCGGGTTTGCCCCCGTAATAATCAGCGCGTCCAACCCTTGTTCTTGCAGGTCAGTAAAATTTTCGTAATGCCGTGCAATGTGTGCCTGCGCTTGCTCGCCACGCGGTAAGGTTTCCAGCGTAAACGGGTGAATATGAAACTGTGCAATTTGATTAGACGCACCCACCAAACGGAAAAATTGCCTTTCCGTTGCCTCTAACGCTGCATCCGGCATCATATTGAGAAAGCCAATATGCAATTCACGAATATCCTGCTGAAAAGCATAATCTTCGCTGAGAATCACCTGCCCTTCTTCTTTCAGACGGGCAAAGGTAGGCAAAGCTGAGTGCGCGACCAATGGCATGTGAGCTTACTTCCCGTGACGTTCGATGGCCATTTCGACCAGCGCGTTAAAATCTTGTTCATCGCGTACTTGCGCTGCTTCTTCCGAAGTCACGGTATAACCGTAATCACGCGCAATGGCTTCGTAACGCGGCAAACGCGAATGGAATAACCGAGGGAATATCCAGCGGGTAAATTCATCAGGAATCATTTCCGCCGCGTATTGCAAACCCTGCTCTTCCAAATAAACCGCTAAATGTTCCCGCAAGAAATTAGGGCGGTAATACAACGGTTTCGGGTCGCTGCGAGCGCGGTCAATGAGCTTTTGCTCTTCCTCGCTGGTGGTTACTTTGATGTACAAAATCAGCGTGTGTTCCGCCAATACATCAAATACGGAAGGTTCTTCCAATTCGCACAAGCTCCCACCCGCATCGTTAACAAAATGCGAGTAGCCATAAATCACTTGCGCTTTACGGATAAATTCCGGTACATCACGCATGGCAGCAATTTCGGCTTGGCGGTATTGCTCTTGACGACGCATGAAATCTTCCAACGGTACGCCGCCCAATTCGGGGTTGCCCAATTTCCCCACGAATGACAGCACCGGACCTAAGTCATTCACACGGATATTGTTGCGAATGTAAATCCAATCATTGCGTAATAAATCGCGCAAGAAAGGTACTTTCATTGCTTGCTCTTTAATCAGGTCAAGAATGTCTTCATCCAAATAGCAAGTACCAATACGGTAATCGCCCGAATAATGAAACCAGTCTTGTTCGCGTAACATACTGGAAATATGGGTTTTACCCACGCCGGACATGCCTAACAGGGTGACTTTTTTATGTTCCCAATGACGGTATTGTTCTTTGCTCAGACGCACACTTATTCTCCGTGCAGGTGGTTAGCTTGGTGGGCGGTATTTTAACACACCCGTAGCCGTTACAGCATTAACCGATCCAAAGCGGCAATCAAAGCGTAATCCGGCTTATGAAAAAATGCCCCCGAATCCGCCGCATTAGGCTGCATTCCACGTAGAAACAGGTACAACACGCCGCCGACATGCGTTTCCCACGCATAATCAGGCAAACGTTGGCGTAAATAACGATGTAATGCGAGGCAATAAATCAAGTATTGCAGGTAATAATGGTGTTCCGCCATTGCCTGTTCCATCGCAGCAAAAGTGTAATCCGTTACGTGGCTACCCAATTCATTCGACTTGTAATCGACAATGAAATACTGACCGTGCGCAAAGAAAATCAGGTCGATAAAGCCTTTCATGTAACCCGTTAACTCGGCAAAACGCAGCTTATCAATCGCGGCGTGAATTTCTTCCCAAGCGGCTGGCAAGTAGTCGTGCAATACGCGCTGTAAGGCTTGCACGCGCAATTTCGCCACCGGAAAATAAAACTCCAACTCATCCAAGCGCTGCGATTTAGCCACATGCGCTAAACAAAACCCTGCCGCCACGGGCGTTAACGGTGTATGCAAAGTGTTATCCAGCAAGGTTTCTGCTGCATCTGCCCACGTTTGCGCCAAGCCGTGCCGCGCTAACGCAGGTAACACCACCGTATCACGCTGGGTACTAACGGGTTGGGTGAAATCCAATTCCTCCAGCATTTTATGCAGGCAACTCCCCGCTTGCGCACCGCGTGGAAAAGCCGTGCGGATGGCTTCATGCACCTGCGGCACGGGAGATGCAAATACATCGTAATCCGGCTTTTCATCGTCTTTACCCGCAATCAAACCGCTGAAACTGCCCACTTTAGGCACGGCTTTTAATTTTAAGGTAGTACGTACTGGCGCGGGTTTTACCACGGGAACGGGCGGCTGGTAACAAATGGGCTGGGGGTTTTGCGGTAAACTTTCGCAAGCCATACGCCCTTCGGCACTGGCAATCATCTGGGCTAAACGCGCCTGCATTGCCGCTTGCCGCGCTGCCGCCGTTATGCCGTCTTTGCGTTGCTTGCTCAAAATGTCGCTGGCATTGGCGGTATCACCAAACAATAACCACCCCAGTGCGGAATAATAATCAAACCGACTGACATTGCCGCTCACCAAAGCCAATGTGCAATGGTATTTTGCCCGTGTGAGCGCGACGTACAACAAACGTAAATTCTCGGCTTGTTCCGCCTCCTGCCATTGTTGCCGTTCTTTGCTCGTCGCTAATTCTTTGGCTTGCAAATACGCCTGTGCGGTATCTGCATCGTAACAACTAAACCACGTCGGTGGTTGGGCTTCGCGTTCCTGCCACAAATACGGGCAGTAAACTACCGCGTATTCCAACCCCTTACTTTTGTGAATGGTGACAATTTGTACTAAATCCGCATCACTTTCTAAGCGCAATTGGTGCGTTTCATCTTCTTCCGCCGCTGCCGCCCGTTGCTGTAACCAACGAATCAGCGCGTGCATTCCGTAGCCATACAAACGGCTTTCGGTGTGAATCAATTCCGCCAAATGCAGTAAATTGGTTAAACGTCGCTCACCGTCAGTAAATGCCAATAAATAAGCAAATACATCCCGTTGCTGCAACCAACTGCGAAACATTGCCATGAAACCGTGCGAATGCCACTGTTTATGCCATGCGTGAAAGGCTTCCAACTCGCGTTCGAGCAAGTCTGGCTGTTCGTCCAGTGCGTATAACTGCGCGGCGGAATAACTAAACAATTCCGTCACTAAAGCGTGTTTTAAGGCAGTTTCATTATTCGGCTCGGCAATCGCACGCAACACAGCTCGTAAATCGCTGGCTTCGCGGGTGGTAAAAATACTGTCGCGGGATTTCAAGACGCTGGCAATCCCACGCACCAGCAAGGCTTGCCGAATGCGTTCCCCCTGCCGACCCGTACGCACCAAAACCGCGATGTCACTGCTACGCAATGCCTGTTCGCCAATCACCGCTTGCCCTTGCAACCCCGCATTCAACAACCGCGCAATGTCATCGGCAGTTGCTTCGGCGATAATATCTTCCACTTCCGAAGCGCGGTGCTCGGTTAAATCCGCCCATTCCCACAAGCGTAACGGCGGAATCGCCCCCGTAGCCGTTGCATTGGGTAGAAAAATGGCGGCTTGCGCTTTACCCGCTTCCACTGGCTCGTAACGGATTTCACTGCGAAACGGGTTATTAGACTGGGCAAACAAATGGTTCAAGGCTTGCAGTAACGCATTGTGCGAACGGAAATTTTTCACCAAAGTATGTTGGTGTTGCGCACGTTTCGCCGCTTGCAAATAGGTGTGAATATCCGCCCCACGAAAGCCGTAAATCGCCTGCTTGGGGTCGCCCACGAAAAACACCCGTGGTTCAGCAATTTCGCGGTACATTTGGGCAAAAATTTCATACTGAATCGGGTCAGTATCCTGAAACTCATCAATTAATGCTGCTTGGTATTTTTCCCCCAAACGCTGCGCAAACTGCGGGTGTTGCAATAAAGCGCGGTTGACGTGTAACAACAAATCATCGAAGGTCAAAATGCCACGTTGTTTCTTACGGATAGGTAATTCGCGCCGCAAATGGTGCAGCAACTGCAACCGTAAAGACTCCAACGCACCGCTTTCTGTTGCGTGCAATGCCGCATGAGCCGCCAATAATGCATCCACTTGGGTAAAAAAAGCGTGACGCGGCGGCTGTTTCCCCGCTTTCAACTTTGCTTGTAACTGGACGCTGCTAAATTTTTGCAAGGTCTCTTGCGGGAATGCGTGCGTTTGGGGGGCAACGGCAAAAAACGTATCCAACGCTTCTCGCCATTTCTGCACGTAATCTTTGCGGTAACTGCTGCCATTTAATGCCCCCGCCAATAATAAATCCGCAATGGTTTGTGCTTCATCGTTCCATGTTGCGACACAAGCCTGCAATGCACTGTGGTAAGCCGTGTGTTGTTCGTTAAACCCTTCCACCGTAACCGTAGGGATAACCTCCCGCAAATACGGCTTACCAATAAAATGGCGTACTTCGGCGAGTAATTTATCCGGCGTTAGGGCGTATTTTTGCAGCAGCTTCAAATGCAAGGCATCGGGTTGGAGGAAATGCTGATACCAAAACTGATCACTTAACTCGGTCAGTAACGGGTCTTCATTGGCGACTAATTCGCTTTCAAACGGCAAACACGCCTCGAATGCATTTTCCGTCAAGACACGCTTACAAAAACCGTGAATGGTGAAAACCGCCGCTTCGTCAAAACTCACTAATGCCAATTGCAAACGGGCAATACACAGCGTGCGTTCTGTTTCTGCTAGCAACGCAGCGTAGGCTTCTTCACTCGTGCGTCCTTCTAAATACGCCAGCGCGTCTGCCAAACGTTTACGAATTCGATCACGTAATTCAGCGGTTGCCGCTTCGGTATAGGTTACGACTAATACTTGGTCGGTTCGCAGCCCATCCACGACGATAAGGCGTAGGTAAAGCCATGAAATCGTCCATGTTTTTCCTGTTCCCGCACTGGCTTCGATCAGGTTTATTCCCGTTAAGGCAACGGTTTGCGCATCAAGAGTGTGTGTTTGCATGCTCACATGATCAAAAAAATTTAGATTTCTTGTCAACCGAATCGTTTATCAACCGTTTTAGTGGTTAAGTTTGCATTCAGCCAAACCGACAGGAAGTCAGAATGGCAGAAAACAAACCCGATGCAGGAAACAGGAGTATTCCGCATCTTCTCAACTTACACAAAAAACTTAGTTAAGGAGAACATCATGAAAAAATGCATTTTGGCAATGCTGTCTGCAATCACACTGGTAAGTTCCGCTGCAACGTTCGCAGGTGCTGCCCCAGCCCCTACTGCTGAACCTGTTACCCCACCAGTAGCACAACAGCAACAACAGCAGACACCTGTTGCCAAGGAAACCACCACCGACAAAGCCAAAGCAGAAGCTCCTGCAACCGACAAAACCCCTGAAGTTGTGGTTGCACCTGTCGAAACAGCCAAAGTAGAAGCCCCCGCAACCGACAAAACCCCTGAAGTTGTGGTCGCACCTGCCGAAACAGCCAAAGCTGCCGAAAATAAGCAAACTGCGGCTAAGTGAACCTAGAACTATCGTCCCCCTATTTTAGTTATTAATAAAAATTCTAGAGAGCCCTTAGTTGACCCTCTCCATTGCGCCGGAGAGGGTTTTATTTTGTCCGTACATCATCTGCCGTACTAAACTTCACCCTGACGCGCAATTGCCGTAACAAATCCGCAGGCAAACTGTCTGGCAGCAAAATTAAGCTGTGCAATTTTCCTTGTTGCGTGCGTAGATTCAGCACACACAACCACGGGTGTAAAAAACTGCTATCGGCAAGCGTGGCAAATTTACTGCCACTAGAGGTATGAATACGCCAATTCGCAAGGGTATAAAACGTTGCCTCTAATACACTTGCTGGATGCAAACGGGTAATGTGTAAACGCCAGAAATACCTTGCGGAATACGCAATGACCGCACAGGCAAGCAAGTTTCCCCACCACGGTAAAGGCAGTAAAAACAGCACAACCAACACCGCTAGCGCGTGCGTTACGACTATAAATACCTGTAAATAGAGCGAAACCTCCGGCTGCAATAACAACGGAGGTTGGTTAGTATCCATTACTCAGCAAACCAAACCGCGCAATAAAGCACGCGCATTTGCCATGCCTACCGTTAGGTTATCGTGGATTTCTTCCATGCTGATTTCTTCGTCACATTTGCCTGCCGCCCAGTTAGCAACCACCGCACAAGTGGCATAGCACAAGCCTAATTCACGCGCTAATGCTGCTTCCGGCATGGCGGTCATGCCCACTAGGTCACAACCGTCGCGCTCTAACTTGCGGATTTCGGCAGCCGTTTCCAAACGCGGACCTTGCGTTGCGGCATACGTACCGTGTGCGACAACCGCAACACCCGCACATTGCGCCGCGTTTAACAGGGCGTTACGCATATCCACGCAATACGGCCATGAAAAATCGATGTGGGTAACGTGTTCCAAACCGTCCTCAAAGAACGTGTGCGCCCGCCCGTAGGTGTAATCCACAATCTGATCGGGAATCACCAAGCGCGTCGGCTGCATTTCCGGCGTAATCCCACCCACAGCAGCAACGGCAACCACTTTTTCCACGCCTAAACTCTTTAATGCCCACAGATTTGCACGGTAATTTACCCGATGCGGGGGAATATTCGCGGTGTAACCGTGCCGAGCTAAGAAAGCAACACGCTTACCCGCAATTACCCCGTGGGTAATCGGCCCAGAAGGTTCGCCATACGGCGTATGTACTACTTCGCGGTGGATTACTTCCAGCCCGTCAATTTCGGTTAAACCCGTACCGCCAATCACGGCAAATGCAATCGTCATCTCACATCCCTTTTACTGCGTAAATACCATTGGCGTTGCGCCAGTATTCTTTGTAATCCATGCCGAACCCGAACACATAACGGTCGACCAGTTGCAACGCGGGGAAATCACATGCAATGCCTTCCACCCGTCGATCATGATTTTTTTCTGCCAATACGGCGACATACACCGCCGTCGCCGCTTGCTCATAACACCAGCGCACAATTTCGCGTAAGGTGTAACCTTCGTCTAAAATATCGTCCACTAACAAAACGTGTCGCCCTTTCAACGGGGTATCTGGCTTGTGTAACCACGTAATGGTTTTATCCCCCGCTGTTTTGCCACGATAACGGGTTGCGTGCAGGTAATCTTGTTCCAAGGGAAACGACAAGCGCGTAAGTAACTGCCCTGCCGTAATGACACCACCGTTCATGACACACAATACTAACGGCTGTTTATCCGCCAATTTGTCGCTTACCGCAGCGGCTAATGCATCCAAAGCCGTCGCAATGTCCGATGCGGAATACAGTAAATCCGCTTCAGCCATGACTTGTTTGGCTTCCTCTTGCGTAATGCCCATCGTCTTGTCCTGTAATGCAGAAATAGGCGGCTATTCTAACGCAAACCACTGTGCGCTGTGACAGATTACCCCGCACAATGGCGAATTTCATCTACCCGTCAAACTGTCGTCAGCAACTGACCTGTATAAATCTACCCAACTCGCCTTAAGAAATATCAAACCAACCGTAATTTCTTCTCAAAGGGGCTTGCGCCACACCCATTTAGAATATTATGATTTGCTTATATTTGATGATATTTATAAAACACGCCAACAGGCATAACTTTATTCTCCGCTAGAGGAACATCTCATGAAACATACAAAAATTGCACTGTTAGTTGCCTTACTGTCAGCGTCTGGCGTTGCTTCTGCTGAATTTTTCAATGGTTTCGATAACGGCAGTGGCGTTGGTCAGGGTTATACACAAGGTCAAGGCAATACTAACGGTACAGGACAGGGCTACGGTGCAGGTAACGGCGATGTAAACGGCTGGGGGCGTGGTAAAGGCAATGCCGATGGCAATGTCGATTTCACCATTACCTTCAAGGGCAAAGGCAAAACCGATATGGATGCTGATACTGCTGGCAGTGGGCGCGGTAATTCGGCAACGAATTGGTACGGTAACGGTTATGGTTACGGCAACGGCTATAACAACCTGTACGGTTACAGCAATAGCAGCAACAACGGTGGATACAACCCTTGGGGCGGTTATGCAGCACCTAATTACTACGGGTATGGAATGCCCAATTACATCATGCCGAACATAATGCAAACGCCAGCAATGCCTGCCGCTCCACAAGTGCCCACCGCTGCACCAAGCCAACCGAATTACGGTTACGCACCCATGCCTATGCCGAATTATGGCTACGGTTATGGTGTACCACCCGCTGCCCCTAGCTTCGAGCAAATCCAAAAACAAATGGAAATGCAGCGAGCGCAAGCAGATGCTTTCTTCAAACAAATGGAAGAGCAACGCAAAGCAGCCGCACAACCTGCCGCTCCTGCAACGGCAACAACGCCTGCGGCAACTGCTCCGGTACAAGCTCCAGCGGCTGCACCGACAGCAAACACACCAACCCCCGCAGCAGCTAGCACAACGCCTGCAACACCCGCAACAACTACGCCAGCACCTGCACAAAAGTAACTTGGGTCAACCAAGCAAAGCGTAAAAAGGCTGGTTTAACCAGCCTTTTTCGTTGCCTCAACGCATTCACGAATCAGTTCCGGTCCGCGATAAATAAAGCCGCTGTAGATTTGCACTAAACTCGCACCCGCCGCTAATTTTGCTTGTGCTGCTTCACCCGACATAATCCCCCCCACGCCAATAATGGGGATGTTTTTATCCATATCCGCCCGGAATTGCCGAATCACTTCCGTCGAATGTTGGGTTAAAGGCATACCGCTTAACCCGCCCTGCTCTTCTGCATGGGTTAAACCTTGCACCGCCGATTTGTCCAGTGTGGTATTGGTTGCGATTAAGCCATCAATTTGCACACTCGAAAACACTTTCGCCATGTCGCGGATTTCTGCCTCATTCAAATCGGGAGCGACCTTAATCGCTACAGGCACGTAACGCCCGTGTTCCTGCGCTAGTTTGCTTTGCGCTTCACGTAAGGTTTCCAACAAGCGTTTTAAATCATCGCCGTATTGCAATTTGCGTAAACCGGGGGTATTTGGCGAAGAAATATTGACGGTAATGTAATCCGCGTGGGGGTATGCTTTACGCAGACCAATTAAATAATCATCCGCAGCATTTTCGACGGCGGTATCAAAATTTTTACCGATATTAATACCCAAAATCCCTTGGTATTGCATTTTGCTAACCTTATCCAGCAAATAATCAATACCGTGGTTATTAAACCCCATGCGGTTAATAATCGCTTGGGCTTCGGGTAAACGGAATAAGCGCGGTTTCGGGTTGCCCGGTTGTGAGCGTGGCGTGACAGTGCCAATTTCAATGAAACCAAAACCCAATGCCGCAAGGGCATCGATATATTCGCCGTTTTTATCTAAACCAGCAGCTAAACCGACAGGATTGGGAAAATCCAACCCCATTACACGCACACTATTTCCCGATAACGCGCT
Source organism: uncultured Thiothrix sp. (assembly GCA_964544775.1). Lineage (GTDB taxonomy): Bacteria > Pseudomonadota > Gammaproteobacteria > Thiotrichales > Thiotrichaceae > Thiothrix. The sequence continues at coordinate 31,842 of CAZJDN010000006.1, forward strand.
GGGTTTACCCAATAATCCGATTTTACCTGCGATTTTTAGCGAATCGAGTGCAAGATGGTGTGATGTTTCCGCAGGCAGCAGAAACATTACATCACGCAACAGCTTATACATGGGAAAATCCCCGGCTTCAGAATCAAACAAAGCGGGGATTATAAGGCTATAGCCCTGCTCCTGCTAGGCAATGCAAGGCTAAAAGCGACTAGCGCATGTTTTCTAACGCTGCAATGCGCTCTTCTAACGGTGGGTGCGTCATGAAAACTTTGCGTAAACCATCACCCAAACCACCCGCAATACCAAAGGCAGCCATTTCACCCGGCAAGTCGTGTACCGCGTGGGCACTTTGCAAGCGTTTCAGAGCGGAAATCATTTTTTGCCGTCCGGCTAAATCCGCCCCTGCAATGTCGGCTTTAAATTCACGGTAACGCGAGAACCACATGACAATCGCCGTCGCAATGAAGCCAAGGAAAATCTCTGCGATCATTGAACCGAGGAAATAGCCCCAGCCCATGCCTTCGCTTTCATCGTCTTCACTGCGGAAGAAATTATCCACCGCCATTCCAATCAGACGCGCAAAGATAATGACAAAGGTATTCAGCACCCCTTGTAACAGGGTTTGCGTCACCATGTCGCCGTTGGCAACGTGACCGATTTCATGCCCTAACACGGCTTCGACTTCATCCGCTGTCATATTGTCCAGCAAGCCTTGGCTTACCGCCACTAACGCGCTATTACGGTTTGCACCTGTAGCAAAAGCGTTCGGGTCTGATGAGTAGAAAATACCCACCTCCGGCATTCCAATACCGGATTTTTCCGCTTGGCGACGCACGGTTTCAACTAACCAGCGTTCTTGCGCAGTACGCGGGGTTTCAATGATTTCGACACCCATGCTGCGTTTTGCCATCCATTTCGACATCAGCAAACTGATGAATGAACCGCCAAAACCAAATACCACCGCCATGAGCATGATACCGCCCATGCTGCCTGCGCTCATATTGATGCCAAACACAGCCCCAATAATATTCATGGTGATAAACAGCACTGCCATGACCGCAAAGTTGGTCAATGCCAGTAGTAAAATTCGCATCATATTTTCTTACCTCTAAAAAATGCTCTATGGGGTCAATATTAGGTAAACCCATGCCAGTTGCAAGTTATCCCTACGGATTAGCATTAATTTCCAACGCGGTTGCGTTTTGGAAACCTTTGGGTAACAACCCGCCGCGTTTGGCGCGTTCACCACGGTATTCTGCCAAATCCGCCCATTTCAGGGTTTTGCTTTTCTTACCCGCCAGAATCGTCAAACTCTGTCCTTGGTTGACAATCACCGCTTGTAATAAGGTTTCATCCGCAATCCCTAACCCATCTTTTTTCAAGCTCATGAGTTTATTGCCTTTGCCTTTACTCAGCACGGGTAAATCCTGCAAGCCTATCACCAACAAGTAACCGCTGGATGACAATAACGCTAAGGCATCGGTTTCAGGGTTATGAACGGCTAACGGGCGCGGAATTGCCATGCCTTCCGTCGCGGTGATCGTGACCTTGCCGGATTTGTTGCGGCTTTGCATGTCCGCGAAGGAACACAGGAAGCCGTAACCTTCCGTCGAGTACAGCAAATAGTGGTCGCTATCTTTCCCCATTAAGGTGTAAAGAAACTGCGCTCCGGTGGGTGGTGACAGTTTTCCGGTCAGCGGTTCGCCTTGTCCGCGTGCTGAAGGCAAAGTATTCGCCGCTAAGGAATACGTCCGCCCCGTGGTATCCAGTAACACCACTTGCTGATTGGAACGCCCACGCGCCATGTCTAAAAAGCCATCGCCTTGCTTATAACTCAGGCTAGTCGGGTCGATTTCATGCCCTTTCGCCGCCCGAATCCAGCCCATTTTCGACACCATGACGGTGACAGGTTCGGCGGGGGTCAATGCCGTTTCGTCTAAGATTTGCGCGGCTTTGCGTGTCACCAATGGCGAACGACGCGCATCGCCGTACAATTTCGCGTCTTCTTTTAACTCTTTGCGGATTAAGCTGGTGAGCTTTTTATCCGAACTCAGCAAACCCAATAATTCGGCTTGTTCTTTTAGCAGTTCATCTTGTTCGGCACGGATTTTCATTTCCTCCAAACGTGCTAGTTGGCGTAATTTGGTGTCGAGAATGTAATCGGTTTGCACTTCTGATAGTTCAAAACGTTTCATCAACACTTTTTTCGGCTGGTCTTCCGTGCGGATAATGTGAATGACTTCATCCAAATTTAAAAACGCGACCAGCAAGCCTTCGAGTAAATGCAGGCGTTTTTCGACTTTATCCAGCCGCCATTGCAAACGGCGCGTCACGGTTTGGCGGCGGAAGGTCAGCCATTCCGTCAAAATATGGCGTAAATCTTTGACTTGCGGGCGACCATTCAGCCCAATCATGTTCATATTGACGCGGTAACTGCGTTCCAAATCGGTGCTGGCAAACAAATGCGACATCAGCATTTCCACATCCACGCGGTTCGAGCGCGGCACAATGACCAAGCGCACAGGCTGTTCGTGGTCGGATTCGTCGCGTAAATCTTCTACCAACGGCAGTTTTTTCGCCTGCATTTGCGCGGCAATTTGTTCCAAAATCTTGCTACCCGACACTTGATACGGTAATGCGGTAATCACAATGTCGCCATCTTCGAGTTCGTAACGCGCCCGCATTTTGAACGTGCCATTGCCTTTTTCGTACAAACTGACGAAATCCGCAGCGGGAGTAATGATTTCGGCTTCGGTGGGGAAATCCGGTGCTGGGATGTATTGGCACAGTTCCGCAATGGTGGCATCGGGATTTTCCAGCAAATGCAAACAGGCATTCACCACTTCGCGCAAGTTGTGTGGCGGAATATCCGTCGCCATGCCGACTGCAATCCCTGTCGCACCATTCAGCAATACATTCGGCAAACGTGCGGGAAGTACCACGGGTTCTTCCAATGTACCGTCGAAATTCGCCTGCCAATCGACCGTGCCTTGCCCTAATTCTTGCAGCAGAACTTTGGCGTAAGCGGTTAAACGTGATTCGGTGTAACGCATCGCCGCGAAGGATTTCGGGTCATCCTGTGAACCCCAGTTACCTTGCCCATCGACCAGCGTGTAACGGTAGGAAAACGGCTGCGCCATGAGTACCATTGCTTCATAACACGCCGAATCGCCGTGCGGATGGAATTTACCCAACACATCGCCCACGGTACGCGCTGACTTTTTGTGCTTGGAAGCAGCGGTCAAACCCAGCTCCGACATGGCGTACACAATGCGCCGCTGCACGGGTTTCAAACCGTCGCCTAGGTGCGGCAACGCACGATCCAAAATGACGTACATGGAATAATCCAGATAAGCCTTTTCGGTGTATTCCTGTAGGGGGAGGGTTTCGATGCCTTCGTAGTTCATGAGAATCCTT
>CAZJDN010000006.1:35349-38372 GCA_964544775.1 uncultured Thiothrix sp.
ACCAACCGTCAGCAATCAGCAGATAAATGGCGTGGCACGGAACTCGGTTATCACTTGCGCTGCCTATACTATTGAAGGAGTATTTGCCTGTAAAAGTGCTTATGACCTAACAACGCGAGGTTAAACGGATGGTAGTATGTTGAAAACAGTCACATTGCGGCGTTTGTTTGCCATGTTACTGATTGTCACGAGTGTGGTGGCGGCGTATTGGGCAATGGGAAAACCGTCGAAACCTGTCTCCAACACGGGTGTTCCACCGTCGGTCAGTTATTACCATTGGGCGAATACTTATACTGACAATCCGACGTTGCTACAGAGTTATCAACCTAAAAGATTGTACGTCAAACTGCTGGATATTGGTTATCGGGAACAGACTTTAAACATTAATCCCACCGACATGCGTACACCACCCTCGATCCCATTTATTCCTGTGGTGTTTTTAGATAATGAGGCTTTAAAAAACGCAGCACTGGATACCTTATACGCGCAAATCCTGACGCATATTCCACCTAAAGCCTATACGCATTTACAGGTGGATTGCGATTGGACAGAACAAACCCGTGAAACCTATTTTGGTTTTTTAAAACGCTTACAAACGGATTACCCACAATTAAGTGTCACTTTGCGTTTGCATCAAATCAAATACGCGAATCGCACAGGTGTTCCGCCTGCACAACGCGCGGTTTTAATGTATTACAATATGAGTGATATTCGTGACCCCAATACCAACAATTACATACTCGATAATAAGGTCGGTAAAGCTTATTTAAGCAACTTCGCCGATTATCCTTTACCATTGGATTTAGCTTTGCCGCTATACCAACAAACGCGCGTGATTCGCCAAGGCAAACTCGTGCAATTAATTAATGGTGCGGAAGTCAATTCGGAGAAAACTGCAAAAATTGATGAACAGCATTATCGCGTGACGCAAGGGCATTATTGGCAAGAATATTACCTTTATCCCGATGATGAATTGCGTATTGATGCCGTGGATAATCAAGCCTTGCAGCAATCCGCAGAACTATTAGCGACGATTATTCACCCCAGCGAAATTATCTTTTACACGCTTAATGATGCGACACGTTTTAAACCTCAAGAGCTAATCGCTATTGCCAAACCCTTTACTTCAAGGAGTAAGCCGGAATGAATTACACCAAAAAGCTATTATGGACAACATCCATTGCCAGTTTCTTATTTTCCGCGACGGTTTTCTCCTGCGGTTGGGATGAGCCGGAATATTTTTATTATTCCAAAAGCCTCGATATTTTATACGGTGAACTAACCAAACAGCATTTTGTGCGGCGTTACAGCTATTTCCCTGGTTCTTATACCAGTGATGAATACGATGAAGGTCAGGCGGTTGAAAACTATAACCTGCAAGCATGGAGCAATTACCTTAAAGTTTCCAAAGAAGATGCCAAAGCAATTGTTTATGAACGTGTTGAAGATAAACTAGCGAGTCAGCCTGCATCCGTTAAATCCTATTTAAATCTTGTTGCTAAACAAGAGCCGATTGCGACTCAAGGTGATCCGCGTTGGTTGAGTAAAGAAGAACAAGCCACCCAGAAAGCGGAAAATGAAAAACTCGGTACAGAAGTGATTGGCGAACTCAAAACGCAATTAGCCAATGAAAAAGACCCGTTTTTACGCCAACGCTATGCGTATTTATTGGTGCGTTTGCAGCATTATTTAGGGCATTACCCAGAAGCGATTGACGCTTACACCCATTATCAAACCGATATTCAACAACCGGATAAAGAAATTACCGCGTGGACAGGTTTGGTTTACGCGGGTGCATTGCAACGCAGTGGCAAACGGGTAGAAGCAGCGTATCAATTCGCTACCCTATTACCACAAACCGCCACCAAAAAGCTGGAAGCACATTTGAATTTCAGCATTAAAACCGATGATGAATGGAACGCGCTCATGGCGTTGTGTAAAAACGACGACGAAAAAGCCTTAATGCACTTTGTTCGCGCATTAGGTGCAAAAGCTAATTCCTTGGAAGAATTAAAATCAGTATACGCACTAGCACCTGATTCGGATTGGCTCGACGCGCTATTATTCCGCGAATTGGAATATGTGCAATTTGCCGATAGCGTGCCACAAAATGACGAAAAACCGTGGTTACAAGCTGCGCGTGGCATTAATAAAGACGTGTTAATCGACGATGTTGGAGCGTATGATTCCGCCAAAACCGATGCAGAAAAAGCCAAATTGCGTGAGCGGCGCGTGCAATATTTGCAGAATTTAAGCGCACAAGTCGAACAAATGCGTCAAGACAAAAAACGTAAAGACTTGTTTCTTGTCGATTATGCCGCGCTATATTTGAAATTATTGTCGGGGCAGAGTGTTGATGTAGCAGCGGTAAAAAGTTTTCTCGCGGCGTATCCGAATGATCCTCGTTTGCCTTATGTCAAACCGTTAGAACAATTCGTTTATTTAGAAAACCTAAATAGCATTAATGCTTCATCCGAAGCGGTGATTGCCGAAGATTTAACGGCAGTAACGGCTTTAGAAAAGCCACTGAATGCTGAAGGTACAGATGACGAATACACCAACGAATATAAACGCCGCACGCAAGACATTATTACCTATACTTACGCCAAATTAGAACCGCTCTATGCCAGCACCAAACAATTGGGCAAGGCTTATTTAGCCAAAAAACGCGGTGATGTGGATAAAGATGAAATCACGGTGGATGAAATCCGCGATTTACAAGCTTTACAAGCCAAAACCTCACCCAACCGTTGGGATCAGGAAATGCTGGCTGATTTTAACAATACTTTTGGTGAGATTGACTACGAAACCAATAAGTTTGTGATTAATGCTGACCCCAGTGAATTAATTGCGCGTAAATACCTTGCCGTTGGTGAGTTGGCAAAAGCCAAAGCCGCAGCGGAAGAGGCGAAAGGCAAATACTTTAAAACCAGCTTTAACCCTTTTACCGCCGGACGTAGCGGTAATAATCGCATTAAATCTAAAAGCATGACATTGTTGGAAGTGATTGATACCCTGCAAAA
>CAZJDN010000007.1:0-33051 GCA_964544775.1 uncultured Thiothrix sp.
ACCAAGACGCTATCGAGTATATGTGTCGTGAAGCAGGTCCTGCGGTTATCGAATTGGAACACCAAGGTGTACCCTTCTCACGTACTGAAGAAGGTCGTATCTATCAACGTCCTTTCGGTGGTATGACCACTGAATTCGGTAAAGGCATTGCACACCGTACTTGCGCGGCGGCTGACCGTACTGGTCACGCGATTCTGCACACCCTGTATCAACAATCCCTGCGTCACAATGCGGAGTTCTACATCGAACATTTCGCAACTGACCTAATCATGGACGACGAAGGCGTTTGCCGTGGCGTTCTGGCATGGGATTTGGCGACAGGTATTCTGCGTGTATTCCGTGCACAAACCGTTGTCTTAGCAACAGGCGGCTACGGTCGTGCGTACTTCTCTGCGACTTCCGCTCACACTTGTACGGGTGACGGTAACGGCATGGTGACTCGTGCTGGCTTGCCACTGCAAGACATGGAGTTCACCCAGTTCCACCCAACAGGCATCTACGGCTCTGGCTGTTTGATTACGGAAGGTGTGCGTGGTGAAGGTGGTTACTTGACCAACTCCTTGGGCGAACGCTTCATGGAACGTTACGCACCAAACGCCAAAGACTTGGCTTCGCGTGACGTTGTTAGCCGTTCCATGACCATCGAAATCAACGAAGGTCGCGGTGTAGGTCCGAAAGCTGACCATATCCACATCCACTTAGAGCATTTAGGTGCGGATGTTATCCATGAACGTCTGCCGGGTATCGCAGAAAGCGCGAAAATCTTCGCTGGCGTTGATGTAACCAAAGAACCGATTCCGGTTCTGCCGACCGTTCACTACAACATGGGTGGCATTCCAACCAACTACCACGGTGAAGTGGTAACGCTGAAAGATGGCGAACCAGACACGGTTGTAAAAGGTTTGATGGCTATCGGTGAGTGCGCGTGCGTATCCGTTCACGGTGCAAACCGTTTAGGTTCTAACTCTTTGTTAGACATCGTTGTGTTCGGTCGTGCAGCGGCTAACCGTTGTGCTGCAACCCTGACAGCAGGCGCAACCCAACCTGAGTTGCCAGCTAACGGCTTGAAGAAAGTGTTGGATCGTTTCGACAGCATCCGCAACGCGAAAGGCAGCAAACCTACTGCGAAAATCCGTGACGAAATGCAAGCCGCGATGCAAAAACACGCAGCGGTATTCCGTACTGGTGAGTCGTTGGAAGAAGGTGCGAAGAAAATGGACGCGATCTACGCCAGCTTCAAAGACGTTGGTTTACAAGACCGCAGCTTGATCTGGAACTCCGACTTGATGGAAACTTTCGAGTTAGCCAACCTGTTGGATTGCGCACAAGTTTCCATGTACTGCGCACTGAACCGTAAAGAAAGCCGTGGTGCTCATGCGCGTGAAGACTTCCCAGACCGTCACGACGAAGAGTGGATGAAACATACCGTCGCGTGGATTGATGAAGCGGGTAAAGTTGCTATCGATTACCGTCCAGTTCACACCTACACACTGACTGACGAAATCGAATACATCGCACCGAAAAAACGTGTTTACTAAGGGAGCATAGCCATGGCTGAATTTAAATTGCCTGCCAACTCGGTTGTTAAAGAAGGCAAAACGTGGGCTGCCCCAGCGGGTGCGGCTCGCGTCAAAAATTTCCGTATCTACCGTTACGATCCAGACAGTGGGCAAAACCCACGCTGGGATACTTACGGCATTGATTTAGATAACTGCGGTCCGATGATTTTGGACGTATTGTTGAAAATCAAGAATGAAATCGACCCCACTTTAACCTTCCGTCGCTCTTGCCGTGAAGGTATCTGCGGTTCGTGTGCAATGAACATCGGCGGCGGTAACACGCTGGCGTGCATCAAAGCAATTGAGGACTTCGATGGCGACATTACCATCAGCCCACTGCCGCACATGGAAGTTGTGAAAGACCTGATTCCAGACCTGACACACTTCTACGCACAATACGCTTCCATCAAACCGTGGATGCAAACCCAAACGCCTGCAACCCCAGGTCGTGAACGTCTGCAATCCCCAGAAGACCGTAAGAAACTGGATGGCTTGTACGAATGTATTTTGTGCGCAAGCTGCTCAACTTCTTGCCCAAGCTACTGGTGGAATGGCGACCGTTACTTAGGTCCATCTGTTCTGCTGCAAGCGTACCGTTGGGTTATCGACAGCCGTGACGAAGCCACTGGCGAACGTCTGGACAATTTGGAAGACCCATTCCGTCTGTACCGTTGCCACACCATCATGAACTGCACCAACACTTGCCCTAAAGGTTTGAACCCTGCCAAGGCAATCGGTGAGTTGAAGAAAATGATGGTTGAGCGTCGTTAATACGTAGCTCTTAAACACCTTCCCCCGCAATGGGGGAAGGTTGTGTGTTTTTCTAAACGGAGTCCAGATTTAAGGACATACCCATGAGTGAACTTTCCCGCCTAAAATTTCGTTGTCGGCGTGGCATGAAAGAATTGGATGTTGTATTCCAACATTACCTCGCAACGCACTACCCCACTGCATCACCCGAAGAACAGCAACACCTTGAAGAATTACTTGATCTGCAAGACCCGTTGCTGTTTGGCATGGTGCTAGGTCTTGACCCAGTACCCGAACAATACGTCGAATTGATCGAGAAATTAAGACACACCTATGATTGATGGGGTAAATGCCGAAAGGTTGGTGCGTCTGCGTTGGGCATGTCGACGCACCTTGCAGGCACTTGACCGTCCTCTCGGCAACTTCCTGCAAAATTGTTACCTAACCCTGCCAATGGCAGAGCAGTTTGCTTTTGAGCGCCTGCTTAATGCAAAAGATCAGGAAATTCTGGACTGGCTAATTGGCAATCGTCAGTCCTATGACAATGGCATTCGTGCTATTGTTGATAAAATACGTGAACACGATTTGCAAGTAAGGAACGAAAGCCAGCATGAGCCAAGTAATTGACCTTAACCCCAAGGCAGCTTACGCCTATTTAGAAACAACGCCGAATAGCATTCTCATTGATATTCGTTCATCGATGGAATATTTATTCGTTGGGCATCCCATTGGTTCTATTCATATCGCATGGATTGATGAACCCGATTGGGAAATAAACCCTAATTTCAGCAATGAAGTATTACGCTTAGCCAACAGCCGCTTTAAACTCACCGACGCATATAAAGAGGCTTCGATTTTATTAATTTGCCGCAGTGGCAAACGCTCGCGTGAAGCGGGGGATGCTTTAATTGCAGCAGGTTTTGAAAAAGTATTACACGTTGATGAAGGCTTTGAAGGCGAACGGGATGAAAATCATCACCGTGGTACATTAGGCGGCTGGCGGTTTCATGGCTTACCGTGGGAGCAGTGTTAAACTGCTCCAACAGCCCCCAAATAACCCGTCATTTAATCACAATGCACGATAAGAAAGCAGACCTACTTGAACCAAGTAAGGCAAAATAATAATGCCCACACCCAACCAACGTAAAATCGATTCCATTGAATAACTGGCTTTAGAAAATAAATACCACAACGAACCCAGCAATAAGAATTGCGTCAATGCTAAAGCCTCTGACAGCGTTGGCATCGCACTACTCAAGGATAATAACGGATTAGAAAAGAGATTAATAAAAACAAAAATACTAGCCGATAACCATAACGCCACAAACATGGCTTTTTGCCCGAAGGTATAACGATAGACCATTCCCCCACCTCGTTCAGACAAGCGACCTTACAACAACACCTAGAATTTACAGCCCGATTGCAATCTCTGCACGAGTATTCTTGCATTAACAATCTCTATTCGCAATAAGCTAAAAAGGACTTTTGGTGGGAAATTTGATTTATACAGATAAAAGGCGACGCACACTTAATAACGCGGAATTGACTTGCCCTAAACCGATGAATTTTTCATCTTTAGTATATAATCTAACCAGATCAGAATGCTCAATTTCTGCCACATGAAACCGCTGACCCTGCTGAATACGCCCCACTTGCTCATCGTTTAACACCAATCGAGGTGTTTGTGGTAAAGCCGCATCCAAGGGCAATAAGACCGCCTCTAAAGCCACCATTCCCTGCTCTGCAAGCTGCTGCAATTGCGTCAAACTGTACATAGGGAAATGCGCAAACGGCTCAACCGACGCACGGTGCAACAATGAAACATAAGCCCCACAGCCTAAGGCTTCACCAATGTCTTCAACCAGACTGCGAATGTAAGTGCCTTTACTACACGTTACATCCAAGGTAATCGTGGTGGCGGTGCGTTCCAGCACCGTAAGGGAATGGATCGTTACTTGCCGTGCTTCACGTTCAATTTCCACCCCTTGTCGCGCCAATTTATACAAGGGCTGACCATCTTTTTTCAAAGCGGAATACATCGGAGGAACTTGACTGATTGAACCACGAAACGCATTTAACAATGCATCAAGCTCTGCATCACTAAAGGTAGGAATGGGACGTGGATTGCATTTTTCACCTTCACCATCACCCGTTGTACTAACGTAGCCCAAAGTGGCAGTGGTAATATAACGCTTGTCAGAATCCAGCAGAAAAGCAGAAACTTTAGTCGCTTCACCAAAACACACAGGCAACATCCCCGATGCTAAGGGGTCGAGACTGCCCGTATGCCCTGCTTTTTCCGCCAGAAAGAGGAAACGTGCATCTTGCAAGGCTTTGTTGCTGGAAACGCCAATCGCTTTATCCAGCAACAAAATACCATCCAGTTTGCGCAAATGCCGTTTAGGCTTCGGCGGCTGTTTCTGTTTCATCAGGACGGTCAGAAGCAATGGCTTTATCAATCAACGCAGATAAAGCATTTCCACGCGATTGCGTATCATCGTAAAAGAAATGCAGCGAGGGCGTAACGCGCAACTTCATCAATTGCCCCAATTCACGCCGCAAAAAACCCGCCGCATGATTTAAGGCTTCTTGTGCTTCCAAGCCGTGATCAGCTTGCAAGACATCAAACCAAACTTTGGCATGGGCAAGGTCTTTGGATACTTCTACATCCAGTAGCGCAACCATGCCCACGCGCGGGTCTTTCACACGTTCACGCACTAACACCGCTAATTCACGGTGGATTTGTTCCGCCACGCGATCAGTGCGGGCGAAACCATGATGAGAATGACGTTGTGGCATGTTAAATCTTCCGTGCTACTTCAACACGATCATAACATTCGATCTGGTCGCCAGCTTTGACATCGTTGTAATCTTTTACCGCGATACCACACTCTGTCCCCATATGAACTTCTTTCACATCATCACGATGGCGACGTAAGGATTCCAGTTCACCTTGGAAAATAACCACATTGTCACGCAAGACACGAATCGGCAAACCACGACGTACTGTACCGTCGATAACCAAGCAGCCAGCAACTGCCCCAAAACCTGAAGAGCGGAATACGTTACGCACTTCTGCCAAACCAACAAAGACTTCACGTACTTCAGGTGACAACAAGCCGCTCATGACAGATTTAATGTCATCAATGACTTCGTAAATAATGCTGTAGTAACGGATCATGACACCGTTATCGGCAGCAATCTTACGTGCGGTAGCATCGGTACGCACGTTGAAAGCAATAACGGTTGCTTTTGATGCGGAAGCCAAATCAACGTCACTGGCACTAATACCACCAACACCTGCGGTAACGACACGAACTTCAACTTCGTCTGTTGACAGTTTGAGCAATTCACTGCGAATCGCTTCCACACTGCCCTGTACGTCTGCTTTGATTAAGACGTTGACTTGTGCGCGTTCGCTCGCTTTCACTTGGGTGAAGAAGTCTTCAGACTTACTGCTATGTTGCGCAGCAAAACGGGTGTCACGTTGTTTTTCACGACGCAATGCGGCAATTTCGCGTGCTTTACGCTCATCGTTCAAGACTACAACTTCGTCACCCGCTTCCGGTGCGGCAGAAAGACCCAATACAGCAACCGGAATCGATGGTCCGGCTTCTTTTACGGAACGACCGTTTTCATCAAACATCGCCCGTACCCGACCGTATTCTGCACCGCACAGAATCAAATCACCACGGCGGAGCGTGCCTGAACGAACCAAGACGGTTGCAACTGCACCACGACCTTTTTCAATACTGGCTTCAATGACATGACCTGTAGCAGGTGCGTCAACAGGAGCGCGTAATTCTTGCACCTCAGCAACCAGCAGAATCGTTTCCAGCAATTCGTCGATACCTTGACCGCTTTTTGCTGAAACTTTCACCACCGGAACATCACCACCCCATGCTTCCGTTTGCACATTATTTTGCGACAATTCGGCTAATACACGATCAGGGTCTGCACTGGCTTTATCGATTTTATTGATTGCAACTACCATCGGCACGCCAGCCGCTTTCGCGTGCTGAATCGCTTCTTTGGTTTGCGGCATTACACCATCATCCGCCGCTACGATTAAAACCACAATATCCGTCACTTGCGCACCACGTTCCCGCATTTTGGTAAATGCCGCGTGACCCGGTGTATCAAGGAAAGTTACTGTGCCGTGATCCGTGTCAACGTGGTAAGCACCAATATGCTGTGTAATACCACCTGCTTCACCTGCTGCTACGCGTGTTTTTCGGATATAGTCGAGCAAGGAGGTTTTACCGTGGTCAACGTGCCCCATAATGGTAACAACAGGCGGACGTACTTTGGTATCGTATGTTGCATCTTGATCGATGATCGCTGCCAACAAAGCTGCATCATCCATTTCTTGCATGGGTTTGGCTTTGTGACCCAACTCTTCCGTTACCAAAATCGCCGTATCTTGGTCGATGGATTGGTTAATCGTTACCATCATGCCCATTTTCATTATCACTTTGATAATGTCAGTAGCACGAATGGCTAGCTTCTGCGCAAGGTCAGAAACAACGATGCTGGTAGGAATTTCGATTTCGCGTACCACAGGCGCAGTAGGCTTTTCAAAGCCATGTTTATTTACCGCTTGACGTGGGTCTGGCTTGTTAAAGGCTTGTTTACCACCGCCTTTTTTCTTACCTTGGCGATTGTTCGTGGCTGCCCCACCCATTTCTTCACGCTCACGCCCATTCGCTTTGTTTTTGACGGGCTTTTTGTTCGGCTTTTTATCGCTGGCAAGCTCCGGCTTTTCTTCTTCGGCATGGGCAATGTTAATGACTGGGCTTGGCGTTTCTTCCGGCTCGCTGCTGTCAACAACAGTGCGCGGCGCAAGCACAGGCTTGGATTTGACCTTTGACGGACGACGTTTTAGGGCTGCTGCTGCGGCTTCTTTAGCAGCGGCTGCTACAGCTTCCCGCTGTTCTTTGGCACTTAAATTATCCATTTCATCTGTAACTACTTCTGTGTTTTCAATCACAGGAGCAGTTTCTTTAACCTCGACAGGTTCTGGAGCAACTACAACTTGCGCAGCAGGCTCTTCAATAACTTCAACGACTGTGTTCTCTTCAACCACCGCAACAGGTGCTGCTTCGATGACAGGCTCTGGCTCAACAACAGGTGCAATGTCGATAGTAGGCTCAAGTACGGTTTCAACTACTGCAACAGCAGGCTCTACCTTGGTTGGCTCTTCAATCACAACGGGAACGGCGGCTACTGCTTCTACGGCAGTATCAGCGACAGGTGCTACTGGGATTACCCGTGCTGCGGCATTTGCTGTGGCCGTTTTGTCGCCTTTCAAACGTTGTTGCTCAATACGGCGAGCTTCCAATTGACGACGCTCTTGTTCCGCTTTTTGAATAGCTGCTTCACGCACTTTGCGTTCTGCCGCCATTTGACGCGCCATTTCTTCTGCACGATTAGCCCGTTCTTCATTGTAAGAATCCGAGCCACCCGCACCGTCTGCACCGAACGTCTTTTTACGTCGTACTTCAACACTGACTGTTGTTTTGCCACGCCCTGCCCCAACCGTCATTTCACTGGTGGAGCGGCGTTTCAAGGTTATTTTACTACCACCCGCAGGGGTTGCGGTAGCCCCTTGGCGAATATGAGCCAATAATGTTAATTTTTGTGCATCTGTGATCCATGCATCTGGTCCACTAACGCGAATGCCTGCGTCCTGCAACTGCTTAAGCAGCACTTCGACGGGGGCATTGATCATCTCGGCGAGTTTTCTAACTGCTATATCCGACATTGTGTCCATCCTCCCGCAGAATCATGCGTCTGCCTTGTTGCTGTCTGTAAACCAAGGAGCGCGTGCTGTCATAATGAGTGCAGCAGCGCGTTCTTCTTCAATCCCCGCCATCTCAACGAGTTCGTCGACGGATTGCTCTGCTAAATCATCCATTGTGCAGATGCCATGACTTGCCAGCACAAAGGCTAACGCATCATCCATTCCTTCCATGTGCAGCAAATCTTCTGCGGGTAAATGTGTATCTTGTGAAATGGCTTGTGAAAGTAATGCCGTTTGTGCACGGTCACGCAGTTCATTGACTGTTTCTGCGTCAAAGCCTTCAATTGCCAAAAATTCTTCAATCGGTACGTAAGCGACTTCTTCAATGTTAGTGAAGCCTTCTTCTACCAACAATGCCGCAACGTCTTCGTCAACGTCCAGTTTTTCCATGAACAAGTTAACGATTGCTATTTGCTCTGCTTGCGTTTTAGCTTCGGCTTCTTCCACGCTCATGACGTTCAACGTCCAGCCTGTTAAATCGCTCGCCAAACGCACGTTCTGACCGCCACGACCAATCGCTTGGGATAACTTTTCTGTATCCACGCCGATGTCCATTGTGCGGCTGTCTTCGTCCACCACGATGGAAAGCACTTCCGCTGGAGCCATTGCGTTCATGACGTAGGTTGCAATGTCATCGTTCCACAAGACAATGTCGACGCGCTCTTTTCCGCCCAATTCATTGGTAACGGTTTGAATCCGTGAGCCACGCATACCAACGCACGCGCCGATAGGGTCAACATTGGGCAAATTAGCACGCACTGCGACTTTCGCCCGTGAACCGGGGTCACGCGCCGCACCCATGATGTCGATCATTTCTTGGCTAACTTCCGGCACTTCGAGTTTCATCAACTCAATCAGGAAGTTAACATCCGCACGGCTAATGATCATTTGCGGTCCACGCGCATCCTGACGGATTTCTTTCAGCAAACCGCGTACCCGTGCGCCCGTGTGCAAATTATCACCCGGAATCATTTCTTCACGCGGAATAAAGGCTTCCGCATTTTCGCCCAAATCAATTACCACGCCTTTGCGGTCAGAACGTTTGACCACACCCATGATCAATTGACCGACTTTATCCCGATAAGCGGAAACGACTTTCTCGCGTTCAGCTTCACGAACCTTTGCCACAATAACTTGTTTAGCGGTTTGTGCTGCGATACGCCCGAATTCCACAGAGGCAATGCGCTCTTCGATGAAATCCCCGATGTTGGCATCCAAACCACGATCTTTAGCGTAACTGATCAAAATTTGGCGTTCAGGACTTTCAAAATCCGGGTCTTCATCGTCCATCACTTTCCAGCGGCGAAACGTATCGTAATCACCTGTTTGACGATTAACCGCAACACGAACATCCATGCCCATGCCATAACGCTTGCGGGTTGCCATTGCTAAAGCAGTTTCTACGGCTTGAAAGATCAAGTCTTTACTTACGTTCTTTTCATTGGAAACTGCGTCAACAACATAGAGAATTTCTTTATTCATGCTTGTTTACCGCCCTTGCGCTGAGGTCGAATTTCATCCAAAACCAGTCGCCCACGATCAATTAAATCGAAGGGAATTGCGTAATCTGTTCCTTCCACCTGCATGGCGATTTGCTCGTCGTTTACGTCCAGCAATTTACCGACGAAATTACGCCGTTTTTCCACAGGAAGGCGAGTGCGAACTTTAATGGTTCTGCCAAGATAGCGGGTGTAATGCGCGGGGATAAACAGTACGCGGTCTAAACCCGGCGAAGAAACCTCAAGGATGTAAGCAACCGGAATCAAATCTTCAACGTCTAACGCTGCGCCAATCTGGTTACTAACAATGCCACAATCGTCGACTGTAATACCCGCTTCGGAATCAATGAATATCCGTAACAATGCACTTTCCTTTTGCGGGCGGTATTCATACCCCCACAAATCATAACCCAGTCCGGTTACGGTTGTGTTGACTAAGGTATCCAGTCTTTCCTGCATTGCGACTCCTGCGTATCCTAATTTTGGCAGATAATAAAAAAGCCCCTAAAAGGGGCTTTTTTGTATGTGGTAGCGGGGGCAGGATTTGAACCTGCGACCTTCGGGTTATGAGCCCGACGAGCTGCCAGACTGCTCCACCCCGCATCAGAGGTGTGAACTATAGAGAGATTTACTTTCGCTTGCAAGCACTATTATTACTTATGGGCAAAATTAGCGCACATTACGGTAAATAAATCCCGGAAATGCGAAAACAACAAACAAAGAGAAGGTAACTGCGTAAAATTCCCAGTCTTGCGCATGAATACTACCCGTAGCACGCTGCTCAACTAACAAGGCTAAACCACCTGCAAGGAAGTACAAAACCAACCATTCCGCAAAACGCATCCAAACTTTTTTGCTATCGCATTGCAAAATCAAGAAACAACGCTGGCTCAGCCACGGTAGGTTTGCTAAAAAGAAAACCAAACCAAGCAAGCCCCACTGCATAACCGCTAAACTCATAAACTCGCGCCTATTGCTGCCGCACAGATACTCATCAATGTACCGGGGAAGATTCCCAACACAATAACCAGTAAACCATTAACACTGATCAACACGTTGAAATCAAGTTCTGCCGTGATCGGTGCAGTCTCGGTTGCTTTTTCAAAATACATCATTTTGATCGCACGCAAGTAATAGAATGCACCCACCACCGACATCAGTACCATAATGACGGCTGGCCAAATATAACCTGCTTGCATAACGGCTTGGATCGTAAACAACTTAGCGTAGAAACCAACAGTTGGCGGAATTCCTGCCATTGAGAACAACAGCAACATCATGAGCAAGGCATACCACGGGTTGCGCTCGTTTAACCCTTTCAAGTCATCCAAGTTTTCTGCATCAAAACCAGTGCGTCCTAACAGAATCAAAATAGCGAAACCACCCGCAGCGGTTAAAGCATAGGTTACGGTATAGAACAAAGCAGCACTGTAACCTGTTGATGAACCTGCCAGCACACTCATGAGCACAAACCCCATGTGTGCAATGGTTGAGTAGGCGAACATCCGTTTCAAACTGATTTGAGCAACCGCAACGATATTGCCTAGGAAAATAGACAGCAAACCAAACACTAACAGCAATTGCCCCCAACCCGGTTGGGCTGCACCCAAGGCTTCCGCCAAGATGCGTAACAGCAATGCCAATGCAGCCAGTTTAGGCACACTTCCAAGGTATAAAGTAACTGCGGTAGGCGCACCTTGATACACATCCGGTACCCACATGTGGAATGGTACTGCGCCAAACTTAAACGCAACCCCCGCAACGATAAACACCAGTGCAAACAGTAAAGGGATATTAGTGAGCACGTTTTGCGTACCAACGTAAGCAGCAACACCGCCGATGTCTAACTTACCGGATAAGCCGTACAACATGGACATACCGTACAACAGCAAACCAGAAGCAACCGCACCCAAGACAAAGAATTTCATCGCTGCTTCACTGGAAAGCCCGTCATCACGATTAAACGCGACCAAAGCGTACATAGAAAGCGTGAGCAATTCCAAACCAAGGTACATAACCAACAGACTATTAGCAGATGCCATGACCATCATGCCTAATACCGCAAACAAACCGAGAAAGAAAAACTCGCTTTGCAGCATGTTATGATCAAGCAGGTAC
This sequence comes from uncultured Thiothrix sp., assembly GCA_964544775.1. Lineage (GTDB taxonomy): Bacteria > Pseudomonadota > Gammaproteobacteria > Thiotrichales > Thiotrichaceae > Thiothrix. The sequence goes on from CAZJDN010000007.1 coordinate 11,730, forward strand.
TTACGAGCGTAAATAAAAACCGCGCTCGTCAGTAACAGCATGGAAATTTTCAATACCCGCCCAAGATCATCACGCACGTACATATCGTGTAAACCTGTGATCTTTTCATCGCCTTGCGCACTGTAAACCAACAACGCGGTAGCAACTAATGCCACCAAGGACAATAAATAAGTCACTGTTCGCACATCATCGCGCAAGAATAAATCCAGCACTATAATCAAACAGATGGTACTCAGCAGGAATATCTCTGGGGTGGCAATTGCAATATTCATCATAATTTACACATCTCCACACTCACACCCGCACAACCCGCGATTTTACTTTGCAATATCTGCGGAATTAAACCTTGTACAGCATTATTCATCATCTCGGTTAATGGCTGTGGCCACAAACCTAACAGTAAAATTGCACCCGCTAACAATGCCAACATAACAAATTCACGCTGGTTAATATCGCGTAACTCAGCAACTTCACCGCTTTTGATTTCGCCGAAAATAACCCGCTTCACCAACCACAAGGTATACGCTGCACCAATAATCAACGTTGTAGCCGCTAGCGCAGACACCCATACATTGGCTTTAAAACTAGCCAAGATGATCATGAATTCGCCCACGAAACCGGATGTCCCCGGTAAACCTGCATTTGCCATTGCAAACAAAACATACAAAGCGGCAAACTGCGGCATACGATTAACCACGCCACTGTAGGCATTGATTTCGTTAGTACGCATCCGGTCATACAACACACCAATGCACAAGAACATGGCACTGGAAATTAAACCGTGGGAAATCATTTGCAGCATACTGCCTTGAATACCCAAAATGGCACTGTCCAACTTGTGTTGGTTGAGCAAATTGACAATACCACCAACAGTTTGCGCTACATCAGCGTTTTCAGTCACCACGACTGAACCAATTTCATACACGCTGAAAAAGCCCAAGGTTACAAACCCCATGTGCGCAATGGAAGAATACGCCACCAGCCGTTTCATGTTTTGCTGTACTAAGGCAACAAAACCGATATACACAATCGCAATCAATGACAAGATTAAGATCAACCAGCTTAATTTCGCCGCCGCATCCGGTACAACAGGCATTGCGTAACGCAAAAATACGTACCCACCGACTTTCACCCCCGCCAGAATCACGGACGCACCCGTAGGAGCTTCGGCTTGTACATCCGGCAACCAAGTGTGTACTGGCCACATGGGTAATTTCACGCCAAACGCAATTAAGAAGGAAAGGAAAATAAAGATTTGCGCATTGCGGCTAATCGGTAATGCATACAAATCTGCCAATGCAAAACTACCCACATGCCCTGCGGTACTTGCACCCAACTGATACAAATAGATCAAACTAAGCAGCAAGAACACCGAACCGAAGAAAGCATACAAGAAATATTTTAACGTTGCGTAAATGCGGTTTGGTCCACCCCAAATCCCGATAATCAGGAAAAGTGGAATCAGCATTCCTTCAAACATCACATAAAACAGCATCGCATCCATCGCGGCAAACACACCGTTCACCAACCCTTCCATAATCAAAAAGGCGGCAAGGTATTGGGAAACACGTTCTTTAATCGAGTCCCAACTTGCGATGACGACTAATACCGTGACGAAGCCATTCAGCACGATCAAGGGTACAGACAAACCATCCACACCCAAATGGTAATTAATGTTGAATGCGTCTATCCATGCGTAGTTTTCTTCAAACTGCATCACGACTTTGCTAGGGTCAAACCAAGCGTACAACAACACACTCAGTAAAAAGGTCAGTAGGGCAACACCCAAGGCGAATTGTTTAGCACCAAAACGGTCGCCAACAATCAATACGCCCAGACCACCCACGATTGGCAGCCAGATTAGAATATTCAGTATGGGCAAATCAAACATGTTTACTTCTCAGCTAAAACTGTTCCAAACGTGACCTAATGACTACCGGAATAACAGCCAAGTAACCATCAACAGGATACCCACGACCATCGAAAAGGCGTAATTGTACAAATGACCTGTTTGTAGTTGACGCGCTATCCCTGCAAACCATTGCACGACTTTTGCCGAGCCATTCACGACCAAACCATCAATCAATAAACGCTCACCGAAAGCAACCAAAGCATTGCCTAAGTTCAACGAACCTTTAGCAAACACTTTTTGGTTAATTTCATCGAGGTAGTATTTGTTATCCAGCAAGCGATACAACCACGAGAACTTGTTCGCCACCGTCATCGCAACACTGTTATTTTGCATGTAGACATACCAAGCCGTCCCCACGCCTGCCATTGCCAACCAGAAAGGTGCTGACAACAAGCCATGTAATATAAAGCTCAATGTACCTTGGTATTCTTCCATGAGCGTTTGCATTGCCGTATGCATGGAAAGCGCGTTTTTCAAACCCGGATCAAATACATGCTGTTTATCATTCACATACAGCGCATCGTGGAAGAAATTCCCCGCCACAATGGAATCAATCAAGTAGCCCGAAAATACCGCCGGAATTGCCAGCAAAATCAATGGCAAGGTAACAACCCAAGGCGACTCATGTAAATGCGCAACGGTATGATTATCCATACGCTCTTCGCCGTGGAAGACCAAGAAGAACAAGCGGAAGGTATAAAACGCCGTAACGAATACCCCTAACAGAATCAACACATAAGCGTAACTTGCCGCCCACAAATGCGACTCACCCACCGCTTCAATAATCAAATCTTTAGAAAAGAAGCCAGAAAAACCGGGGAAACCAATCAATGCCAACGAACCGATTAACGCAGTCCAGTACGTAATGGGCATGTATTTCTTCAAGCCCCCCATTTTGCGAATGTCCTGCTCATGATGCATAGCAATAATGACCGAACCCGCCGCCAAGAATAACAAGGCTTTAAAGAAAGCGTGGGTCATTAAGTGGAAAATCGCCGCCGAATACGCCGATGCCCCCAAAGCCACCGTCATGTAACCCAACTGCGACAAAGTGGAATACGCAATTACGCGCTTAATGTCATTTTGCACAATCCCAACCAGCCCCATAAAGAAAGCAGTCGTTGCGCCCACAATCAAAATCAAGTTCAACGCCGTATCGGATAATTCAAAGATAGGTGACATACGTGCCACCATGAAAATACCCGCTGTTACCATTGTCGCGGCATGGATCAAAGCAGAAATCGGGGTCGGACCTTCCATTGAATCCGGCAACCAAACGTGCAATGGCACTTGGGCAGATTTACCCATTGCACCAATAAACAAGCACACGGCAATAAATGTCATTAAATCCCAGCTTACACCCGGAATAATTGCCAGTTGCGGTTTAGTCACTTCCAACGCGCCAAACACACCCGCATAGCTCAAGCTATCAAACGAAGTAACAATTGCCGCAATCCCCAACAAGAAACCAAAGTCACCAATGCGGTTAACGATAAACGCTTTCATATTCGCGTAAATCGCGCTCTCTTTCTTGTACCAAAAACCGATCAGCAAATACGATACCAAGCCCACCGCTTCCCAGCCAAAGAAAAGCTGCATGAAATTATCACTCATGACCAGCATTAACATAGCGAAGGTAAACAATGAGATGTAACTAAAGAAACGCTGATAACCCGGATCATCACGCATATAGCCAATGGTATAAATATGCACCATAAGGGAAACAAACGTCACCACCAGCATCATCAAGGTACTGAGCTTATCAATCATGAAACCCACATCGAAATGCAAGTTGCCGATCACTGCCCACGTATAGACCGTTGATTGCCCTTTATCATTGCCATTAATCATGACATCGTAAGCCACCGCAACCGACAAAATGAAAGCCACCGCCACGCCCAATGTCGTTACCCAGTGTGCGCCTTCCTTGCCAACTTGCTTACCAAACAAACCTGCAACTATCGCCCCAAACAAAGGCGCAAGAGGAATTGCTAAATAAATCGCTTCCATCCCTTACCCCTTCATTGAATCCAGTTCTTCAACATTAATCGTGCGACGGTTACGGAATAAAGTTACCAAAATTGCCAAACCAATCGCGGCTTCTGCCGATGCCACCGTGAGGATAAAAAACACAAAAACCTGCCCCGATAAATCACCCAGATAATGTGAAAAAGCGACGAAGTTCAGATTAACTGACAACAGCATCAACTCGATGCACATCAGTAACACGAGCACGTTTTTACGATTCAAGAAAATACCCGCCACACTGATAGCAAACAGCAAGGCAGCAACAATTAGAAAATGCGATAAAGGAATCATACGTGGTTACTCGCTTTTCTCGGCTTTCATTTGCACCAAACGCACCCGATCTTCACGGCGCACTTGCACCTGTTGACCAACATCCTGCTTTTTCACCCCAGAACGGCGACGCAAGGTCAGAACAATCGCAGCAACAATGGCAACCACCAAAATAACCGCTGCAATTTCAAAAGGATAAACGTAGTCACTATACAGAATGACACCCAAGGCTTCCGTATTATTGGCAGGTAATGCCGCCAACGGCTGGGTCATTTGGAACGGCGCACTTCTCAAGACCAAAATCATTTCTACCGCAATGACTGCCGCAACCAACAAGCCAACAGGTAAATAACGGGAGAAACCTTCTTTCAGTAGATCGCGCTTCAAATCCAACAGCATAATGACAAACAGGAACAGCACCATGACCGCTCCCACGTAAACCAAAATTAATACCATGCCAAGGAATTCAGCCCCTAGCAGCAACCACAACCCCGTACAGGTGAAGAAACTCACAATCAGGCATAATGCGGAATACACCGGATTACGCGCCGTCACCATTCCCGCTGCGGCTAATAACAGCACACCGGAAAAGAGATAAAAGATAATCTGCTCGAATATCATGCTTAAAGCGTCTCCTCAGCCTTAACGGTACGGGGCATCGGCTGCCTTCATTTTAGCGATTTCAGCCTCGTGCTTATCGCCCATTGCCAGCAGTTTTTCTTTGGTCTGAATGTTTTCACCACGATTTTCAAAGTGATACTCGAAAACATTGGTTTCTACAATGGCATCCACGGGGCAGGCTTCCTCACAGAAACCGCAGTAAATGCACTTAAACATATCAATGTCATAGCGCGTGGTACGGCGCGTCCCATCGGGGCGTTCTTCCAAATCGATGGTAATCGCCAATGCAGGGCAAACCGCTTCGCACAATTTACAAGCAATGCAACGTTCCTCACCGTTGGGGTAACGACGCAACGCATGATGCCCCCGAAAGCGCGGTGACAGCGGCGTTTTTTCCTCTGGATACTGGATAGTGAGTTTATCTTTGAAGAAATACCCACCCGTAACCGTCATCCCCTTAAGCAATTCTTGCAGGCTGAAAGCCTTTACGTAATGTTTCAGATCGAAACTCATCTTAAGCCTCCTACAGCCACGGTTTCCAGCCCAGTGCAATTGCCAAACCTTCGCCGAAAATCCACACCAACGCGACAGGAATCAACACCTTCCAACCCAAGCGCATGATTTGATCATAACGGTAACGCGGGAAGGTGGCGCGTAACCAAAAGAACATCAGCATGAAAAATGCCGCTTTCAGCAAAAACCAATGCAAACCATTCCCAAACACCAACCCAATGACGGGCAGATTGGTTAAGAAGTCCAGCCCTTGGAACGGCGACAACCAACCGCCGAGAAACATCAACGAACTTAAGGCAGAAATCAGCCACATATTGGCGTATTCCGCGAGGAAGAAGATCGAAAATGCCATGCCGGAATATTCAACGTGGAAACCCGCCACAATTTCGGATTCACCTTCTGCCACGTCAAACGGCGCACGGTTGGTTTCGGCAACACCTGAAATGAAATACACCATAAACAAGCCAAACAATGGCCACACAAACCAGCTAAAAATGCTGCCGGATTGCGCCCGGACAATATCGCCCAGATTTAAACTGCCCGATGCCATTAACACACCAACCAAGGCAAAACCCATTGCAATTTCGTAAGAAACCATTTGCGCCCCAATCCGCAACGCGCTCAATTGCGCATACTTCGAGTTGGAAGCCCACCCCGCCATGATGACCCCATAAACCCCTAGCGAGGCTAATGCCAACATGAACAGTAAACCCGCATTAACGTTTGCCAACACCAAAGTATCACCAAACGGCATCACCGACCACGCAGCAAAAGCCGGTCCCATTGATAACAACGGGGCGATTAAAAACAAGAAGCGGTTTGATTTGGCGGGAACAACGATTTCCTTAAAAATCAGTTTGAACATGTCCGCAAACGGTTGCAACAAGCCTTTGAAACCAACTCGATTCGGGCCGATACGCACCTGCATAAAACCAATGATTTTACGTTCCGCATAGGTCGCGTAAGCAACCAATAAAATCAACGGCAAAATGGTAGCAACGATTTTGAGTAGTGTAAGGATAAGGTACACGATCCAATCAGGAAGGTATGCACCCAAGAAATTCGCTAGCATTTCCATTCTGATCCTACCCTGCCTTTGTGATCCGAAGAGAGCCGAATGCAGCCCCCAATTCATTGCTCACTGCCAGACCTGCTTGCAAGCCTGCGCAACCTTGCGGGATACCAGCGTCAAGCTGTACCGCCACTGTAACGGTGGCATTACCCTGCTGCACGTTGACGTTATCGCCACTTACAACCGCCAATTTTTCTGCATCAGCGGGATGCAAGCTAACCGCCACCGCTGGAATCATTGCTTGCAACGCACTGGCACGGCGTACAAGAGCATCCACACGGTACATTTGCACATCACCGATGCGCTGGAACTCACCTTCCGCTAATGCGACTACCGCCGTATCCGCTGCCGTTGCCTGGTAACGGGTATTGCGTAACTCCGCGCCGTGTAATTCTAGGCGCAATTCGCTGGCAATTTCTTCCGTACCGATCCAATCAAATTCTTGCACGCCTAAGGTATTCCCCAATACGCGCAAAATCTTCCACGTTGGACGCGCCTCACCTTGCGGCTCAATCCCCCCTTTAAAGGCTTGCCAACGTTCCTCAGCATTGCAGAACGTGCCAGACGTTTCAGCGAAAGTACTCCCCGGTAATAATACTGTTGCGTATTCGCGCACAGCATCATCCACAAATGGTGTAATCGCAATAACATTATCTGCCGCCTTCAAGGCTTGTTGTGCTTGTTGCGGGTCAGCAAAATCCGCCAGTTCCGCATTCAACAACACGAAAGTCCGCATTCCACCAGCAAGCATTTCTGCAACGGTTATCCCCGCTTGTTTCAGCTCACGCCCCGCTGATAAACGGTGTGGCACAACACCTGCTAACCATGCACCAACCGTATTCGCGCTTTCCGCCAAATAACCGAAGGTCGCGCCAGTACGTTGTGCGATTTCGTATGCCAACACGCGTAAGGTTGCAAATGCCGGATGCTGCACCGCAATATTACCAAGGAATACTGCCGCTTTCTCGCTTTGTTGCAAGGTTTGCATCATGCTGTTACTAGGGTCAGCCAGCATGGCTTGTAACGTTGCCACCATTGCATTCGGCGCAACGGCTTGTTGTGTAACCGGGTAGTTGAATGCAAACGCACGCGGATTCACCGCCATAATGGTTGCACCCGCAACCGCTGCTTTACGCAAACGGTAATTCAGCATGGGTTGCTCTTGACGGATATTCGAGCCAATCAACAAGACCGCCTGTTGCTGTTCCACTGCCGCAACATCCATCCCCAAATACGGGCAAACAGGGGCGGCTTGCTGGTCGCTGAAATCGGTTTGACGTAAACGGTGGTCGATATTGCGTACATTCAAACCACGCATTAAACGTTGGAATAAGTACAACTCTTCCACCGTGGAAGTCGCGTTAGCTAATGCGCCTACTCGCGCTGTATCCGCTTCGCGCAAGATATTTGCGCTAGCTTCCAAGGCTTGTTGCCATGAAACCTCATACCAATGCCCGTCACGTTTCAGCATCGGTTTAGTCAGGCGTTCCGCACTGTTAATACCTTGATAACTGAAACGGTCACGATCCGAAATCCAGCATTCATTCACGCTTTCATTATCGCGCGGCACACAACGCACCACTTTTTTGCGTGCGACGTGAATTTCAACGTTAGAACCGACGCTATCGTGGGCAGCGATAGAAGGATAAGCCTTCATTTCCCAAGCGCGTGCGGTGTAACGCGACGGTTTGGCGGTTAATGCACCAACCGGACACAAATCAATCACGTTGCCCGACAATTCAGATTGCAGCGATTTTTCAATAAATGTACCGATTTCTAAGCGATCACCACGCCCTGTCCCGCCCATTTCGCGCATTCCGGCGATTTCTGTACCAAAACGCACGCAACGTGTACATTGGATGCAGCGTGTCATCGCAGTTTCGATCAACGGACCGATGTCTTTTTCCGGCACAACGCGCTTGATTTCCACGAATTGCGATTGGCTATTGCCGTAACCTACCGCCACGTCTTGCAGTTCGCATTCGCCGCCTTGGTCGCAAATCGGGCAATCCAGAGGATGATTGATCAGCAAAAATTCCATCACCGCTTGTTGTGACTTGCGTACTTTTTCAGTACGTGTCCAGAATTTTTGCCCTTCCATGACGGGAGTAGCACAAGCGGGTACAGGTTTGGGTGCGCGTTCTTGTTCCACCAAACACATGCGGCAATTCGCTGCCACTGACAGTTTACGGTGATAACAAAAACGTGGAATTGCAATACCTTGCGCGTCGGCAGCTTCGATCAGCATTGCCCCTTTTCGCGCTTGGACGGGTACGTCGTTAATGTGAATCGTGACGAGTTCTTCTGCCATGCTCTACCCCTGCGCCACCATACTGCGCCCGTGCTTGACGTAGTATTCAAATTCTTCGCGGAAATGTTTAATGAAGCTCCACACTGGCATTGCTGCCGCGTCACCGAGTGCGCAAATGGTGCGCCCTTCGATATTGTGAGAAATGTCTTCTAAACGTTGAATGTCTTCGGGTTTGCCATTGCCTTCGACAATGCGCGTCAACATGCGATACAACCAACCTGTACCTTCACGGCAAGGTGTGCATTGCCCGCACGATTCGGAATAATAAAAGCGTGAAATACGTTGTAACACTTTTACCATGTCCGTACTGTCATCCATCACAATGACTGCACCCGAACCTAAAAACGAACCTGCTTTGAAAATGGTGTCGTAATCCATTGTCAGTCCCATCATCACCTCAGCAGGCATGACCGGAACGGAAGAACCACCAGGAATCACCGCCTTGAGCTTACGCCCTTTGCGTACTCCACCCGCCATTGCCAGCAATTCGGGGAAAGGTGTGCCCATTGGGATTTCAAAGTTACCTGGGTTATTCACATGCCCCGACACGGAAAACAGCTTTTCGCCACCCGCATTGGCCACGCCGAGGCTGGCGAACCAATCACCACCGTTGCGGATAATCGCCGGAATCGACGACAATGTTTCGGCATTATTAATCGTGGTCGGGCGACCGTACAAACCGTAACTCGCGGGAAATGGCGGCTTGAAACGCGGCTGACCTTTTTTGCCTTCTAAGGACTCTAGCAACGCGGTTTCTTCACCACAGACATACGCACCCGCGCCCAGCGTGCCGTACAGATCGAAATCGACCCCTGAACCTTGGATATTTTTGCCCAACAAACCCAATTCGTAAGCCTCTTTCACCGCTTGTTCAAAGCGTTTGAAAGGCTCATCCATGAACTCGCCGCGCATGTAGTTGTAACCCACCGTCGCGCCAATCGTGTAACCTGCGATCACCATGCCTTCCACCAATGCATGTGGATTTAGGCGCAAAATGTCGCGGTCTTTACACGTTCCTGGTTCGGATTCGTCCGAGTTACACACAATGTATTTTTGCCCCGGCATATTGCGTGGCATAAAGCTCCACTTCATGCCCGTGGAGAAGCCCGCCCCACCGCGTCCGCGCAAGCCGGAACGTTTCACTTCATCAATCACCGCTTCCGGTGTCATCTTTTCTTTGAGAATCTTACGCCATGCTTGGTAGCCACCGATTTTCAGGTAGCTTTCCAAGGTGTGGGACTGATCCCCAAATTGTAAGGTCGTAAAACAGACTTGATTTGCCATGTGCTTACTCCAGTCCGTCCAGAATCTCATCCACCTTCGCAGGCGTGAGATGGGTGTGGTAAACGTGATTGACCTGCATCATCGGTGCGCTGCTGCACGCCGCGAGGCATTCTTCTTCAACCTTGAGAAAGAACTTACCGTCAGGCGTGGATTCGCCGAGTTTCACACCGAGTTTCTTCTCAACGTGCTCAACGATTTGATCCGACCCACACAACATGCATGACACATTGGTGCAAATGGAAATGCTGTATTTTGCCGCTGCTTTCTTATCCAACTCAAACATGGAATAGAAGCTGGCGACTTCGTAAACCGCAATTTCGGGTAAACCTAAGTAATCCGCCACCGCATCCATTTTTTCCACGGATAAGTAATGGTCTTCGTGCATGACAGCGCGTAACGCACCCAATAACGCGGATTGCTTACGCTCGGCTGGGTAACGTTTTAACCAGCTATCAATTTCCTCACGCTCGTGATGACTGAGGAGGTCGCTTTTGCGTTTAGTGTCACTCATTAGCGGTCAATCTCCCCGAATACAATGTCCATTGTCCCAATGGTAGTAACAACGTCTGCCAGCATGTGCCCTTTGGTTACTTCGTCCATTGCTGAAATGTGTGCAAAACCGGGGGCACGAATTTTCAAGCGATACGGCTTATTCGCACCATCCGACACAAGGTAACAACCGAACTCGCCTTTCGGGTGTTCCACTGCGGCGTAAACTTCGCCTTGTGGCAGATGATACCCTTCGCTGATTAACTTAAAGTGCCGAATCAACGCTTCCATATCGTGCTTCATTTCTGCACGTTTTGGCGGAGTAAATTTGCTGTCTTCCAGCATGACCGAACCCGGATTTTTGCGTAACCAAGCCACACACTGCTTAATAATGCTATTGGATTGGCGCATTTCTTCGATTCGCACCAAGTAACGGTCATAGCTGTCCCCGTTTACACCAACTGGAATCGCAAAATCCACCTTATCGTAAGCGGCGTAAGTACGTTTCTTACGCAAATCCCATTCCACACCCGAACCACGCAACATCGGTCCTGTAAAACCTAATTGCAGTGCCCGTTCCGGCGAAACTACGCCAATGCCCACTAAACGCTGTTTCCAAATGCGGTTATCGGTTAACAAGGTTTCGTATTCATCCACACAGCCGGGGAAACGGTTGGTAAAATCGTCCAAGAAATCGAGTAACGAGCCACCCCGGTTGCGATTTAAACGCTTTGCCTCTGCTTCGGAACGGAAGCGCGTTACTTCAAACTGCGGCATGGCATCCGGCAAATCACGGTAAACACCACCGGGACGATAGTAACCAGCGTGCAACCGCGCACCGGATACCGCTTCATACGCATCCATCAAATCTTCGCGTTCACGGAATGCGTACAAGAACATGGTCATTGCACCCACGTCCAAGCCGTGCGAGCCGATCCACAGTAAATGATTGAGAATACGGGTGATTTCGTCGAACATGGTACGAATGTACAAAGCGCGTTCGGGTGGGGTAATTCCCAACAACCGCTCAATCGCCATTACATAACCGTGCTCGTTACACATCATGGAAACGTAATCCAAACGATCCATGTAACCGATGCTTTGGTTGTAAGGCTTACTTTCAGCCAGTTTTTCAGTACCACGATGCAACAAACCAACGTGCGGGTCAGCACGCACAATGGTTTCCCCATCCATCTCCAAAACCAGCCGCAATACACCGTGCGCAGCCGGATGCGCAGGACCGAAGTTCAGCGTAAAGTTACGAATTTCAGGCATTAGTCATCACGCTCCCTTTTCGCCGCGAATTGTGCGCGGAACAAGCACACGCGGATCAATTGAAACAGGCTCATAAACCACACGCCGCAACGTTGCGTCGTAGCGCATTTCTACTTGCCCAATCAGCGGGAAATCTTTACGGAACGGGTGCCCAACGAAACCGTAATCTGTCAAGATACGGCGTAAATCAGGGTGTCCGCTAAAAAGAATACCAAATAAATCAAATGCTTCACGCTCATACCAATTAGCTGAGTTCCACACTCCAACTAATGACGGTGCGACGGGAAAATCATTGTTTTCGCACCAAGTACGAACGCGAATGCGTAAATTTTTAGAATGCGACAATAAATGAATGACAACGGCAAAACGCTTACCAGCAGGTGCGTCGGGAGCATCACTGTCACTGCTCGCATCAAAGGCGAAGGGGTCTGACTGTACCGCACGGCTAAAACCTGTACGGGTTGCCGTGGTTACATCCCATTCCGCATCGCCGTAGGTTAAATAATCCACCCCGCACAAATCGGTTAGTTGCGCAAAATCGAGTTGGGTATCGTGCCGCAAGAAACGGGCGACTTCGATCCAATGTTCGACGGGGACTTCTAAAGTCAATTCACCGAAGGCTTGCTGAATGCTAGATAATTTATCTGCCAGTGCCTCGCGGAGATAATCATTGACGGATGCAAGTGAATATTCCATGAGTTACCGCGCTATGGTGTTAGTTCGACGGATTTTATTTTGTAGCTGAAGGATGCCATACAACAGTGCTTCTGCGGTTGGAGGGCAACCCGGAACATAAATATCCACCGGAAGAATGCGATCACAACCCCGTACTACAGCATACGAATAGTGGTAATAACCACCGCCATTCGCACACGACCCCATTGAAATGACCCAACGCGGTTCAGCCATTTGATCGTAAACCTTGCGTAAGGCAGGAGCCATTTTATTGGTCAGCGTACCTGCAACAATCATGACATCCGACTGACGCGGACTCGGTCGGAATACAATGCCAAAACGGTCTAAATCATAACGCGAAGCACCCGCTTGCATCATTTCCACCGCACAACAAGCCAAACCAAAGGTTACAGGCCACATCGACCCTGTACGTGCCCAGTTAATCAGGGCATCAGCCGTCGTTGTGACAAAACCCTTTGATAGAATGCCTTCTACTCCCATTCCAATGCCCCTTTCTTCCACTCATAAATGAAACCAACTAACAAAATTAGCAGGAAGATTCCCATTGCAACAATCCCAAACACGCCAACCGTGTCGAGAACGACTGCCCAAGGGAACATAAAGGCAATTTCAAGATCAAAGACAATAAACAGAATAGCGACGAGGTAATAACGCACGTCGAATTTCATGCGGGCATCTTCAAACGCTGGAAAGCCGCACTCAAAGGGGGCATCTTTCTCGGCATCAGGGCGACGAGGCCCCGCAAGCAGACCCAGCACTAGCAATATTGTTGCTAAAGCAAAGCCAACCGCCAGAAAGATGAGAATCGGCAGGTATTCTCCGAGCATGTTTTCTAACTCCTGGTGCTATCGCGATTATCTAGCCGCGTTACTCAATCCCAATTATCGCCCAACACTAATGACCTTACAAAGTTAAAGCCATCAACGCGAAAACTGATCAAATAACAAGCCATCCACCCCTTGCTTTTAGCAAAACTGCCCGATTTAACAGGATCAGCGCACGATTTTTGATAAAAGCCAAACGGCGGGGCTAGATTGTCGACATTGTATGCTTCTACCAACTGAAGTCAAACGAAAAAACAACAGAATTGTCGACAATTAGTTTTTGTTTATGCAGCCCTAGTACAATTAGGAACACAAACAAATAGATAAAAAAAAGCCTGTCACCAAAACAGCGACAGGCTTGATTTTTATCTGGTACCGACGGCCGGACTCGAACCGGCACAGCTTGCGCCACTACCACCTCAAGGTAGCGTGTCTACCAATTCCACCACGACGGCAAAGAAGGCGGCTATGTTACCCCATTATTTCTTTTCTTGCACGGGTTTTTCATCTTTTGCAGGAACATTTGCATCCGCAGCAGGTTTATCTGCTGGCTTGTCCGCAACAGGTGCTGCTGGAACATCGCCAGTCACCGCTTTAGCTGCGGGAGCTGCGGGTACATCCGTATTGGTGTTGGCTGCTGGCGTTGTTGCTGGCGATTTGGCTTCTTGCGTCATGACGGAATCCATAATGCTGCCAGCTTCAATCTTATGCCCTGATGCAATGAATGCCAACGCAATACAGTTGGCGAAAAATACGGTAGCTAAAATGGCAGTAGTACGGCTGAGAAAGTTCGCCGAACCTTGCGCACCAAATACCGTACCAGAAGCACCACTGCCAAAAGCAGCTCCCGCATCTGCCCCTTTACCTTGCTGCATTAATACCAGCACGATAATACCAACAGAAACAACAATTTGAATGATGAGTAAAACGTTATACAACATATTTTCTTGTTAACCTTAATTACCAGCTTTGCAGATAGCCAGAAATTCCTGCGCATCCAACGCTGCGCCACCAATCAGACCACCGTCAATGTCCGGCATTGCAAATAATTCAGTAGCATTTGCGCCTTTGACGCTGCCACCATATAAAATTTGTACTTTTGCTGCCACTGTAGAATTCAGTGTAGCCAATTTCCCACGAATAAAAGCATGGACATCTTGTGCTTGTTGCGGCGTAGCAGTTTTACCTGTGCCGATTGCCCACACGGGTTCATACGCGATAACGGCATCATTCAAGGCTTCAATGCCTTCTAAGTCGATGACGGCATCCAACTGGCGTGCAACCACCGCTTCCGTAATCCCTTGTTCACGTTCTTCTAAGGTTTCACCCACGCAAAGAATAGGCGTTAAACCGTGTTTGCGTGCTGCGGCAAACTTACGTGCTGTGTCGGTATCTTTTTCACCGTAAATGGAACGGCGTTCAGAATGCCCAACAATCGCGTAACGACAGCCAAATTCTTGCAACATCGGCGCGGAAACTTCACCCGTAAATGCTCCCGCATCTTGCTCAGCAATGTCTTGCGCACCCAAGCCAATAGGGCTACCTGCCAACAAGTTTTGAGTTAAAGGAATGTAGACATACGGCGGACAAACAGCCACTGCTACATTATTTAAGCCGTCTAAACCTGCTAGAATACCTGTTACAAGCGACTCAATTTTTGCGACTGAGCCATTGAGCTTCCAGTTACCTGCTACCAGTTTTTGCCGCATTTTACTACCTCTTTGCCAAGCAAGGGCGAAAGATTACCTGCATAAGCGGTGGAAATCAATCTTCTATTCCGTGCGCTTATGCTGCTGCACGTACCGCTGAAGCAATTTCTTCCGCTAGACTCGCCGTTTCATGCGTATCTTCGCCTTCCACCATGACACGAATCAGTGGTTCAGTACCTGAAGCACGCAATAAAACCCGTCCACGAGTGCCTAATTGCTGCTCCACACGCTGCACGGCTGCTTGAACACCCTCCGCTGCATCCAAATTAATTTTTTGCCGCGTGGGTACATTAATCAGTGTTTGTGGGTATTTCGTCATCACCTGTTTGAGTTCATGCAACGGTTTATCGCTGCTACGCATAGCACGCAATACTTGCAATGCAGCAATAATTCCATCGCCTGTGGTAATGTAGTTGCGTACAATAATATGCCCCGAAGACTCGCCACCTAACAAACAACCGTGTTGATTCATTTGCTCAATCACGTAACGGTCGCCAACTTTAGCGCGGTAGAAAGGCACACCCATGCTTTGCACGGCTTTTTCCAAACCAAGGTTACTCATTAATGTACCAACCACACCGCCGTCGAGCTTACCCTCGCTATAACGGTGATGTGCAATCACTGCTAAAATTTCGTCACCGTCAACCGCTTGCCCCTGATGATCCACCATAATCAGACGATCACCGTCACCGTCAAGCGCAATCCCTACGTCGGCGCGGTAACGCAAAACAGCCTCTTGCAAACTATCAACGTGCGTAGCACCGCACTTATCATTGATATTTACCCCGTCTGGCGTATTAGCAATGGTCATGGCTTCCGCACCTAATTCACGGAAAACATCCGGTGCAACGTGGTAAGTTGCGCCATTCGCACAATCCACCACCAAACGCAGCCCTTTTAATGAAACATCATTCGGTAAAGCACGTTTGCAAAACTCAATGTAGCGTCCCGCAGCATCTTTAGCGCGTTCGACTTTGCCTAAATCGCTTGAAGCAACGGTTTTGAAATCTTTTTCTAACCAGCTTTCGATTTCCTCTTCCACTTCATCCGGCAGTTTCGTACCGTCACCAGAGAAAAACTTCACCCCATTGTCATCGTAAGGATTATGCGAAGCACTGATCACAATTCCCGCCGAGGCACGAAAAGCGCGGGTTAAATACGCAACGGCTGGCGTGGGCATTGGCCCTAACAAACGAATATTAACCCCCGCAGCGACCAAACCTGCTTGTAAGGCAGATTCCAACATATACCCAGAAATGCGCGTATCTTTGCCAATCAGAACTAACGGATGCCCATTGGATGCCAATACTTTACCCGCTGCCCACCCCAGTTTCAGGACAAAGTCTGGAGTCATTGGGTGGCGACCGATTTTGCCGCGAATACCATCCGTACCGAAATATTTTCTTGCCATTTGCGAATCCAACTACTGCTTATTTATGCCAAAACGGCTGCGGTAACTTTTAATGCATCAACGCTTGCTTTTACATCATGCACGCGAATAATACGTGCACCTTTCATTGCCGCAATCACAGCGGCAGCCACACTTCCGTATAAACGTTCATCAACGGGGCACTGATCCAATAGCGCACCAATCATGGATTTACGTGACATCCCCGCGAGAATCGGCAACTGAAAATCTTGAAATGCATCTAAATTACGCAGCAACATTACATTATGCGCCAAAGTCTTACCGAAGCCGAAACCGGGGTCAAGTATTAAGCGATTGCGTGCAATGCCTGCTTGCTCACAGGCAGCAATGCGTGCTTGAAAAAATTGCCGCACATCCGCTACTACGTCGTCGTATTGCGGGTTGTGCTGCATGGTACGCGGTATTCCTTGCATGTGCATTAAGCAAATCGGGACGGTAAATTGCGCACAAACGGCTAATGCTCCGGCTGCTTGCAATGCCTGTACGTCATTGATCATGCTTGCTCCGGCTGCCACACTTTCGCGCATTACTTCCGGCTTGCTCGTATCAACGGAAATTGCAACCTCAAAACGCTCACGAATCGCTGCCACAATGGGGATAACCCGTGCCAATTCTTCATCCACGGAAACCGCCGCCGCACCGGGGCGAGTTGATTCACCGCCAATATCAATAATGCTTGCACCATCGGTTAGCATTTGTTCCACATGACGCAAAGCAACATCTTGAGCACGAAATTTTCCCCCATCGGAAAAAGAATCCGGTGTGACATTCAAAATGCCCATGACGTGAATACCCTTTTCACCTAGCTGCCAGACCATGCACTTACCCCTGAAAACAAAAAGGCGCGGAACTCAGACCGCGCCTTGTATAGCCTCAAAACCCTTGTTCAGTGCGAGCTGGCAGGACCGCCCAATGCCGCATCATCGCTAGGTTTTACCACTTCACCGGAACGCGGCTTATTGTGTGTGCCACGTCCACCGTGTGAGGAATCATCATCTGTCCAGTCCGCAGGTGGCGGCGGCTCTTCGCCACGCATTAAGGCTTCCACTTGCTCACGGTCAATCGTTTCATACTTCACCAAGGCTTTTGCCATTGCGTGTAATACGGCGATTCTGTCTTCCAAAATCTGCTTAGCACGGCGGTAGTTACGGTCAATCACTTCGCGGACTTCACGATCAATCGCGTGTGCCGTTTCATCTGACATGTGCTTGTGTTGCGTTACAGAACGTCCCAAGAACACTTCGCCTTCGTCTTCTGAATATGCCAACGGTCCCATGCTATTGGACAAACCCCACTTCGTCACCATATTACGCGCAATACTGGTCGCACGCTCAATGTCGTTAGATGCCCCGGTGGTTACACCTTCAAAACTGTAAATCAGTTCTTCCGCCACACGCCCACCGTACAAGCTAGAAATTTGGCTTTCTAAACGTTGCTTGCTGTAGCTGTAACGATCTTCTTCCGGTAAATACATGGTCACACCCAACGCCCGACCGCGCGGAATGATGCTAACTTTATAGACAGGATCATGTTCTGGCACGCTTAAACCCACTATCGCGTGACCTGCTTCGTGGTAAGCCGTTGCCAGTTTCTCTTCTTCCTTCATGACCATTGACTTGCGTTCAGCACCCATCATGATTTTGTCTTTGGCTTTTTCAAACTCCGCCATGTCAACCGTGCGCTTATTGGCACGCGCTGCGAACAATGCGGCTTCGTTAACTAAGTTTGCCAAATCCGCGCCAGAGAAACCCGGCGTACCCCGCGCGATCAACGCTGGTTTTACGTCATCACCCAATGGCACTTTACGCATGTGAACTTTCAAAATTTGTTCACGACCACGCACATCCGGCAACGGCACAACCACTTGGCGGTCAAAACGACCGGGACGTAATAAAGCAGCATCCAATACATCAGGACGGTTGGTTGCAGCAATGACGATAATGCCTTCGCTACCTTCAAAGCCATCCATTTCCACCAGCAATTGGTTTAAGGTTTGCTCACGTTCGTCATGACCGCCACCTAAACCTGCACCACGCTGACGACCTACCGCATCAATTTCGTCAATAAAGATAATGCACGGCGCATGTTTTTTCGCCTGCTCGAACATGTCACGCACACGCGACGCACCAACACCGACGAACATTTCGACGAAATCTGAACCGGAAATGCTGAAGAAAGGCACTTTCGCTTCACCCGCAATGGCTTTTGCCAGCAAGGTTTTACCAGTCCCCGGTGAACCGACCATCAATACACCGCGCGGAATTTTTCCGCCCAGCTTTTGGAATTTACCCGGATCACGCAGAAATTCGACTAACTCGCCTACTTCTTCTTTGGCTTCATCACAACCCGCGACATCATTGAAATTCACTTTCACTTGATCTTCGGTCATCATGCGAGCGCGACTTTTGCCGAAGGACATTGCCCCACGACCACCGCCACCACCTTGCATTTGACGCATGATGTAAATCCACAGCCCAATAATCAGTAAGAAAGGCACCCAACTAATAATAATATCCCAGAAAATAGAACGCTCTTCCGGTGGTGCTGCTTCAAACTTAACGTTGTATTTGACTAAATCATCCACTAATTTAGGATCATTAGGTGGGCTATAAGTAATAAATTTGCCCCCATCGCCGTCTAAACCAGCGATTTTCTGCCCTTTAATTTCAACCTCTTTTACACTGCCGTTGTGCACATTATTCAGGAAGTCAGAATAAGGCACAGCAGAAGGTGGTTGAGTAGGCGCACTGAACTTACTGAATACCGCAATTAACACAAATGCGATAACCGCCCATATCAGTAAGTTTTTGGTTAAATCGTTCAAATGATTTCTCCGTTAGCAACTCATTGGGAATCTTTATAGTTTTGACTCCCAGCTAGCACATATTACACCACAAAACCCTGCGCAAGCACATAAACTTCCCGACTACGGGGTCTTGATGCGGCTGGCTTTCTGACTTTAACCGTTTTAAAGCACGCCCGCACTTCGCGCATATAGGCTTCAGAACCATCGCCTTGAAACAGTTTCACTAAAAACGTTCCACCGGGTTTTAATACTTGTCGTGCCATATCGAGTGCAAGTTCACACAGATGAATAGCACGCGGTTGATCGACAGCATCTACCCCGCTCATATTGGGTGCCATATCGGAAATAACAAGGTCTGCTTTTTCATCACCCAACAAACTTAAGATTTCCGCTAACACCGCATCCTCACGAAAATCCCCTTGCACGAACTCCACGAATGGCAATGGGTCAAGCGGCAGAATATCACTTGCCACAACTCGCCCTTTACGCCCAATGATTTCCGTAGCGTACTGACTCCAACCACCCGGAGCTGCACCCAGATCAACCACTTTCATGCAAGGCTGCAAGATACGGTCTTTTTCTTGGATTTCTTTAATTTTATAAACGGCGCGGGAACGATAGCCCTCATGCTGCGCTTTTTTAACGTATTCGTCGCTGAAATGTTCACCTAACCAGCGTTGACTGCTTTTGCTTCTTGCCATACCTCAATATCACTCATTACACTTCGCAAATTTACGGAAGCGTATCATGGAACAGACCCAAACATTGACTGAAACACAGAAAAAACGCCTGCGCACCCGCGCTCACGACCTTAAACCTGTCGTTATGATTGGTCAGCACGGTTTAAAGCCCACGGTGCTAGAAGAAATTACTAATGCACTAGAATACCACCAACTGATCAAACTCAAAGTCAGTGTCGGTGATCGCGAATTGCGTGATGAATTACTCGCACAAGTTGTTCAATACAGCCAAGCACAATTGGTACAACGGATTGGCAATATCGCCGTGCTATACCGCCGTAATGCAGATAAACCAGATATTTTTAAACAAGAGTTTTAAAACCCGAATTTCTTGGGTGAAAACAAGGGCTATTTACGCTAAATAGCCCCTGAAACAAGTTAAACGTTAAACAAGAAGTTCAACACGTCACCATCTTTCACAATGTATTCTTTACCTTCCGCACGCATTTTTCCTGCTTCTTTCGCACCTTGCTCACCGTTGTAAGCAATGAAATCGTTAAACGCAATGGTTTGCGCCCGAATAAAGCCGCGCTCGAAATCGGTATGAATCACACCAGCCGCTTGCGGTGCAGTGGCATTTTTACGGATAGTCCATGCACGGACTTCTTTCACACCCGCTGTAAAGTAGGTTTGCAAACCTAACAAGGAATAACCCGCACGAATCACACGGTTCAAACCCGGTTCATCCAGGCCCATGCTTTGTAAAAATTCATCGCGCTCATCGTCTTCGAGTTGTGACAATTCTTCTTCCATTGCCGCGCAAACAGGCACAACTTGCGCCCCTTCTTTTTGCGCAATGGCGTTTACTGCATCCAAATACGGGTTATTTTCAAAACCATCGTCATTCACATTCGCAATGAATAGCAACGGCTTGATACTCAGCAAATGCAGGTCACGGATCAACAAACGCTCTTCTGTGGACAATGCCAAAGAACGTGCGGAATTGCCTTCTGCCAAATGGTTATACAGACGCTCAACGATTTCTTTTTGTTTCAGCGCGTCTTTATTCCCCGATTTAGCAGCTTTGGTGTAACGGTTTACGGCTTTTTCCGTAGTATCAAGGTCAGCTAACACTAATTCGGTGTTGATGATTTCAATGTCCGATGCAGGGTCGATTTTATTCGCAACGTGGATAATGTCGTCATTATCAAAACAACGTACTACTTGTGCAATCGCATCCGTTTCACGAATGTGAGCGAGGAATTTATTCCCCAAACCTTCGCCTTGTGACGCACCTGCCACCAAACCCGCAATATCCACAAACTCCATTGTCGTCGGAATAATGCGTTCTGGTTTAACGATTTTTGCCAACGCATCCAAACGCGAGTCAGGCATGGGCACAA
>CAZJDN010000008.1:0-18413 GCA_964544775.1 uncultured Thiothrix sp.
TTCGTAGTCAAAGATACCCCCTCAGAGCGTCCACGCGCCCTTGAAGGTCTTTGATTTTGGTATAGGTGGGGTTGAGTTCCATAATAATGTCACTAATACGAAGAAAAGCCGCTGATAATAGCAACCCCTCTTACAGGATTAAAGACTTACGTGGGATTCGTTACTCGCAAACGTCCGACTGTGTTACTGAGCACATAAAATTATCCGATTGCCGGATTTCGCTGACAGATTGGCGTGGGTTTGTCTACAATTGGGGCTTTCGCAAGCCAATCAAGCAAAAGTAAGCACAACCCATGCAGCAAAAACAGCAACGTAAAGGCATTATTTTAGCCGGAGGCAGCGGCACTCGCCTCTACCCTTTGACGCGAGCGGTCAGTAAACAACTGATGCCGATCTACGACAAGCCGATGATTTACTACCCATTGACGGTGCTAATGCTGTCGGGTATTCGGGATATTTTGATCATTACTACACCGGAAGATTCGGCGCAATTCCAAAACCTGCTAGGGGATGGTTCGCATTGGGGATTGAATATTCAATATGCCATACAAGCCAAGCCAGAAGGTTTAGCCCAAGCCTTTTTAATCGGTGCGGACTTTGTGGGGAATGCCCCTTCCACTCTGATTTTGGGTGACAATATTTATTACGGCGAAGGTTTATCCCACCGCTTGCAAGCCGTTGCGCAACAAACGCAAGGGGCTACTGTTTTTGCCTATTACGTGCGTGACCCTGAACGCTACGGTGTGGTGGACTTCGATGCCAGCGGTAAAGCCTTAAGCATTGAGGAAAAACCGGAGCAACCCCGTTCCAATTACGCGGTAACGGGTTTGTATTTCTACGATAATCAAGTGGTGGATATTGCGCGTGAAGTACGCCCTTCCCCGCGTGGTGAATTGGAAATTACCACCGTCAATCAGATGTACCTTGAACGGGGGCAATTGCAAGTAGAAATGCTCAAACGCGGAACAGCGTGGCTGGACACTGGGACGCACGCTTCGTTACTGGATGCATCCAATTACATCCGCGTCATTGAGGAACGCCAAGGTCTGAAAATCGCCTGCCCCGAAGAAGTCGCATGGCGCATGGGCTATATCGATGCGGAACAAGTCTTGCGCCTAGCCGAACCGCTGAAAAAAAGCGGTTACGGGCATTACTTGGCGGGGTTACTGGCATGAAAGTGATTGCAACCCGTATCCCAGAAGTAAAAATCATCGAGCCTGCGGTGTTCGGCGATGCACGCGGCTTTTTCATGGAAACGCACAATAGCCGCAAATTCGCTGAATTGGGCTTGGATTTAAACTTTGTGCAAGACAATCACAGCCGTTCGCGCCAAGGCATTTTGCGTGGGTTGCATTACCAAATGCAGCAAACCCAAGGAAAATTAGTGCGTGTCACCAGCGGTAAAGTGTTTGATGTCGCAGTAGATGTGCGCCGTTCTTCGCCCACGTTTGGGCAATGGGTCGGGGTGGAACTTTCTGATGAAAACCACCGCATGTTGTGGGTTCCTGAAGGTTTTGCGCACGGCTTTTATGTCATGAGCGAGTCGGCAGATTTTCTGTACAAATGCACCAACCTGTACGCACCGGAACACGAAGCCTGCATTCGCTGGGATGACCCAACATTAGCCATTGAATGGCCATTAGTGGACGGGCAAGCCCCACTGGTTTCCGGCAAAGACGCACAAGGCAAATCGTGGGCTGAAGCGGAGACATTCGCATGAAAATCCTCCTCACAGGCGCGAACGGGCAACTCGGTTCGGAACTGCAAGCCACTTGCCCTACAAACGTAACGCTCATTCCTACCGATTACACCACGTTGGACATTACCCGCGCCGAACACGTCAAAGCGGCATTAACGGCTCACCAACCTGATGCGATTATCAATGCTGCGGCTTACACCGCCGTGGATAAAGCCGAAACGGACGTGGAACGCGCTTACGCCATTAACCACACCGCCGCCGTAACCTTGGCGCAAGAAGCGGCACAACGCGGCATGTATTTGCTGCACATTTCCACGGATTTCGTTTTCGACGGATTGCAATCCTCACCCTACGCCAGCGATGCAACAACACAACCCTTAAGCGTGTATGGCGCAAGCAAACGCGCTGGTGAACAAGCCATTCAAACCCATTGCCCTCACGCCGCAATCGTGCGGACATCGTGGTTGTATTCGGCTTACGCAAATAATTTCGTCAAAACCATGCTGCGTTTAATGGCAGAACGCGACAGCTTGGGCGTAGTAGCAGACCAAGTAGGCACGCCGACATGGACACGCACATTAAGCACTACCTTATGGTCATTCATCGCACAAAAACCGCAGGGCATCTTCCATTGTGCCGATAATGGCGTAGCAAGCTGGTACGATTTCGCCGTTGCTATTCAGGAAGAAGCGATGGCATTGGGTTTATTGTCGAAAGCCATTCCCATCAAACCCTTACGTACAGCGGAATACCCCACCCCTGCACACCGCCCGACTTACAGCGTGATGGACAAACGCGCAACCGAAAATACCTTGGGCTACACTTTCCCGCACTGGCGCACAACCCTGCGGCAAATGCTCGCTCAATTGCAACAACAGGCTACCAACACATGACAACAACACACAACCCTCAATGCTTACTGGTAACGGGCGGTGCAGGATTCATCGGCACAAACTTTGTTCACTACTGGCTAACAACTTACCCCAGCACCCGCATTGTGGTATTGGATGCTCTCACCTATGCAGGGCGTTACGAAAACCTACAACCGCTGGAAGGGCAAAGCAACTTCCGTTTTGTGCAAGGCGATATTCTCGATCAAGCCTTGGTCGAACAACTGTTACGCGATGAAAACATTGACACACTCGTGCATTTTGCGGCGGAATCGCACGTTGACCGCTCGATTTACGGCCCGGATGCATTTTTACGTACCAATATCGACGGCACACACAGCTTGCTGAAAGCGGCCAAGAAAGTCTGGCTGGAAGAAAAAGCGGGCTTTACACACCGTTTCCACCACGTTTCGACCGATGAAGTGTACGGCACATTGTCGCCCACTGACCCCGCATTCACAGAAACCACGCCTTACGCCCCCAACTCCCCGTATGCCGCGAGTAAAGCAGCTTCGGATCACGTTGTGCGTGCCTACCAACACACTTACGGCTTGAATACCACTACCAGTAATTGCTCTAACAACTACGGTCCGTATCAATACCCTGAAAAGCTGATTCCATTGGCGATTTCGCGCTTATTGCAGGGTAAAGCCGTGCCGATTTACGGCGATGGGCAACAAATCCGTGACTGGTTGTATGTAGACGATCACAACCGTGGAATTGATTTAATTATCCGCACGGGGCGCATTGGCGAAACCTACAATATCGGCGGGAATAATGAGCAAGCTAATCTGAGCTTGATTCATGAACTGTGCGATTTACTGGATGCGCGTTTCCCCAACTCCCCACACGTCCCCCACCGTCAGCACATTACTTACGTAACCGACCGCCCAGGGCATGATCGCCGTTACGCGATTGATAACAACAAAATTTGCCGTGAATTGGGCTATGTCCCTGCGGAAACATTCCAAACAGGTTTAGCCAAAACGCTGGATTGGTATTTAACGCACCCTGAATTTTGGCAAGAAGGTATTGCACTGTTTGGTTCACACGGGGATAAAGCCTAATGGAATGCCGTATCTGTGGTGCAATCCACGAACACCGTACTTATACGGCGAAAGAAATGATGCTGGGTTTACGTGACCAGCATCGCTATTTTGAGTGCAAGCAATGCGGCTGTTTACAGATTCTGCAAATTCCCGCCGACCTTGCGCGTTATTACCCTGATAACTACTACTCGTATACCGATGCGAATAAAACGGGGAATCCGTTGAAACGGGTTTTCTTACGCCTACGGGACGCATGGGCAGCAACGGGCAAAGGGCAAATGGGGCATTTACTGCACGCATTTTCCCCCAATAAGAAATTAGCCACCCTCCGCCCACTCCATATCACCCCCGACAGCCGTATTTTAGATGTTGGTTGCGGGGCGGGACATTTACTCCAATCACTGCATGAAGCGGGGTTTAAAAATACCCTCGGCATTGACCCATTCAACCGCGAAAACATTGCTTACCCAAATGGTTTACGCATTGAAAAGCGCGACATTTTCAGCGAGAACGGGCAATGGGATGTGGTGATGTTTCACCATTCGTTTGAGCACTTACCCGAACAACAAGCAACCTTGAAACAAGCGTGGCAAATCCTCAAACCGGGCGGAGCGGTTTTATTGCGCGTTCCCACCGTTTCTTCGTTTGCATGGCAACATTACGGCGTGAATTGGGTACAATTGGATGCACCGCGCCATTTGTATTTGCACTCCTTGCAAAGTATGCAATTGCTGGCGGAAAAAGCAGGCTTTAGCGTTGAACAAGTGGTGTACGATTCGTTTGCCCTGCAATTTTGGGGCAGTGAGCAGTACGAACAAGACATTCCCTTGCGTGACCCACGTTCTTATGCCGAATCCCCGAAAAACTCGCCGTTTACCACCCAACGCATTCGGGATTTTGAAGAACGCTCCCAAGAATTAAATGCCATTAAACAAGGCGACCAAGCTGCCTTTTATTTAAGGAAAGCGGCATGAGCGGTAAACCCAAATTGCTGGCAATTTCGTCCCCCGGTGGGCATTGGATACAACTGACCCGCTTGTGCGAACGCTTGGAAGATCGTTACGACATTTTATTCGCCATGCCGGATACGCTCTTCAATACATCTGCGACAATGGGTGAACGCAAGGTTTACCCCATTACCGATGTCAGTGCCGATGACAAATGGCGGCTGATTCCCTGTACGTGGCAAGTGCTGCGGATTTTATTGCAAGAACGTCCTCAAGCAATTGTTTCCACCGGAGCAGCCCCCGGCGCAGTGGCGATTGGGTTGGGCAAATTGTTACGCATTCGTACCATTTGGGTGGATAGCATTGCCAATGTTAAGCAAATCTCGCGTGCCGGACGCATGGTACAAAACCACGCCGATGTCTTCCTCACGCAATGGGAACATTTAAGCGATGGGCAGCGCGTGCTGTTTAAAGGAGCTGTGCTGTGATTTTCGTCGCGGTTGGCACACAATTTCCCTTTGATCGTTTAATTCGCTCGGTGGACGAGTGGGTAGCAAACCACCCCGAACAAGGCATTGCGCAAATCGCAGGAGGGGACTACCAACCCCAACACTTACAATGGGAACGTTTCATGCCTGCGGAAACGTTTAATCAGCATTTGCAGGCGGCGGATTTGATCATTTCTCACGCAGGTATGGGCAATATTATTACCGCTCTCGAAAGCCAGAAACCGATTATTGTGGTCAACCGCCAACATGCCTTGGGCGAACACCGTAATGACCACCAACGTGATGGCTTGGCGTGGATGGGGAAACTACCCGGCGTTTACACCGCTGCCACGCAAGAAGAACTGTTCGCCTTGCTTGCACAACGCGCTAGCCTACAAGCTGCCACGGCTGCTCCTGATTCGCGGCGACAAATGCTGGCGGATTTTATTGATCAGGCTATCCGCGCATGAAAATTAAATCCGGCTCATTACTCATTACTAGCATACTGTCTACCGTTGCTCGCTTTGCCGGAGTCGGGCTAAATTTCGCTGTTGCCATTTTACTAACCCGTACTTTGCCCATGAATGAAGCAGGTATGGTATTCATGCTCATGACTTTGGTAACAGGTGTTTCATTATTCAGTCGCGTAGGCGTTGAACAATGGCTTGTGCGCGATGTTGCCAGAATCCAAGCAACTGAAATCGCTGCGCAAGGTAGCCATTTACGCGATGCTTACCGCATGGTGTTAATCAGTAGTGGTATTTTTATTATCGCGTGGTGCTTAGCTATTCCGCTGTTGCGGCATTGGTTATTTGACGATGCCATTCAAACTGTCCCGTTGTTACTTGCCGGAACGGGAATTCTGACCTTTAATCTGGTGATGATGAATTCTGCCTTTTTAAAAGCCGTGCGGCATACATCGCAGTCGATTTTGGTACAAAATTCCTTACCTGCTGTCACTTATATGGCACTTTTACTCGCATCGTGGCAGTTTTTCCGACAAGATCAGCAGTATTTAGTGTTATACGTTGCATCACTGGCATTAGCAGGTATTGCGTCATTTCATTGGTTACGCCCGTGGTGGGCAAGTTTACACCCCAAACAACCCTTACGCTTTAGTATACGCGAGGTTTTACAGCAATCTTTACCGCTTGCACCCGTTTCTTTTTTCTCGTTTCTAATGTTATGGGCTGACACACTATTAACGGGATTGTTGCTGAGTAATGAAGACGTTGCTTTATTTACGGTAGCCGCCCGCTTATCGTTTGTGAGTTTATTCTTTCTCGGCGCGTTGGATGCCACCATTTACCCGCGTTTATTGGGTATTCACCAACATCAAGCAGAAAAATTACGCCCTTTCTTTTGGCAAGCAACAGGGCTAGTTGTGGGTATACTTGGCGGTGTTACACTATTGCTATTAATCGCAGGTAATTTATTACTGACTGTTTTCCGCCCAGAATACATTCAAGCAAGCAGTGCATTAGCCTTGTTATTAATCGCGCAGTTTACTCGCGCATTAAGCCTAACATTTTCATTCATGTTTATTATTCAAGAGCAAGTACGCTACTTGAATATCATGCTTATGAGTGCTTTAGTGGTTAATGTCATTGCCAATATTATTCTTATCCCACAGTTTGGTATTGCAGGAGCAGCAAGTTCCACACTTATCGCCAATGTATTAATGACTGGCGGCATTATTTGGCTGTTTGTACAAAAACGCCTATTAACTGGGCAAGAGGAACTATCATAAGAGGCATTATGCTTAGATTACTTGCCATTTTATTTGTTGTTGCCATTTTTATTCCTGTCGAATTTTATGTTATGGCAGGTTCAGTACGGATCGAAACCTACCGTGTGGTATTAGGGCTTTCCCTAATCTATGCAGTACTGAACTTTAAAGGCATTTTAGAACAAGCCAATTTAGTCGATGTATTACTCATTGGATTGGTAGTATTTGCCTTTGCCAGTATTTGGCATAATCACGATTTACAGCAAGCCATTGAATCAACAGGCATTTACTCTATTGAAACATTGGGTGCATTTTACCTTGCCCGTATGTACATCAGCACGCCTGAACGCTTCTATCAAATCAATCAAATGTTTGTGGTAACACTGGTATCATTAACTTTATTCAGCGCGTATGAAGCCTTTGCCCAACACCGTTTTTTGCACGAAATTGCTAAGTTAATTACTGGGCATGATTCACTCGACTTTCGTTTGTACATGAATTACTACATCCGTAATGGCGTAATGCGGGCAGCGAGTTTATTTGAGCATCCGATTTTATATGCTTCTTTGCTGGCGATGTTTTTCCCCTTTGCTTTTTTGCTATTTCGCCGTACCCGTAATTTATTCAGCGGTATTAATGTCATTGCGCTAATTATTTCAATGTTTCTGACTTTATCGTCCGCACCATTATTATCGTTAATTTTTCAAACCATTATTGCCGTATTGGTGAAGTTCTGGAATAGCGCACGGCGGTTATGGGTGTCACTCTTTTTTGCCATGTTAGCAGGCTCTATGCTGATTAATGCCTTTTCTAATCGGGGATTTTTTGGCATTTTAATTTCGTATTTAACCTTTAATCCCAATACAGGTTATTTTCGCATGTTGCAATGGGAAAATAGCATGGACGACATTGCAGACAGCCCTATTTTAGGTATCGGCTTAATTGGTCCGGGGTTACACGATTGGACACGTCCTTATTGGATTGCGAGCTGGTTTGGTAACAGTATTGATAGTTTTTGGCTGTTACTCACTTTAGAACACGGGTTATTTGCCGCAGGTTTTTTGTTGCTTGCTAGCTTGCATGCTTCATTTAATACGTTGAATTTATTGCACAAACACAGTGAATACACCCGCTGGATGGTGACAGCGTGGGTCTTATCCTTTTTCTCACTGATTTTGATTGGCTTCACCGTTGATTATTTCGGTAAATTGCAACCGATGTTCTTTTTCACGCTGGGTTCAATTGGCTGGGCAAGAAACTACGCACAATGGAACCGTCAAGCGGAAGAAATGGAAATGCAACAAGCAATTGCTGATACTGAATCCGACACAACTTCCAAGGATGGCAACTAAAACATGCGACTACGTTTTGTTAATCAAAGAGTGTTTATGTGGCTGGTCTGGCTGCGGGACAGTTTACTGTGGTTGCGTACTTGGTATTTTCGCAGCCTCTATGGTATGAAAATCGCCCCCGATGTACGCATTTCATTCAAAGCACGGCTGGATAAAACCAATCCGCGCTGTGTGGAAATCGGTGAAAAAACTTACGTCGCCTTTGATGCCATTATTCTTGCACACGATTTTGCTACCCGTCGCCACGGTGGTGGTTTTGAACAAGTTACACGCATTGGTGCGAACTGCTTTATTGGCTGCGGCTCGATTATCCTACCCGGTGTAAAAATCGGTGATCAAGTCATTGTTGGTGCAGGCAGTGTCGTCACAAAAGATGTACCCTCTAACTGCATTGTCGGTGGAAATCCTGCCAAAGTCTTACGCACCGATATTCAGACGATTGCTTACGGGAGATTAGTGTGAACACACCGGAACTCAGTATTATCCTCGTCTCTTACAACACCGCACAATACATCCGTCGCGCACTCGAATCCCTCATGAGCGAAACCCAATTAACACGTTATGAAGTTATCGTGGTGGATAATGCTTCAACAGATGGTTCAGTAGCGATGTTACGGCAACATTTTCCGCAAGTGCGATTAATTGCCTCAACGCAAAACACGGGCTTTGCGGGTGGAGTCTGTCAGGGTGTAGCAGAAGCAACAGGTAAATATTTACTCCTGCTCAACCCTGATACGATTATCATTAATGCAGCAGTTGATCGCTTGATGCAATTTGCCCATCAACACCCTGAAAATGGCATTTGGAGCGGCGTTACCCTAAATAATGACGGCAGCCTCAATAGTCAACATGCGTGGGCAAAACCCAATTTTGGGGATTTATTATTCAGCGCATTGGGGCTGAGTAAACTGTTTTCGCGTTCCTGCTTATTTAATCATGCTAACTATGGGTGTTGGGATCGTTCCAGCGTTAAAAACGTAGACATTGTTTCTGGCTGTTTTTTTCTCACCACCCGCACCTTATGGGATCAAATTGGCGGTTTGGATTCACGCTTTTTCATGTATGCCGAAGAAGCAGACTATTGTTTACGCGCCCATGCTTGGGGTTTCCAACCGATTGTTAGCCCTGATGCACGCATCATCCATCACGGTGGAGTTAGTCACACTCGCTTTTCTGGCAAAATGATTAAATTACTGAAAGGCAAAGTAGAGCTAATTAACCGTCACATTACGCCGTGGCAACGCCCTGCTTGTAAATTCATGTTGTATTGGTATGTGTTAAATAAACATTTACTGCACACAGTATTCAAACCACGCTCGACACAACGCACAGAATGGCAAACCGTTTATGCCCAACGTGCTGATTGGCTGCAAGGGTATCATTAATGGCAACGGTAATTGTTCCCGCACATAACGAAGCCAGCGTTATTCGCCGTTGCCTAGATAGCATTATTGGGCAGGAAGGTTTAGATACGCTGATCGTCGCCTGTAACGGCTGCACGGATGACACGGCAGCTATTGTACGCAAAGAATATCCACAAGCGATTTGCTTGGATATTACCACCCCTTCTAAAGTAAACGCGCTGAATGAAGCGGAAAAACACATCCGCAGTTGGCCGGTATTTTACATTGATGCAGATACGCGCCTATCCGCCAATACCATTGCTGACATTAGCAACGCAATGCAAGACGGTTTCACCTTACTCGCCGCCCCTGAACCTGTGATTGACACCACGCAATCTTCTTGGCTGGTAAAGCAGTTTTACCACGTATGGTTGCAATTACCGTATATTCGTGACGGTGTGGTTGCAACTTGCAGCTACGTTATTAGTGAAACGGGGCATCAACGCTTCACGCATTTCCCCAATATTATCAATGATGATGGCTTTGTGCGTTGCCAATTTGATCGTACTGAACGGCGTAATATTCCGGGAACACAGGTATTCATTACCGCACCGCACAATCTTGCGTCATTGATTAAGATTAAAACACGGGCGCGACTCGGCAATATGCAATTAGCCGCCAGTGGTCTGTGCACCTGCAAAGAACAAAAGCCTTATTCCCGTATCTTACGTGATAGATTGTTGAGCAAAGAATTTATTGCCGTGCTAAGTTATTTGGCGATTGTAACGGTGATTCGTTTACGGGCGGCATGGCAATACCGCAATGTCAGTACCTACCGCTGGGAAAAAGACCAAACATCTCGTCAATGAGATAAGGGAGATTAGCTTGCTTAATTGATCGAGAAAACATAGCCGCTTGTGTGTTTTTCGCGACACAAAGCGCGGCGATGGTCTATATTAAAGACAGTTTTTATAGCCTTGAGTGTCATCAACGGCTGCTTGTTTATTAAATTGTTTATACAACAATGGGATAGAATATCCCAGTATAGCGTTGCCGAATGAGCAAAGTAGCTAGCTGACTTGTTGCATCCCCGCAACAGGTAGACTTTGGCTTGTATTTGGTGCAGTGACAATAAAATCCATGACGGTTTCTGGCGCAATCGTCAACAGAGGATAACGGTTGAATGGAAAACATAAAGGTAGACAAAAAAATCAGCTCCGAGCTTATCTACCGTAGCACGGATACTCTGATCATCCTTGGTATCCTGATTCTCGCTTCCTTGTACTCCCAAGCGTACAACATTGATGGCTATCTCGCCGCAGGGCTAGGTGCATCGCTGTTATTTGGCTTGGTTGGACGCTTCACGGAAATCTATACCTCATGGAGCGGTCGACCGTTTTTCCGCGATGAAGTCATTCGCCTCATTGTCACTTGGCTTGCAACCTTCTTATTCCTGATTTTTGTTATTTTCGCCGCGAAAACATCTGGGCAGTTTTCACGCTTTGTATTGATTAGTTGGCTATTTGTTACGCCTGTGTTACTGATCGCCAACCGTTACTTACTGCGCACAGTGCAAGCAAATCTCAAACGTGTAGGAATCAATAATCGAACCATTGCCATTGCAGGCATCACAGAACAAGGTTTACGCTTTGCTAATGCGGTAGAAAATCAACCTGACTCCGGTTTCCAAATTGCGGGGTTTTATGACCTAGACTGCCATCAAACCAGCACCGTAGAACTACCCAACCATTACGCCCGTATTGGCGATAAAGCGGCAATGGTAGAAGCCGCTCGCAATGGGGAATGGGATCAAATTTACATTGCCCCTTCCCTTGGGCAACAAGCGGCATCCATTGGTTTGATCAATGAGCTATCGGAAACCATTACCCCTATTCGGCTCATTCCCGATAATTTTACCCAATCATTGTTGCACAGCCGCTATTTAGAAATCGCTGATACCCCAGTGTTGTGTATCTACGATTCCCCATTAGCTGCACACCATGTATTTCTCAAACGCCTCGAAGACATCTTTTTCGGTCTTATTTTACTCGCGTTAACCTCACCTGTGATGTTACTCATCGCAAGCGTGATTAAGCTAACTTCTCCTGGTCCGGTACTTTTCAAACAAACACGTCACGGTTTGCGCGGCGAAAAGTTCCAAGTGCTCAAGTTCCGTACCATGACCGTTTGCGAAAACGGGGACAACATTAAACAAGCTACCCGCAATGACTGCCGCATTACCCGCATCGGCGCATTCTTGCGTAAAACATCTTTGGATGAATTACCTCAATTCCTTAATGTATTGCAAGGGAATATGTCAGTCGTAGGTCCTCGCCCTCACGCGGTGGCACACAATGAAGAATACCGTCAATTAATTCCGGGCTATATGCTACGCCACTTAATGAAACCGGGTATTACAGGTTTAGCACAAATCCACGGTTGGCGTGGTGAAACAGATACTTTATTCAAAATGCAAAAACGGGTCGAATATGACATGGAATATATTCACCGCTGGAGTCTTGCCCTAGATATTAAAATCATTTTCGTCACTGCATTTAAAACACTGTATGACAAAAATGCTTACTAAGTAACGCCAGTGAAACTCGATCAACTCACTTTTACTCGCTACATCGCGGCATTAAGCGTCGTATTTTTTCACTACGGGGATAAAGTATTTCCCGCGAGTGTTCCGTTACTGCACCCTGTCATTACGGCAGGGTCAATTGCAGTCAGTTATTTTTATGTACTGTCGGGTTTTATTATGGCAGTTGCTTACTATAAAACCAGCACCGAACCACAAAATTTCAATAGTAAACGTTATTGGCTGGCACGCTTTGCACGCATTTACCCTGTTTACCTGATTGCCTTGTTACTCATGGTTGCAGCCAAACTGCATGGGGCAGGTAGCGACCCAATGACGGTATTGTTAAGCGTAGGAATGTTGCAAGCATGGGTTCCTAGTTATCCACTGAGCTTGAATGCGCCCGGTTGGTCATTATCAGTCGAGGTATTTTTCTACCTTGTCTTTCCTGCTCTAATCTTACTGTGCAAACGGCAACAGTTAAAATTCATCGCGATTATGAGCATTATTTTTTGGGTTGCTACGCAAGTTTTACACACTGTATTACTGAATAATGCCAACTACGTGCTATTTAATACCTTACATGACTTGATTTATTACAACCCCATTATGCACCTGAATACCTTTGTCATGGGATTTGTGGTGGGCGTAGCATTACGCGAAGGCAAGCTACAATGCTGGCGTGATTCCAAACTGAATTTATTTGGGTTGGCATTTTCAGGAGCATTAATTTTTGGCTTATTGGTAGCACGTCAGCCGTTTATGGATTACACGGGCATTCGTCTTGACTACACTAATGGTTTGATTGCGCCGTTATTTATCACGGTAATTGCCTTATTGAGTTTAAATACCACACGGTTAAGCCTATGGCTACAACATAAGTGGCTGATCCTGCTAGGTGAGGCAAGTTTTTCACTTTACATCTTGCAAAAACCGTTGCACGGTATCTACGAAAAATTACTGGCACAACATTTAGATACTGAATCGAATTTGTACTTTTATGTATTTGCACTCAGTTTGACTGGCATCTCAATTTTGTCATTTTACTGGGTTGAGACACCCGCTAGACGCTTTATCAACTCATTTGGCAGTTCATCCGATAAATCTGGTTAGCGGATGAGGGGATAGGCAGACTTGATCATAACGAATCAAACGCATGTGGGTGTTAAGCAATGAAATATTCAGCCAAGATTCATCAACAAGTTTGTCAGCCAAATGATTTAGGACTTGCTACAATTCCGGTAACGGATTGTTCTCAATCATTGGATGCTTGCACACTGCTCTGAGCCAGTAACCTTAAATTACATTATTAGACGTACCTGACCATGCAACAAGATAAACACAATACTTCCCATAACCGTAGCAGTCATACGCTCCGTGCTGCGCCGAAATCGCAGGATACGCTAGACCTGAGGGAATTCTGGAAAACCTTGGTACGGCACAAACGCATGATTTTCGTCGTTGGCGGCTCAACGGTCCTCTTAACACTGTTATTCACCCTGACTAGCAAGAACGTCTACCGTTCTACCGCAACATTGCAAATTGAACGTGAGCCAACCAAAGTAGTCGATATTGACTTCCTCGGTGCAGGAGATATTCGCGACACACGCGATTTCTACCAAACCCAGTTTGAGCTGATTCGTAGCCGTGCACTGGCTTCACGGGTTATTGAGGATTTAAAACTCAAAGAAAAGCTCTCTAGCACTTCGCATTTAAGCCGTTTGAAACAATGGCTAGGCATTAAACCTGCCGATGCAGAAACGGAACTAGAAGGATTGCTACTGGATAACTTGAGTGTTGAACCGATCAAAAACTCACGTTTAGTTGCTGTCAACTACGACTCATCCAGCCCAGAACAAGCGGCTGAAATCGCCAATGCCGTTGTCGATACCTTCCAAAAAATGAATATGGAACGCCGTGTCAATGCCACGGATGACGCAAAAGATTACCTCACCAAAAGCGTTGCCGAAGCCAAAGCCAAACTGGACGAATCGGTACAAAAGTTAAGTGCCTATTCTAAAGAACACGGCATCATTCCTGTCGACGGCAAAGGCGAAACTATTGCCTCGCTCAAACTGAAAAATCTTACGGAAGAGTTACTGCTGATCCAAAAACAACGCGGTGAAAAAGAAGGTAAACGCGAATTATTGAGCGACAAAAACCGTCCATTGGAAGATCGTATTGGTGTATTGCAAGACAATGCGCCCAACTTGCAGTCTCTGCGGAGTGCGTTGGATATGCTGAAAGCCCTCAACGCGAAAAAACCGGATTCAACACGCCGTAAACAAATTGCTGATCTTGAAGATAAAATCGAATTAGAAATTAAAACCAAAATTTCTAACTTGAACGGTGAAATTGAAAGTATCAAAAAACGCGAGGAAGGCATTCACGACAGTACCCTCCGTGCAAAAACGGAAGCCTTGCAAGAACAGGATAAAATCATTGGTTATGACACCTTACAACGTGAAGTGGACACTAACCAAGGTTTACATCAAGGTTTAATGCAACGTCTGAAAGAAGTCAGCATCGCAGGCGGTGTAGGTGCAAACAACATTGCAGTGATTGACCGCGCACTCGTACCGCAAAATAAGTTCAAACCAAACCTAATGACCAACTTATCGTTTGGGGCATTACTTGGCTTATTGCTGGGGATTTCTGGTGCATTCCTGCGCGAATTTATGGATGACACTGTAAAAGACATCAACGAACTGGAACGCACATCACAACTGTCCGTGCTCGGTGTTGTACCTGAAGTCTTAAACAATACACCCAGCCAATTGGCGCAATTGACCATAAAAGAACCTAAGTCAGGTGTGGCAGAAGCATTCCGTTCACTACGTACTGCCATGCGTTTCATCCTGCGCAACGACGAACATAACATTGTATTTGTTACCAGTGCTTGTGCAGGCGAAGGCAAAACAACCACAGCAACCAACTTGGCCTGCGCTTACGCGAATGCAGGCAGCCGTGTTCTACTGATTGATGCTGATTTACGCAATCCGTCCCTGCACAAAACGCTGAATGTGCACATGGCAGCAGGTTTGGCAGATTACCTACAAGGTAATGCCAGCACAGATTCCTTGGTACATCGCACCGACATCAGCAACCTTAACCTAATCCCAGCCGGAAAATTACCGGAAGACCCTTCAGAATTGCTCTCTTCACCGCAAATGCAAGCCTTACTTGCCACAGCGCGGGAGGAATACGACCAAATCATTCTGGATGGTCCTCCTGTTTTAGGTTTAGCTGACGCGCTGGTACTTTCCTCACTGGCAGATACCACACTGCTAGCGGTACGAGCAGAAAACACCCGTCTCGGTGCTGTCACTAATGCGTTGAAACGTTTACGCCAATCTCAAGCCACCCTTTCCGGTATTTTACTCAACCGCGTTGCAATGCACCGTGGTGGTAGTTATGGGTATGATTACTCCAACTATTACTACAATGAAGACGGAAAAGGTAAACGCAAAGCGCACAGTGACACAAAAGGCAATGTAGTTACTACCTTGCGTAGCCTCAAACTGCTGTAATCACGCGGCAATAACAGTAAAATAGCGCGATTGAAATAAAGGAGAACACCCTTGTCAATCGCGCTAGCTTTTCACGTTTTATCTGTCGTCATTTGGGTTGGCGGCATGTTCTTCGCCTACATGGCATTGCGTCCCGTAGCCGCTTCACTTCTTGAACCACCGCAACGCTTACCCTTGTGGGTTGGTGTTTTCCAACGTTTCTTTCCGTGGGTATGGTTGGCTGTTGGTAGCATTCTGGCTTCTGGGTATTGGATGATTTTCGTTCCGTTCGCAGGCATGGCTAACGCACCACTTTACGTACACCTCATGAATGGCATCGGTTTAATCATGATGGGCATTTTTTGCTACGTGTTCTTTGTGCCTTACCGTCAATTGCGTGAAGCCGTTGCGGGTATGCGTTGGCAAGACGGAGGTAAAGCCCTTGGGCGTATTCGGATGCTGATCGGTACCAACCTTTCACTTGGCTTGGTTAACGTTGTGATTGGTGCTGCTGGTAGATATTACCTGTGAGTGACGTTTTGCGTTTAAACGAAGCAGGGCAAGCCGTTATTGCTACCCTGCTCAAGTGCTTCGGCTTACAACTTGAATTAGTGCCTGAACAACAGACGATCCCCGGTAGCTATTGGCATGAAACCGAAGCAGGCATTATCGGTTTAAAGGTTTTTGCCCGACCCGATACGCCTGTACATTCACTATTGCACGAAGCCTGTCACACCATTTGTATGGATGGCGAACGGCGAGCAGTGCTACATACGGATGCGGGTGGGGAATACGCCGAGGAAGACGCGGTATGTTACCTGCAAATTTTACTGGCTGATTTCATTCCCAACATGGGGCGTACACGGATGCAGCAAGACATGGATACGTGGGGGTATACTTTCCGCCTTGGTTCTGCGGCGGCATGGTTCAAGCACGATGCACAAGACGCTTGTCAGTGGCTGATTAGCCACAACTTGATTGATAGTGATAAACAACCTTTGTTTAAACTGAGGGCGTAAAAACAAGGGCGCGTTACATGCCTTTTAGACAACCCCATACTCCACCGTTTATATTATTGCGCAGCCCATCAAGGAATCTCAGTCATGCAAGAAAAACCTATCGAACCCGCCCCAAACGAATGCTGTGAAAGTGGTTGTGACCCTTGTATTTGGGACATTTACCGCAAAGAATTGCGCAAGTGGGAAAAGTTGCAAGCGGCACAAAAACAAACAACAGACACAAAAGACGCAGAAAAAACTGCACAATAAATGCATTACGCCCATAAAAAAGCCGCCCAATTAAGGCGGCTTCTTTATTGATGAAGACGAAGGGTTACGCAATCGCTAACATCAAACGGTTCAAGCGGTGAACGAAACCTGCGGGGTCTTCCAAC
Organism: uncultured Thiothrix sp.; assembly: GCA_964544775.1. Taxonomy (GTDB): domain Bacteria; phylum Pseudomonadota; class Gammaproteobacteria; order Thiotrichales; family Thiotrichaceae; genus Thiothrix. Next base: position 16,981 of record CAZJDN010000008.1, read on the forward strand.
TGCCCACCTTCGGCTAAAATTGCCTGATCCAACAACACGCTTGCCCATTCCGCGAAACGCTCGTCGTCCGTTTCCGCTTCCATGCGTTTCAGCAATGGGTGCGTTGGGTTGATTTCTAACGCGGGTTTGGTGTTAGGCATTTCATGCCCCGCTTGCTTGAGCAAGTTTTGCATATACAACGCCATATCTTGCTCATTCAAAACGATACAAGAAGGGGAATTTGTTAAACGATGGGAAACACGTACTTCGTCAACCTTCTCTGCTAAGGCTTTCTTGATGTGTTCAACCATATTTTTGGCAGCTTTTTCAACTTTTTCCTGCGCTTTTTTGTCTTCTTCGGATTCAAGTTTAGACAAATCAAGCTGACCTTTTGCCACGGATTGCAGTGATTTGCCGTCGAATTCCATTAAATGCTGTACCAACCACTCGTCTACGCGATCAGATAACAACAAGACTTCAATCCCTTTCTTGCGGAAAACTTCCAAATGTGGGCTGTTTTTCGCCGCTGTGTGCGTATCCGCTGTGATGAAGTAGATTTTGTCCTGCCCTTCTTTCATGCGGTTGATGTAATCTTGCAAGGAAACTTTTTGTTCCGTCGCATCATCCAGCGTGGAAGAGAAGCGTAGCAGTTTGGCAATTTCTTCGCGGTTGCTGAAGTCTTCGCCCGGACCTTCTTTCAACACTTTACCGAACTCTTTCCAGAATTTTTGGTATTTTTCTGGCTCATTCAGTGCCATACTATCCAGCAAGCCCAAGACTTTTTTCACCGAACCACTTTTCATGTTTTCGATGATTTTGTTGCCTTGCAGAATTTCACGCGACACGTTCAACGGCAGATCAGCAGAATCCAATACCCCACGCACGAAACGCAAATAACGCGGCATCAGTTTGAATTCTTTATCTTCCATGATAAAGACACGCTGTACGTACAGCTTTAAGCCGTGGTGATTATCGCGGTCAAACAGGTCAAACGGGGCTTTAGACGGCACGTATAACAAAGAAGTGTATTCATACTTACCTTCTACGCGGTTATGACTCCACGCTAAGGCTTCTTCCCAATCGTGCGAAACGTGCTTGTAAAACTCTTGGTACTCTTCGTCTTTTACTTCGCCTTTTGAGCGCGTCCACAGCGCGTTGGCTTTGTTGACGGTTTCCCATTCTTCTTGAACTTCGCCTGCTTCCGTTTTACGCATGTTGACAGGCAGCGGAATGTGGTCGGAATACTGACGGATAATGTTGCGCAAACGCCAACTGTCTGCCAACAGTTTTTCTTCTTCCTTCAAATGCAGCACAATTTCTGTACCGCGTGTGGGCTTGTCCACTTGCTCCAAGGAATAACCGGATTGCGCATCCGACTCCCAACGCACCCCTTCAGAGACCGCAGCCCCCGCACGACGGGTTGTCAGTGTTACTTTATCCGCCACAATAAACGA